>JBAQLR010000104.1:0-52762 GCA_049302035.1 Syntrophales bacterium
AAAAACTGATCCAGATGACTTTAGTTTCTTGAGCCAGAGCGGGTGTCGCGTTCCTCTCGCCGTCGCTAATTTCCAAAAAGCATGAATATACAGGGCTGTAAAGGCTGCGACCGCAGGGAGCACCCGAAGGCCTTGGCCTTTATTGCCCTGTATATTCATGCTATCCTTGTCCAAATGCAGGCCCAAATAATCAGAGAATAATTGTCCAAATAGCGTGCAACTCTACACAATTATTGCTTTCAATTTCTTCTCCATATTTATTGGGAAAAGTGAATTCTGCTCTTTTATTAATTTTAATTTGTCTTCCTGCCTTGCGACCAAATATAATGATAGACATAGCGACACCCCTTTTATTATGAAACCATAAAGAGAAAAATAAGGCTCGGGGGTAACCAGCTTGAATGAAATACAAATAGGCGCTATTACCCGTCGCCTTGATTTACGTGTTAGACCATGCTTTATTTCCTTCTTATTTGCTCGTCCAATATTCGTTATCAGTTAAGGTCTTCTTGACAGCATTTATCTGCCCTATTGTTGCCTCATGCTCTCTGGCAAATGTAACAGCCTTATCACGGACCGCTTTAATCCCGGCTTTATCGCTACGGGTTGGCAAGGGCCATGAACGTGTGGCACCGTTCTGAAATGTAACCTGAAGTTGATTATTGCTAATATGACAACTCATCCGCTGCGTGGCGAAAGCTTTGCGAGGGCCGCGTCCCCTATCAATTTCCGAAAGTCTTGTTAAATCGTCTGTCCTTGATTGTTGTGGTAATTTCAAAATACGCCTGAGGACATCATCCTCTGTTTCTCCAAATTTTCCTTGGCTCGCGATAACTTGCCACACATCCTCCGATACCCTGACAGTTCTCATAGCGACCTCCTAAGATAGATTTACTATTTGAATAGCACATCTACTAAAATAAGTCAACTACTTTTTATATTTCCTATTTCAATGTTATTCCCCTATCTCGGGGATATTCGGGGGACATCCATGATTACCCACCTGATTACGCGCAGTTGCGGTTGATAGCCGCCGGTCAGGATAAACCGCCAGCGCCAGCGTATTTCGTGCAAAACGCAAGTTTAACTTCTGATTTGCACAAACAGGGTGGTGTGATTCGCTTTGGGGGCTAATGAATGCCGGTTCCCGCGGTAGCGGGCTTGCCGTCCACGGCGAGCAACGCCAGCCCTTCCGCCGTACCTGCGGCCAGCAGCATGCCTTGAGATTCAATGCCCATAAGTTTGGCAGGCTTCAGGTTAGCCACCACGACGATGATTTTACCAACAAGCTCGTGCGGTTCGTAATCTTTGCCGATACCCGCCACAATGACCCGCTCCTCTCCCAAATCGACTCTTAGTTTTACCAGTTTGTTGGATTTAGCTACCCGCTCTGCCGACAGGATTTTACCTGTCCGCAGATCAACCTTTTCCCAATCGGCATACTCTATGAGAGGTTTAAAAGGAAGATGGGCGGCGGCAGTTTCGGTTTTTGCGGGAGCGGCAGCCCCTTCTGAAATAACGGCAATACGCGGAAATAGCGTTTCGCCGCGTTGCAGAGTCAACCCGGTGGCTAAACCTCCCCAATGTTGAATGCTCTGGAAATTCTCGGACGTCCCAGCCTCGATACCCAACTGCGTTCTGATCTTGCCGACAGCGTCAGGGATAAAAGGTAAAAGGAGCACGGAGATGATGCGCAGCGCTTCCAGAAGATTGTATAAGATGTGCTCCAGGCGTGGTCCTTGCCTGGGGTCTTTGGCCAGCTCCCAGGGTTCTCTTTCCACAATGTATTTGTTCGTGACGCCGATAAATTCCCAGATGGCCATCAGCGCCTTGTGGGGCGCCAACTCCGCAAAACACTCCACCACTGCTGCGTTTACTTTCTTTAAGGCCTCAACTAGAACATCATCTTCAGACGCCGACATCTGCGGCACGGGCACCTGCCCATTGCCATATTTCAGGGCCATGGTCATGGTTCTGCTCACCAGGTTGCCAAGATCATTAGCCAGATCGGCATTTGTCCTCTGGATGAAGGCCTCCTCGCTGAAAGTTGAATCCAAGCCGAACACCATATCCCGCATAAGAAAATACCGGAAGGCGTCAAGCCCGTACTCGTCCTTAAGCGCCAGGGGATTAACCACATTGCCTACGGCCTTGGACATTTTGCTCTGATCGACCACCCAATAGCCGTGCACGTTGAGATGCCGGTAAGGTTCAATGCCCGCCGCCTTGAGCATGGTGCTCCAGTAGATGCCGTGGGGTTTCAAAATGTCCTTGGCGATCAGGTGCTCCGCTACCGGCCAGAATTCTTTAAAATTTTCCCCATCGGGATAGCCGATACCCGTAATGTAATTGATCAGGGCGTCAAACCAGACATATGTTACATACTGGTCGTCGAAGGGCAGCTCGATGCCCCAGGTCAGTCTGGACTTGGGGCGGGAGATGCAAAGGTCCTCCAGCGGTTCCCGGAGAAAGGCCAGAGCTTCGTTGCGATAACGCTCCGGCCGGATGAAATCGGGATGTTCCTCAATGTGCCGGATCAGCCAATCCTGATATTTGCTCATCCGGAAGAAATAATTGCTTTCCTGTCGGTATTCAGGCTCTTTCTGATGATCGGGGCAACAGCCGTTCACCAGTTCTTTTTCCATATAAAAACGTTCACACCCTACACAGTAATGACCTTCGTAAGAACCGAAATAGATGTCGCCGGCATCATGGACTTTCTGTAAAATCAGTTGCACCGTCTTGATATGACGGGCCTCGGTTGTTCTGATAAAATCATCATTCGTGATGGATAACGCCGGCCAAAGGTTACGGAACTGCCCGCTGACCATATCGGCGTAAGCCTGGGGGGCAAGCCCCGCCTTGTCGGCCGCCGCCGCTATTTTGTCACCGTGCTCATCGGTACCCGTCAGGAAAAAAGTTTTAACTCCGCAGAGACGATGATAACGGGCCAGCACGTCCGCCACGATAGTGGTGTAGGCATGGCCGAGATGCGGCGAGGCGTTAACGTAATAGATGGGTGTCGTAATATAAAAAGCTTCTTCCATAAATGTCCTTTGCGAGAAGTAAGACTGGAGCGGGGCGTACTATAAGATATCTTTGACGTTCAGGGTTATCTCCTGCCCGCCTTCCAGAGCAACGGCGATTTCGCCGCGCAGCACATTCTGCCGCAGCACTTTGGCGGCTCCCTGGGTTATTTTAATCGTCTTGCCGCACTTGGGCATGCCTTTTCGCATTTCCACGTAGCCGTCATATTCAAAGGCCAGACAACACATGAGTCGCCCGCAAAGACCGGAAATCTTCTCCGGATTAAGAGAAAGGCCCTGTTCCTTGGCCATCTTGATGGAGACCCGATCAATGTTGGGCAGGGAATTAGCGCAACACACTTCCCGTCCGCACATGCCCAGCCCCTTTAGCAGCTTCGCCTCTTGACGTGCGCCAATTTGTCTCAGCTCGATCCGGGCTTTAAATTTTTGCACCAGATCCCTGACCAATTCCCGAAAATCAACCCGGTTTTCCGCCGTAAAATAGAAGATCATTTTCTTCTCGTCAAAGGCACAATCCAAGCCGATCAGCTTCATGGGCAGGCCACGTGACATGATGCGTTCCCGGCAAAATTTTCGGGCCTCTTTTTCCAGACGCTCGTTATCTTCCTGCATTCGCAGGTCGCCCACCGTGGCCTTGCGGACAATGTCTTTAAGATTTGGCGGCAGATTCTCCTTTGCCACAACCTGAAGATCCGTTACTACCATACCCATGGCCAACTCATCGTCGGTGTGCACTAACACCATATCCCGCTTTTGCAGGGACAACTCGCGGGCGCCAAAAGTATAGACCTTTCCTGAGGGACGAAATTTGACCCCGACGACGTTTTTCACCGGTGACTCCTTTGATGCTTTACTATCGATAGCTTCCATATATATCCTGCTTACGGAACCGTTATCGGCTCAGTTTAAGCGTCATCACTTCTAAAGTCAATGTCTTATCGGCATTCTGCTCAAGGGCGCGCATCGCCCGCTCGATGGTCCGCAAATCGTTGATCATGTCGGGGATGGTCAGACGCTCTGCCAAAGACTTAATGAGATCGGTACGATCCTGGTTGATGAGCATTTCCACATCGTGCGTTTCTTTGGATACCAGTGCATCTCGATAGCAAACCCGCAAGATATTCAACCTTTCCGCTGCCTCTTCCCTGTTTTGCCCAAAACAGCTCAAACTTGACAGACGCAGCAACGGATCATGCCCCAGCCCTGCGGCAGCCCATTCCATGATTTCCTCACGCATTTCCAGATAGGCACTGCCATGCATCTCAACCGCCCGGCCAATGCTGCCACCGGAAGAAGCCGCTAAAAGACGGGCGGCCGGATAATCCAGACGGAGGCGCTCTTGTAAAAAGCTCGCCTCTTTTTCCTCAGTAAGGGGATTAAACCGAAGTTGACGGCAGCGGGAAAGAATCGTGGGCAACAATTGAAAGGGCCGTGGGGAAACCAAAATAATCAGATTGGCCGACGGCGGCTCTTCCAGGGTCTTCAAGAGGGCGTTCGCGGCCGCATCGTTCATCCTTTCCGCTTCGTCAATAATGCAGATGCGTTTCTTCCCCTCCCGGGGCTTAAACTTCAGACGCTCCTGCAGGTCGCGGATTGCCTGAATCTTGATAAACTGTCCCTCCGGCGCCAGGACGATGATGTCCAGATGGTTTCTATGATCAGCCTTTCGGCAGGATGAGCAGACACCGCAGGAACCAGGGATATTCGCCAGGCAGTTCAAGGCTTTGGCAAAGGCTAGGGCCGTGGTCTTTTTTCCCACGCCCTCGGGACCGTGAAAGAGGAAGGCATGGGGGATGCGGCCCTGGTTAAAAGCGCTTTGCAGTTGCGCAATCTGTTTTTCATGACCAACAATATCCCCGAAGGACATTAGCATGCGCCTCCTGGCAGGACCTTAAATGTGTGTGACAAAACGTCCCCACCTCTATCTAGCTACTTATGAAAGCGGCCAGGGTGCTGCATACATCCCGGTGTACAACCGCCATCTCCCGCGAGGCATCGATAATGCGATACCTCGCCGGCTCCTTCGACGCAAGGGCCAGATAACCATCACGGATCCGTTGGTGGAAAGCAAGGTTCTCTCTTTCGAAACGATCCTCCGGGCTGCCCCCCCGACGCTGGGCAATCCGTTCCAGCGCCCGTTGCAAACCTTTTTCGGCGGGCAGATCCAGCAGAATCGTGAGGTGCGGCTTCAGGGAGTTAGTCGCAAAATCGTGCAGAGTCTCAATAAAGACCCTGTCTAGCCCCCTTCCCCACCCCTGATAGGCCAAAGTGGCATCGAGAAAACGGTCGCAGAGCACCAACTTTCCCTGTTGCAGAGCCGGCCGGATCACCTCCTGGACATGCTGCGCCCGGGCTGCTATAAAAAGGAGCAACTCGGCGTGGGGAAAGATGGCATAAGGGCCGACATTTAAAAGCATTTTCCTTATTATTTTCCCCAGGGGCGTACCGCCCGGCTCATCGGTGGCAACGAGGGGAATCCCCTCTGCCTCAAGATAGCCTTTGGCCATCCTGACCTGGGTTGTTTTCCCGCTGCCTTCCACACCTTCAAAAGTTATGAATCGGCCCATAGGTATCTTCACTTTTATGCTTTCAAAGCAGCAGGTAAGTAAAAAACAGGGGGAAGCGCGACCTCTTCCAGCCGATAGTTCCCCCTGTGCCAATCGAGAATTTGGCTTTTACTTATCATTCCCCGGCAATAATCGCCTCCACGGGACACTGCTCGGCACATTTTCCGCAATCCGTACAAAGGTTTGGATCAATGGTGTACTTATCATCCCCCTCACTGATCGCCTCTACCGGACATTCATCCTGGCATGATCCGCAAGTAATGCAATCATCTGTTATAACGTACGACATATTCACTCTCCTTAATTTTTATTTTAATTGGCTTCTTCCAGCCAACAAAGCCATTATACTGCAACAACCTCTTTTACCTGGGGAACCATCTGCTTCAAATGTCGCTCGATCCCCATCTTCAAGGTCATCTGAGACATCGGACACCCCCCGCAAGCCCCCAACAGCTTTACCTTGACTATGCCATCTTCACCGATGTCCACCAACTCGACATCCCCGCCGTCCATTTGCAAGTTGGGCCGGATCTGCTCAAGAGCTTTTATTACTTCTTCTTTCATCATGCCACCTCCTTTTTAAAAACCCACCCGATCATATTTAATGCGGCATCGCCCCGATCATTTGCTTTACCACATCTGCGGCAATACTGCTCAAATCCGGTTTCATAAAAACATAATCCGGCGCCAGGTCATGCCCGGCCTTCCAGATTATCTGGCCACTTTCTGCGTTAATCAACCTCATGCCCATGCCGACCTTCGCCACATTCCTGCCCGCTTCTTTGGTATAATACCAGTAATCCAAATTCACCAATAATAAAGCGTCAACTCCAAGTTTTCTTCCTATCTCACGGCTCAGATCGCTATCGGAAAAATTCACGGCTTCCAACTTGCCCAGGTAAGCTGCAGCTTCCTGCCGCAATGTTTCGTCTTTCAGAAACAATCCCTGCACAGTGTCGGCGGATAAAACCTTCTGGAAGTACCCCTTATCCGTTAATTTTTTCGTAACAAGACGATCAAGCACCGTCCTCGCTTCTTCCTGAGCAACTACGTCCAGGGAAAGCAGCGCTATCGCCCGGGGATGAAAATCCCGGGCTGCGGGTGTCACCTCGGAATAGCGGATGCCGCTGCAGCCGCCGAGTGCGACCAGAAGCCAGATCAGCAGGGGGAAAACAGAACGTCCAGGCATCGCCAAAATATCTCCCCTCAATCCTTTCACGCGGCAGCCCTGACACAGGCGAGCCATAGCATGCCAACCACACCCGCAATAATGTAGTTTGTTTCTAGAAGTCCCCACAATTCCATGCCGGAAAGAGAAAGCGCCGCCCTTCTATCATATAGCTTGGAACATATCAATAAATAAAATGGACAGATAATCAACGCCCAACTGACCGATGTTGCCCAACCAACGGGAAAAGCCACAGCCAGCAAAACAACCAGCAAAACCCAGAGAAACCTTAGCAACCTCAATGAGGCCAACCGGCCAATTACGACAGGGATCGTTTCCCAGCCCATCAGTCTGTCATTCTGCATATCCAAAATATCAAAAAATACAGAACGAATGAAAACCATGACAAAGGCAAAGGCAAAAGCAAAAGCTACGAAAATAGCGCTTTCCAAGGCGTTCCCGGCGCTAATCGCAGGTAAAACGGAAGTCACCATCGCCCATGCCAGGGCCATAGAAACATTTTTTGAACCTGGTATTTCCTTCAAGCTGTGAAAACGCCATCGGTTTGGCAACAAAGGGGCGTTATACAAAACACCAGCCAGAGACAAGAGCAGGAGAAAAAGGAACGGCTTCGCCCCTTGTGTCAGCGCTAAAACCAAGGCCGTCAGCAATGCCCCCAGGGCCAGAAAAATGTAACGACTTTCATGCTTTTGATAGCTCTCTTCCCGGACGGAACCGATAACGTTAATTTTATGGTCGGTGAAACGGTTTAAAATGTGCATAGCAAAAACGTACAAGGAGGCGATCCCAAAATTGACCCCCTGCGCATCGTTTCCTTGAAGAAGCGTAGCGGCTAAATAAATAGAACCGGCCCCCAGAGCCGAGTAGATATCCGTCCGGATCAGGAATAGCCAAAAATTAAAGAGAGGCCTTGATTTTCCACCACCCTGGGCCTGAAACCCGGTGATGTCGTTTACCACCCGATCAATGATCCAATTGGGGGTAGAGGCCCCTGCCGAAACCCCGATCCCGGCATAATCACCCCAGGAATGGTTTTTCAGTTCTTCGGCCGTTTCAATATAAAAGGTTGGTTTTCCCTGATGCTCCGCAAGCTCCACCAGCCTTCTGGTGTTGGCGCTGTTGCTTCCCCCGACAATCACGATGGCATCCATCTGGGCAGCCAACTCCTTTATTTCCGTCTGTCTTTTACCTGTGGAATCGCAAATGGTGTTAAAAACCAGCGCCTGGGGCATTTTACCCTTGATAACGTTGATAATATCATCATATGTGGTGGTATCCTGGGTTGTCTGCGCGACAATACCCAGCCGTTCCGTATAGGGGATGCGCGCCGCTTCCTCCTCCGTGCCCACCACCACGCCCCGGCCAGCGGCATAACCAAGTAAGCCCGTTACCTCCGGATGCCCTGCATCGCCCACAATAACAATCCCATAACCGCGGGCAGCGTACTTTTTGATGATGGCTTGGACGCGGCCCACCTTGGGGCAGGTGGCGTCGATAATCCTCACTCCCCTGGCCTTGATTTGCTGCCGCTCCGCCGGCGATATGCCGTGGGCCCTGATGACCAGCGTTGTCTCCGCACCGGCGGGAATCTCCGCAATGCTGCCGACGGGCATGATCCCCCGCTTCTTAAGCAATTCCACCGTCTGGGGATTATGGATCAGGGGACCATAGGTATAAATCGGTCCCCGGTCTCTGCGGGCAGCATCAAGCACCCGATCCACCGCCCGGCGCACACCCATGCAAAAACCTGCCGTCTCTGCCAGTTTGACGCCCACCTAGCGGTTTTCTCCTCTCTTCCGACTGTAGATAAAGAACTCCCTGTTGCCGGCCGGACCGATAAGAGGCGATTCACAAACGCCCACAACGTCCAGATGGTTCTCCCCGCAGAAAGAGACAAGCTCCTCAATGACCCGGCGATGCTGCGCCGGGTTCTCAACAACGCCACCGGCGCCCAAATCTTTTTTTTCCACTTCGAACTGCGGCTTTATCAGGGCCAAAAGGGCGGCACCGGCGGTTATATGGTTTAAAACAGCCGGGATGACGAGACGCAGGGAGATGAAAGACGCATCAACAGTCGCCAGAGCTGCCTTTTCCATAAGACCGGCGCCGGTAAAGTGGCGAATGTTTGTCCTCTCGATCAAGACCACCCGTTTGTCCCCTCTAAGTTTCCAGGCCAGTTGCCCATAACCAACATCCAGGGCATAAACCTGGGCCGCCCCCGCCTGCAACAGGCAATCCGTAAAGCCGCCGGTGGAGGCACCCACATCGAGTGCCACCAACCCCCGGACGTCGATGTGAAAGTGCTCCAAGGCTGCCTTAAGCTTCAGCCCGCCCCGGCTCACATAGGGGCAATCCACCCGCTTGAGCCTTACGGCGGCATCCAGGCGCACCAGCGCCCCTGCCTTATCCACGACACTTTCCGCCACCAGCACATTTCCAGCCATGATCAAGGCCCGCGCTCTTCCCTCTTCCGGCGCCAACCCCCTTTGCACCAACAATTTGTCCAGCCTTAAGGCGCCGGGTCTTGACATTTGGCTTTTTCCCTATCTAAAAGGACGGCAGGCTCGTAATCTTTGCCGTCATGTATTTCCTTTGTTACATGTCGAGACCTGATACCATTGGCCTGCCCGGACGGTCTATTTCCCCCGCCTGCCCCAGGCCGTTGAGGGAAAAAGACAGCATCACCGTCCGGTCGTCCACAGCATCGTTGTAGTAAATGCCAATGCTCCAGCACTGGCGCGTATATTTGAGTCCCAGAGCATTTCTGAGTTTACGATCGTCGAACTCATTTTTTCTCAAGTCGTAAGAAAAAAGGAAATTTCTCGTTACCATAATCTTTAAATAGAGATTTATTTCTTTGAGCAAATCACGAGTATAACGGTAACCGACCGCTGCTAAGTCGCCTCGCATATCGTTCAGTTCCAGATCATAGTTAGCTTTCTCCCAGCCTCCCGAGTTGACGTCAAAGCTGTCCCGTGCATAGAAGGAAAGAAAAGACGTGGGCTTATAGTCCACCTCCATATCGATGTTCCGGAAAGGCCTCCTGGGAACGGCGGAGACATTATCATCCCTCCTGGCTTCTTTCACATCATAATTCTGAGCCAGCTTGATCCGCAATATTTCCCAGTATTTTGGCCCTACTTCCTTATCCCTGCGTTTGGCCAGGAAGGTGTTAGTAAGTGCCACAGTCAAGGAATTACGCTCATCTACGGTTTCGGCAAAGTCAGGCAAACCCCCTTGATTAAAATACGGAGTATAAAAATAAAGCAACTCCGGTTTAATTTCATGCCGGATCTTCTCTACGTCCCCCCCTGAAAGCGTAAAATCACGAAAGACCGAGGTGGTTATATCCACACCTACGCGATAGGCCGTGCGAGAACCCTGGCGATTATTGGTATCCAGATTGTCTTTTCTGTCCCAAAGCGTCTCACGCATCTCCAACTGGGGAATCAGGCTAAAAACGCCGCCAACGTCAAGTGGCAGGCTCAGCACAGGTTTGAGCTCAACGAGCTCCCCTTTTTGTCCTCCCTTGCGGTAATTATTACTGACCGCGGCGTTTAACGCGAAGTTCAACGGCGTGTCAAGGAATGTCTGCGTTACGCCGCTTAGTGTAATTTCCGGATATTTTTGCAAAGTAGCATCATTAGAAATTTGCGTGAGATCGTCACGATAATCTATGAGCGCGGTAAGATTGTATAAGGACCAGTCCTTTACCAAACGAATCTTAGATTCCAGGGCATCTAGCGATTCGTCTGCCGTAAAGGCTACCCTCTTGAAGCGGTCATTGCCACCCGACGCATAATGATCGAGATAATAGTTATGGGAAGTCAGATCCTTGAAATACCATGGATCTGACACGAGCGCGATGTCGGAACGGAGGTTTAAGTCCGGCTTTAATGCGGTGTAAGACTGGAAGTAAAATGACCATCTATCCTGTGCGGATTGCCAGTCACGAAAGAGATTATCCTTTTGTTCCGTGATTTGCTGCGTGTCATGCAGATAATCTCCATAAATTGTCCCGTAGGAATCTTTATTAAAGAAATAACGGAATTCCACCCCTTCCTGAAAACCCCTTTTACCCATGTAACGCTGAAAAAAGGTCATGTCGATGCTTTTCGAAACGGCCACATAAAAAGGCAACTCCACGTCCCAGCCTAGTTTTTCACTCGAATAGGCCAGACGCGGGAAAAGGAAGCCTGTCTGGCGGGTGGTTTTAGCAGGGAACAAGAAATAGGGTAGATACAAAAGGGGTATGTCCCCGGCCAGGAATTTACCGCCGGTAATCATCCCGTAACCATCGACAGTAAGATCCATCGTCTTGCCGGTGATCCGCCAATCCGGTTTCTCACCATCACAAGTGGTCAAACAAACACCCTGAATATGATAGGTTGCCTCACCGCTTTTTTCGATCTTATCGCCCCTCAGATAGAAATGGTTCTGAGCGACAAACATCTTGCCGGTATTGACGACGCCCGTACTGGTGGTAAGATTAAAGATCACTTCGTCGCCTTCCAGAACATCGTTATCCGTCCGGATTATCACCTTACCGTGGGCGGACGCAACATTTGCGCCTTTTGACAAGGAAACGGATTGCGCTTTTAACGTGCCGCCGGAAAACAAAATATTTACGCTGCCCTGGGCATGGTAAACATCATTTTCGCGGTCGTAGGAAATGCTATCCGCTTCAATAGTAACGGGGCCTTTTGTTGTTTCCCCGGCAAACGGATCTTCCAGAGCTAAAGCGCTGCCTGTCAGCCAAATTAATAAAAGTGCAGGCCAGCTGAGCCAAATCCATAGTTTTCTCATACTACCGCCATTTTAAAAGGCTGCTTCCGGGGTCTCCCCCTTCCTGCCGCCCCTCATGTGTTATTTCCCGCGAAGTCCCTTTTTATATCACCGACCAGATAGAGAGAACCGGTAACACATATGAGATCTTCCTTATCCGCCACCTTCATGGCCTTCGCCAGGGCTTGGCGCGGCTGCTCTATCACCTTCACCTGGCGGCAATAGGACCCGGCCAGTTCTTCCAGTTCCCGGGGGGGCACGGCCCTTTCCGTTTCAGGCCTGGTGATGATCACCATATACGCCAGGGGCGCAATATGTTTCAACATTTTTGTGTAGTTTTTGTCGCTAAGCACACCAAATACCAGGATCAGACGCCGATATGTAAAATTCTCCTGCAAAGCCCGGCAAAGAGCGGCAATGCCTGCCAGATTGTGACCACCGTCAACAACAACTTGCGGCGCTGCTTGCAATACTTCCAACCGGCCTTCCCACTTAACAGCCGCCATACCCTTTAATTGCGCCAGATCGCTTACTGGCCAGCCTCGGGCGGCGACGATTTCGATGGCAGCCAAAGCCAACGCGGCATTGTCCATTTGATGACGCCCTTTGAGAAAACAAAACAGCCGAGCATAACTTTTCTGCAGACCTTGATAGGAAAAGGTGCCATCGCGGTGGCATCTGATCACGACATCTTTACCCACCCGGTAGAGTACTGCCTGGCGCTCCCGGCAGATTTCCGTCAGTTTCTTCAGCACTGACCGCTGTTTAGCTGCGGTCAGGCACACCCCGCCCTGCCGAATGATTCCCCCTTTTTCCCCCGCGATGTCCTCAAGCCGCTTGCCCAAATATTCCTGATGCTCCAGAGATATATTGGAGATTATGGAGAGGAGCGGTTTTACCACATTAGTGGCGTCAAGTCGCCCTCCCAACCCTACCTCCAAAATGGCCATATCCACCTGTCGGCGATAAAAATACAGGAAGGCAACGGCCGTAAAGAATTCAAAATAGGAAACTTCTTCCCCAACGTGTTGCCTCACTTCGTCGATCAGGCAGTCCAATTCTGCTTCAGCGATCATTTCACCATTGACGCGAATTCTTTCCCTAAGATCAACCAAATGCGGTGATGTGTAGAGCCCGACGCGGTAACCGCCAGCTTCGAGAATAGCGGCCACGGTTGCGGCTATGGAGCCTTTTCCATTCGTGCCGCCGACCAGGATGGAAACGTAATTGTGCTGAGGATTGTGCAAGGAAGCAAGGAGCTTCGTAATAGGTTCAAGCCCCAAGCGAATAAGGTTGCTGTTCAATTGATGCAGGTAAGTGCGTGGGGATGTCATAAGGCCCCGATTTCAATAATCCGGCCACATAAGTCAGCTGTACACAACTAAGAGTCTGGGATACGGCAAAAAGGGCGCCTACCAAAAGAGCCACGAGGCAAGCGACGTCCT
Source organism: Syntrophales bacterium (assembly GCA_049302035.1). Taxonomy (GTDB): domain Bacteria; phylum Desulfobacterota; class Syntrophia; order Syntrophales; family JACQWR01; genus JAPLJV01. Next base: position 13,034 of record JBAQLR010000104.1, read on the forward strand.
ATCCCGTACTGCCATCGCCCAGTATGATGACACCCTTGATTACGCCATTAATTATTGGATGAATTCCACGATGGACATGGGCGCGTTATCACCGATACGAAATCCCACCTTGATGACCCGCGTATAACCGCCTTCTCTACTACGATAACGCTCAGACAACTCATCAAAAAGCTTGCCGACCATCTCCCTGTCTCTAACAAAAGACAAGGCCTGCCTTCTGGCGTGCAGATCTCCCCTTTTACCAAGGGTCACAAGTTTATCGGCCACACGCTTCAACTCCTGGGCCTTCGCCTCCGTGGTTCTGATCTTCCCATACTTTATTATGGAGGTCGCCATATTACGCAACATAGCCTTTTTATGGGCCGTTGTCCTTCCTAATTTACTACCTGATTTCCCGCAACGCATTTAGCTTCTGCCTTTCCCTGTCAAACCGTTTGCCTCATATTAATTGCCTGGCTTGCTAAAAAGACTCCTGTCGATCTTCATACCGAAACCAAGGCCCAAGTCCATCAATACTTCCTTGATCTCACTAAGAGACTTACGGCCGAAATTCTTTGTCTTCAGCATTTCTGCCTCTGTTTTCTCCACCAGTTCCCATATATAATCAATTCCGGCATTCTTCAAACAATTTGCCGATCTGACGGAAAGCTCCAAGTCTGATACATGCCTGCTAAGTTGTTCATGAAGGTTTTTGCCCTCATCAACCCCTTGCTGTTCTTCCTCCTCAGACGTATCGTCGAAGTTAATAAAAACTTCCAATTGCTCTTTCAATATTTTTGCCGCATATGCCACCGCATCTTCAGGCAGGACGCTTCCATCCGTCCATACTTCAAAGATGAGCTTGTCATAATCAGCAATCTGCCCAACTCGCGAATAGGTTACGGTGTAATTGACCTTCTTGATAGGCGAGAACAAGGCATCGATGTTTATCACCCCCTCAGGTTGATCAACATCCCTGTCGCTGCTGGCGGCCACATAACCCTTCCCCATTTTGACGCCCAAAACCGCCTGAAAAGGCGCTTCGCCCGTAAGGGTCGCGATGTGGTGCTCAGGGTTAAGGACTTCCACAGAATCGTCGGTAATCAAATCGCCCGCCGTGACAATGCCGGGTTTTGAAGCATCAATCCTTACCTCACGCGGCCCATCCAGATTGAGTTTCAAACGAACCCCCTTGAGGTTCAGGATAATGTCGGTCACATCTTCCTTAACCCCCGGCACGGTTGAAAACTCGTGGTAAACATTATCAATTCTTAAAGAAACAATAGCTGCGCCCTGAAGCGAAGAAAGCAATACCCGGCGCATCGCATTGCCCAAGGTAATGCCGAAACCGCGCTCCAACGGCTGATAGGTAAACTCCCCATAAGAGGCGGAGTGAGTACTTTCGTCAATATCAACACGCTTTGGTCGTATCAGGTTATCCCAATTTTTTTGCATATTTGATTTTCCTACCCTTGTTATGACATTCAGTTGTAAAAATGGCCCTTGGCTTCTGCCGAAACTAACGGTTACGCCTCAAAGTGCCCCTATTTAGAATAAAGCTCTACAACCAACTGCTCCTTAACAGGCATGGTTAATTCTTCACGCGTGGGAAGCGTCTTGACGATCGCTTTAAAGCTATCCTTATCCAATTCAATCCACTGCGGCACACCTCTTCTCGCCACTGTTTGCAACGCCTCAAGGATACAATTCACCTTCCGGCTTTTTTCCTTCAGCGAAATTTCGTCTCCGGCCTTGAGCTGAAAGGATGGAATATTCACCGGCTTGGCATTCACCAGGAAATGGCCATGCATAACAAGCTGCCGGGCTTCGTTCCGGGAGTTGGCAAAGCCCATGCGAAAAACCATGTTGTCCAGACGCCTTTCCAAACCTATCAAAAGATTGGTGCCGGTAATACCCTTTTTTCTATCGGCAAGCTCAAAACTACCGCGAAATTGTTTTTCCAGCAACCCATACATCCTCTTCAGTTTCTGCTTCTCGCGTAATTGCAATCCGTAATCGGACGGCTGTTTGCGCCGCATCTGACCATGGTCGCCCGGTGCATATCCCCGCCGTTCAAAAGCGCACTTTTCACTGTAGCACCTGTCCCCTTTGAGAAATATTTTTAATCCTTCTCTCCGGCATAGCCTACAGGCCGAATCTATATATCTTGCCAAAAATACCTCCTTACTCAATCACCATGCTAATAACCAAACAATTAAAAGATTATGCTTTTTTAGTTAGACGCGCCGTCTTTTTGGCGGGCGACACCCATTATGAGGAATGGGCGTTACATCTCTTATTAAGCTGATTTTAAGCCCGGCCAACTGAAGGGATCTCAACGCCGATTCTCTTCCCGAGCCAGGTCCCTTCACGTAAACCTGCACGTTCCTTAAACCGTGCTCCCTGGCCTTTTTAACGGCACTCTCCGCGGCCATTTGCGCTGCAAAAGGCGTACTCTTGCGCGACCCCTTAAACCCTTCCGTTCCCGAAGAAGCCCAGGCAATTACGTTGCCGCTAAGATCGGCAATGCTCACGATGGTATTATTAAAAGTGGACTGGATATGGGCAATACCCTCCGTAATGTTCTTTTTTTCCTTTTTCTTTCCTACTTTCCTGACTACCTTTGCCATGATACCTCCGAGGATGACCCACTAATTTATACCATCTAACCGAACAACACCGTTAGACAATTGAAGCTACTTCTTTTTGGACGAGATCGCCCGCCTTGGTCCTTTTCTTGTACGGGCATTCGTGCTTGTCCTTTGCCCGCGGGTAGGCAACCCTTTACGATGCCTCAAGCCCCGATAGGCGCCTATATCCATCAGACGCTTAATCGACATTGATACTTCGCGCCGCAAATCTCCCTCTACCTTGATATCTCTGTCAATGATACTGCGAATCGCCGCAACCTCAGAATCAGCAAGACTGTCTGTCTTCGTATCGCTGCTTACGCCCGCCTTATCAAGTATCACCAATGACTTGCTGCGGCCAATACCGTATATGTAAGTAAGCGCGATTTCGATTCTTTTATTCTTTGGTAAATCCACCCCCGCAATTCTCGCCACCTTACTACCTCCTAAATTACGCGCTCCGCGATTATTTATTCCTCTCGGCGCCTAACTTTGCCGAAAAATTCTTGCCGATGACTAACCCTGCCGCTGCTTGTGCTTGGGGTTCTCGCATATTACCCTTAACACGCCGCGCCTCTTGATAAGTTTACACTTATCACATATCTTTTTCACAGACGACCTTACCTTCACCGTATCACCCCAACCTCTTAAGCCCCCAGCGTTATCCCTTGAACAGCACAACCCCGACCCGTGGCTTCATCTATTTATATTAACCGTTAATATCTCGTTCCCTTACTTAGTCCTGTAGATAATTCGCCCGCGAGATAAGTCGTACGGCGACAACTCCACCGTTACCTTATCTCCCGGCAAAATCTTGATAAAATGCATCCGCATTTTACCAGAGATATGAGCAAGAACCTTGTACCCGTTTTCCAATTCAACTCGGAACATGGCATTCGGTAAAGGCTCTATCACTCGGCCCTCAACTTCAATTGCTTCTTCCTTTACCATATGCCGTCGCTCTTGCCTCTGCCTTTCACCATTGCTACACTATGAGCTTATCAGTGCAATCTGCTTAGAACCACCGGGCCTGCCGACGTTATTGCGACGGAATGCTCAAAATGAGCAGATAAACCAGCATCTTCCGTCACAACTGTCCATTCATCCGGCTTAACCTTGACCCTGTATGTGCCTGCATTAACCATCGGTTCAATGGCCAGCACCATTCCTATCTTCAACTCCATGCCCCGCCCGGGAACGCCAAAGTTCGGGACCTGCGGGTCTTCGTGCAGACTTCTGCCGATACCATGTCCGACAAAATCCCTGACGACAGAATAGCCGGCAGCCTCCGCACAACTCTGCACGGCAAAAGAGATATCCCCTAGTCTGTTGCCCGCTCGAGCCGCCCCGATTGCATCTTCCAAACCCTTTTCCGTTACTTGCAGTAACCTTGCGGCAAACACCGATATCTTTCCTACCGGCACGGTAATGGCTGCGTCACCATAATAACCGTTCTTAAAAACACCAAAATCCAGACTTATTATGTCACCCTCAATGAGAACCCGTTCTGAAGGCAAACCATGTACAACCTCATTATTGACAGAGGTGCACAAAGAATAAGGATAGCCCAAATAACCTTTAAAAGCAGGTTTAACTTTCTTTCTCGCAGCTAAATCTTCTGCCAGCTCATTGAGCTCCCCGGTGGTAACACCCGGTTTTACCACACTCCTCAACTCTAAAAGAATCTCGGCGACCACCTGATTGCAATCTCGTATTTTGTCTATCTCTTCGGGCTGCTTTAAGATGACCATATCCTCAGTCAGCGCCTTTTCGCAATGCGGCCCTTCTTCATGAATCCCTCGTACTGCCTGCTCAGAAGATGGGTCTCAATCTGCGAGGCCGTGTCCAGGGCAACACCTACCACAATAAGGAGCGCCGTACCGCCGAAGTAAAACGGAACATTGAAATTGCTGATGAGAACACTGGGCAGCACACACACCGCCGAAACATAGATAGCTCCGCTGAAAGTCAAGCGGGTCAAGACATCATCTATATACTCGGCAGTTTTTTTGCCGGGTCTAATGCCGGGAACATATCCACCGTATTTCTTAATGTTGTCCGACACCTCTATAGGATTAAATGTGACAGCCGTATAGAAATAACAAAAGAACACGACAAACCCCACAAACAAAAGCTCATAACCAACCCTGCCAGGCATCAACGCCTCAGCCACTGCTTTCATCCAGGGGTGCGGAATAAAATTGGCAATCGTCGCTGGAAACATGATTAGCGACGAAGCAAATATCGGCGGTATCACCCCGGCGGTGTTTACCTTCAAAGGCAAATGCGTTGTTTGTCCGCCATACATTTTATTCCCCACCACCCGTTTGGCATATTGAATGGGTATCCGACGCTGACCGCTTTCCACGAAAACTACTAAAGCCACCACCAGCACAATTAAAACGAGTAAGAGCAGTACGAACAATATACCCATCTCACCACTCGCCAGTAACCGAAAAGTATTGACAATGGCCTCCGGACCACGGACTATTATACCCGCAAAGATAATGAGCGAGATACCGTTGCCGATGCCTCTTTCCGTAATCTGCTCGCCCAGCCACATGATAAAGGCTGTACCCGCAGTAAGGGTTATGACTGTCATTAAGCGAAAACCCCAGCCAGCCTGGATAACAATTGCCACACCTGACGGACCGGACATATTCTCCAAACCGATAGCAATACCAAACCCTTGAATCACGCTTAATAGCACAGTTCCATAGCGAGTGTACTGTGTTATTTTCTTTCGGCCCGCATCGCCTTCCTTGGATAACCTTTCCAGGTATGGCACAGCTACCGTCAAAAGCTGTAAAATGATGGATGCACTGATATACGGCATAATCCCCAGCGCAAACACCGAAAGCCTGCTCAGGGCGCCGCCTGCAAACATGTCGAACAATCCCAGCAGGGACCCCTTATTCTGATCAAAAAAAGCGGCTAGCGCGTTGGTATCAATACCAGGCGTAGGCACATGAGATCCAACCCTGTAAACGGCCAGCAAAAGAAAAGTCAGCAGTATCCTTTTCTGTAACTCAGGCACTTTCGAAATATTATTAATACCACCTAGCAAATCAGTTAACCTCTAAGACGGCGCCACCGGCATTGACGATCTTTTCTCGTGCGCTCCTGCTTATTAAACCAACTCTTAAAGTCAGGGCGTGTTCGATATTCCCTTCGCCAAGAATTTTAAAAGCCCCTGCGCCACGTTTTATCAAACCACTATTTACCAGCAGCTCCTCATCGACAAGGCTGCCTTGTGGAAATCTTTGCAATTCTCCCACATTGACAATACTAACGTCCAACCGGAAAGGATTACGGAAACCGCGTTTCGGCAGTCTTCTGGTGAGGGGCATCTGCCCACCCTCAAAAGCAGGCCTAGTTCCGCCCCCGGAACGGGCATTTTGCCCCTTGTGCCCCCTGCACGAAGTGCCACCGTGCCCTGAAGCGTTTCCACGTCCCACCCTTTTTCTTTTCTTTCTGGACCCAACCGGCGGCTTTAAGGTGGCTAAATTCATATGTCTTTTCCTTCAACTTCTTCTAGTGTAATTAAGTGCAGTACTTTCTGTGCCATGCCACGGATCTCAGGGGTATCACTCAGAAACACTGTTTTATTAAGCTTCCCCAGTCCCATGCCGTGCATTATGCGTCGCTGTTTTTCCGGCCTTCCGATATAACTCTTGGTTTGCTTGATCTTTAGCATTTTCACTGGCAGCCTTCTTTCGCTTTCGTCATATCTCACTTATACCCTTACCTCTAAGGGCGGCAATATCAGCAGGCATTCGCAGTTGGTAAAGCCCATTTATGGTTGCTTTAACCAAATTATGCGGATTATGGGAACCGAGACATTTAGTAAGAATGTTATGTATCCCGGCGACCTCCAACACGGCCCGCACCGCACCACCGGCTATGAGCCCCGTCCCTTCAGACGCCGGCTTTAGGAGCACCTTGCCGGCGCCGAAGTGGCCCACCACCCCGTAGGGAATCGTTCCGCCCAGGACAGCAAATTTCATCATCTCCTTTTTGGCCTGCTCCATACCCTTCCTGATTGCCTCAGGCACTTCATGAGCTTTGCCCAAACCAGCGCCCACTGAACCTTTTCCGTCGCCAACAACAACAATGGCGCTGAATCTGAATCTTCTCCCGCCTTTAACGACCTTAGCGGTTCTGTTAATGGCAATTACCCTATCCTGGAGTTCCTTCTCCTGTTCCTTTATTTCTCTCGTAATCAATGGGGAATCCTCGTTAATATTTGCTTTTCACTTAAAATTTCAAACCCGCCTCGCGAGCGGCCTCAGCGAGCGCTTTTACTCTACCGTGATAAAGGAACCGCCCTCTGTCGAAAGTAACTTGTTCTATCCCGCAGCTCAATAAGCGCTGAGACAACAACTTACCCACCTCCTTGGCGGCATCAACCTTTTTCATGCCGACAACCAGATCCCTTAACTCTTTACTTAGGGTGGACACCTCTCCGACAGTACGAGCCGTATCGTCGGCTATGGCTTGGACATATATATGCCTTGCACTCCTAAACACCGAGATTCTGGGCCTCGCTTCCGTGCCGCTTATTTTGCCTCTTACTCTTGCCTTACGCTTGGCCCTGATCTTCTCTATTTTCTTTATTGCCACCGTCCTACCTCTTCCCAGCTAAGTCAACTTATCAGAATTGCACCGCTACTTAGTCCCGACAGACTTGCCAACCTTTCTTCGGACCTTTTCACCCACATATCTTATCCCTTTACCCTTGTACGGTTCGGGTTTCCTCAAGGACCGAATTTCGGCAGCAACTCTGCCCACAAGCTCTTTATCGATACCGGCGACAAGCACATTAACCTGCTTATCTACTCTGATTTCAATCCCTCGGGGAATTGTATATTCAATAGGGTTAGAGTAACCAAGCAAAAACTTAACGCTGCCGTCCTTAACCTCGGCTCGATAACCAACGCCTGAAATCTCCAAACCCTTTTCAAAGCCCTTACTTACACCTGTTATCATATTTCCCAGCAATGTGCGCACTAATCCGTGGTACGCTTTTTCCTTCCCAACATCGGAACAACTTGCCACATTGATAACGCCGCTATCCATACTGACTTCCACACCAAGGGGCAATACCATGGATAATGCCCCTTTCGGACCGACTACATTTACAGCGGAAGCCTCCCGCTGCACCTTGACACCGGACGGTATTTCTATAGGTTTTTTTCCAATTCTTGACATTATTCCTTCTCCCGAAATATGGACCGAGGGGAAAATTCCCTGAAAGATTATTACCAGACGCTACAAAGAAGCTCTCCACCCACATCTTGCATCTTTGCCTCTTTGTCAGTCATGACACCTTTCGAGGTCGAAATAATCGCCACCCCATAGCCGTCCAAAACTTTAGGTATTTTATCACTCGGCACATAAACCCTGCGTCCCGGCTTGCTGATTCTCTGCAAGTCCGTGATGCAGGCGGTTTTTAAGCCTTGATATTTCAGATAAATCCGCAGCATTTCGTGCCCTAAACTATTCCGCTTAACGTCATATCCCCCGATATAACCTGACTTTTTGAGCACTTTGCAAATATTCTGATTCGTCCGCGACAAGATGACATCCACAGACTTAAAATGCACCCTGCTGGCATTCCTGATCCTCGTCAGCATGTCGGCAATCGGATCGCTTACTCCCATACATCACTCCTTCTTGATACCTTACCAACTGGACTTAATGACACCCGGTACTTCCCCTTTTAGGGAAAGGTTCCTGAAACATATTCGGCACATATCAAATTTTCTGTAATATGCCCGAGGCCGTCCGCATAACGGGCAGCGATTATATTGCCTGACAGCAAATTTCATTTTCGATTTAGCTTTTGCAATTAATGATTTCTTTGCCACACCAAGTCCTCCACGTTCCAATGCCACTACTCGCAGGCCGCACTGAGCCCGCTAACTCTTGAAAGGAACACCCATGTATTTAAGAAGGGATCTCGCCTCTGCATCCGTTTTGGCAGAGGTCACAATAACTATATTCATCCCGCGCGCCTTATCAACCTTATCGTAATCAATCTCCGGAAATATTAACTGCTCCTGCAGCCCCATAGCAAAGTTTCCCCGGCCGTCAAAGGCATCGGGCTTAATCCCGCGAAAATCTCTGATCCGTGGTATGGACGCGTTTACCAACCGATCGAAGAATTCATACATCATATCTTTGCGGAGGGTGACGCAGCAACCTATCGGCATCCCCTGCCGCAATTTAAACGTAGCAATCGATCGCCTTGCTTTAGTAATTATCGGTTTTTGTCCCGTAATAAGTGCCAATTCTTCTGCAGCCTTATCTAAGATTTTGGCATTTTGAATCGCCTCTCCAACCCCCATATTAACGACTATCTTCTGCAGCTTAGGCACCTGCAGAAGATTCTTATATCCCCATTCCTTGATTAAGGCCGGAACTACTTCCTGGGTGTAATATTTCTTTAATCTCGCCATTTTTTCGACCTTATGCACTCAGTATTTCGTTACATTTACGACAAACGCGAACTTTTTTGCCCTCTGACGAAAGCTTGCTTCCCACTCGTACGGAAACGTCGCACTTGTTACAAATCAGCATCACGTTCGAAGCATCTATCGGCGCTTCTTTCTCCACTATGCCCCCCATGCCATGTGCATCAGGTTTTTGATGCCTTTTGACAAAGTTCAATTTCTCTACTACGATACAGTTTTTCCCAGAGACAATTTTAAGTATCTTGCCGGACTTGCCTTTTTCCTTACCAGCAATGACCTTAACCATGTCGCCTTTTTTCAACCCTATTCCCTGCATATTCCATCCTTACAGCATTAAAGCTTTTGTTATTGTAAACACGCAACAGTTTACACAATCCGCCTGTAAAGGGCGCCCTTCACACTATAAAACCTCCGGCGCCAGGGATACAATTTTCATAAACTGTCTTGCCCGTAGTTCACGGGCTACCGGTCCAAATATTCTCGTACCCACTGGCTCAAGCTGATTGTTAATCAACACGGCTGAGTTATCATCAAATTTCAGATAGGAACCATCCGGCCGTCTTACCTCCTTTACGGTGCGAACAACCACCGCCTTCATGACATCTCCCTTTTTAACCTTTGAATTGGCGATAGACTCCTTTACTGCCACCACTATAACGTCGCCCACACTTGCATATCTTCGCTTCGATCCACCGAGGACTTTAATACAGGCAACTTTCTTTGCACCTGAATTATCCGCCACGTTTAAAATAGTTTGCATCTGAATCATGACAACACCTTTTCGCCAGATCTTCTACCTGAGTATCACCATCTAAAGCTTTATTAAAAAGCTACTGACGACACCGAGCAAAAAAGACGGTTAACCTAACTATTTCGCCTTCTCTAATATTTCCCTGAGCCGCCAACGCTTATCCTTACTAAGTGGTCGAGATTCCATGATCATGACCTTATCGCCGATTTGACATTCATTGCGCTCGTCATGGGCCTTGTATTTGACATGCCTTCTTATATATTTTTGGAAAGCACGGTGCTTGACCAACCTCTCCGTTCTCACAACAACGGTCTTTTCCATGCCGTTACTCACCACGACTCCCGTAATTAGCCGTTTATTACCCCGCTCCGCCATGCTAATGAGCCTCCCTCTCCCTCAATGCTGTCTTTATCCTGGCTATATCCCTTTTCGTTTTTCCCAACGCCGAAGGCGTTTCCAGTTGTCCCGATGTGTGACGGATACGCAGCCTGAAGAGATTTTCCTCTAGTTCCACATTTTTACGTTTCAAATCATCTATACTTAGATCAATGATATCTTTTTTCTTCATCAATTTGCCTCCCTGGCCAGAAACTTCGTTGCTATAGGCAGTTTATGGGCAGCCAAACGGAACGCCTCCAGAGCAACTTCCGGAGTAACACCATCCATCTCATACAACACTACCCCCGGCTTTATTACCGCCACCCATTCTTCTGGCGATCCTTTCCCTTTTCCCATGCGTGTTTCAGCAGGTTTCTTGGTAATGGATTTATGGGGAAATATCCTGATCCATATTTTACCGCCACGCTTAACATGGCGCGTCATCGCTATTCTAGCGGCTTCAATTTGCCTTGCCGTTATCCAACCGCACTCAGTGGCCTGAAGACCATATTCACCAAAAGCCACAGTTGCACCACGGCCGGCCTTACCGCCCATCCGACCTTTCTGCAGCTTCCGATACTTCACCCTCTTCGGCATTAACATAACAAACATTCTCCCTTATCAACTGCCATGGCAAACAGATTCCCTTAAACTGTCTTCGCTCTTTCCGGTAAAACCTCACCATGAAATAACAGAACCTTTATGCCGATGAGCCCATAAGCCGTATGCGCCTCTGTGAATCCATAATCTATATCTGCTCTCAGGGTATGCAGGGGCACGCGCCCTTCCCGGTACCATTCTGACCGCGACATTTCGGCGCCTCCCAACCTCCCCGAACAACTTACCCGTATTCCCTTGGCACCAAATTTCAGCGCCGAGGTCACACACTTTTTCATTGCCCTTCTAAAAGCAACTCGCCTTTCCAATTGCTGAGCTATATTTTCCGCAACCAATTGCGCGTCAACTTCCGGCTTGCGTACTTCCAGGATATTGATGATTGCCTCACCGGAACTTATCTGTTCTATATCTTTTTTTAACTTTTCGATTTCCGCGCCCTTCTTGCCAATGATGATCCCAGGCCGGGCTGCATAAATATTGATCTTCGACTTATTGGCCGCTCGCTCTATTTCGATTCGAGAAATACCTGCATGGTACAGCTTCTTTTTTAAGTATTTCCTTACCCGTAAATCCTCGTGGAGCAAATCGCTATAGCCCTTTTCCGCAAACCACAGCGACCGCCATGTTTTAACCCCGCCTAATCTGAACCCGATCGGGTTTACCTTCTGCCCCAATCCCCTACCTCCTCATCAAACTGCAATTATGACTAAAACGAAACATCATAAGCAAGTAGATCTGCTTTTTATACTTCCCGCAAAATTACCGTAATATGGCTCATACGCTTTTTTATGGACGCCGCCCTACCCTGAGCCCGCGCACGCCATCTCTTGAGACAAGGTCCCTGATCGACAAATACTTCTTTAACATAAAGCATATTTTCATCAATATGCGCATTCTGTCTGGCATTGGCTATGGCTGAGGTCAGAACCTTTCGCACCGGTAAGGCTGCATACTTTCTTGTAAACGTAAGTATTTTCTGAGCCTCGTCAATTCTCTTGCCCCGAATCAAATCTACGACCAACCTCACCTTTTGCGGCGAAACACGAATATACTTCGCAATTGCCTTCGCTTCCATATCCTCTCCAACCTGCATCTCATGCGAGACGCCATAAAACCCTCAGTACGACCACTTATTCCTCCAGCGCCATCTCCACCGCACGCCTTACCGTCTGCAAACATCAGGTCTATTTCCTGACTTTGGCTTTCCGGTCCCCGGCATGGCTATAAAACGTCCTGGTAGGAGAAAACTCACCCAATTTGTGGCCTACCATATTTTCAGTAACAAAGACGGGGATGAACTTCCTGCCATTATGAACAGCAAATGTGTGCCCTATCAATTCCGGCGTTATTGTGGACCGACGCGACCAAGTCTTTAAAATGCCCTTGCTCCCTGTAGATTCCGCTGCTCTTACTCTTCCTAGAAGCCTGTCTTCGACGTAGGGCCCCTTCTTTATCGAACGCGCCACCTTCTAACCTCTTCTTTTAACGATATATTTATCAGTATTTTTGTTCGTTCGCGTCTTATGCCCTTTAGTAGGCACTCCCCAGGGAGTGCAGGGATGCCTGCCTCCAGAGGATTTACCCTCTCCACCACCCATCGGATGATCAACCGGATTCATCGCCACGCCCCTGACCTTCGGACGTCGTCCCAACCAACGCGAGCGGCCCGCCTTGCCCAAACTGACATTTTCATGATCAATATTACCGACCTGCCCAAGAGTAGCCTTGCACTCTACAAAAACTCTCCTGACTTCGCCAGATGGCAGCCTGACCTGTGCATAACGGCCTTCTTTAGCCATGAGCTGCCCTAAAGTGCCTGCACTGCGGATCATTTGCCCGCCCCGCCCCACCTTAATTTCCAGATTGTGAATCAGCGAACCTACCGGCATGTTTTTTAAGGGCACCGTGTTGCCTACCTTAATATCGGCGCTATCGCCGCTTACGACCTCGTCACCGACAAACAATTTAGTCGGCGCAATAATGTAGCGCTTCTCCCCATCTGCATAATTTAGTAACGCGATTCGCGAAGAACGATTTGGGTCATATTCAATTGCCGCCACTTTAGCCGGGATATCAACCTTGTCGCGTCTGAAATCTACCAACCGGTACTTCCTTTTATGCCCTCCGCCTATGTGCCTGCCGGTCATTCTGCCATAGCTGTTGCGACCGCCCGTTCTAGGAAGCGCCTTCAGTAACTTCTTCACCGGGTCAGTGGAGGTTATCTCTTCAAAATCAGAACACGTTTGAAATCTGCGTCCTGGTGATGTCGGCTTATATTTTCTTATCGCCATAACAATTATTCCTTAATTGATTTATCCATATCTGTTTGAGCAGAACAATTAGAAAACTCAGACACCTTCGATAATTTCAATCCTGTTTTCTTTCGCTACGCTAACAACAGCCTTTTTCCAGGCACACTTTTCACCTATAACTTTGCCGACGCGCTTTTTCTTTCCCTGAACATTCATCACACGCACATCCAGCACCTTCACCTTGAAAAGGCTCGCGACGGCCTTGCCTACCTCGATCTTGTTCGCATCCCTGTTAACCTGAAAAACGTACTGATTTTCATCATCTTTCAAGGTAGTAGTCTTTTCCGTAACCAGAAGCTTTTTTATAATACGATGCAGTTCCATTATGAATTTAATGTCCCTTCAATTATCCTTAAAGATGGCTCCAGGAACACAACATGCTCATGTTTAAGCAGGTCATAGACATTTACACCCTCTGTGCGCATCATTTTTACATTCTTGATATTTCTGGAGGCTTTCTCCAGCACCGGGTAAGATTTATCCAAGACAAAGAGTACCTTTTCCCAACCGAACCGTTGCAAGACCTCCATAAACTTTTTAGTCTTAATTTCTTCCAAGGGGAAATCCTTAAGTATGACGATCTGGTTTCCCCGATATTTTAACGTCAAGGCCGACTGCAGTGCCTTCCTTCTAACTTTTTTGGGCACCTTGAAGGAATAATCACGCGGATGCGGCCCGAATACGGTGCCACCGCCACGCCAAAGGGGCGAACGGCTTGTCCCGGACCTGGCTCGGCCCGTTCCTTTCTGACGCCATGGCTTCTTGCCGCCTCCAGAAATATCGGAACGTCCTTTAGTTTCCGCAGTACCAGATCTTTTCGAGACTAACTGCATCCTTACAACCTCGTAAAGAACATGCTCGTTTATTTCACCGTCAAAAATAGCATCATCAAGAGTTATCTCTGACACCAGCTTTTTTTCAATATCGTACACACCAGCAATCGGCATGGTAACCACCCAAGTTTAATATAATTGCCCAGTTTACTGGGAATCCTGTCCCCTCGCTCTTAGCGGGCCTTCTTTATCGTTTGCTTAACCATAAGATAACCCTTTTTACTCCCGGGAACGGCTCCCTTTACGAGCAAAAGGTTCCGGTCGACATCCACCGCCCAGACTAATAAACCCTGTACGGTCGTCCGCTCGTCGCCCATATGACCAGGCAGCTTTTGCCCCTTGAACACACGAGAAGGCTCGGCACTCGCCCCGATAGAACCGGGGGCTCGATGGAACATGGAACCATGTGTCTTGCGCCCCCCTCGAAAACCATGTCGTTTTATAACACCCGCAAACCCCTTGCCCTTTGAGGTACCAACGATGTCGACGATATCTCCGGGTTTAAAAAAGTCAACGCCTATCTCCTGACCAATTTCATAATTATCAATAGATTCCGGCGTGAACTCCGCCAGCTTTCTGAAGCAGCCTTTGTCGCTTTTCTTAAAGTGACCCTGGAGAGGCTTGGTCACTCTATTCTGACCAACGCGTCCATAACCGAGCTGCAGAGCCTCATACCCATCCGCTTTCTTGGTTTTCTTCTGCGTTACGAGAGAAGGTTCCGCCTCAATAACTGTAACCGGCACCGTGGCCCCGTCTTCAGAAAAAGTCTGGGTCATACCCAATTTTCTACCAATAATTCCCATCATCATATCTTCACTCTGCAAATCCGGCTCATTCTACTAAGCCTTTATCTCCACATCAACTCCCGCTGAAAGATCAAGTTTCATGAGAGCATCTACCGTCGATTGTGTGGGTTCAATGATGTCAATTAATCTCTTATGCGTCCTGATCTCAAACTGCTCCCGCGATTTCTTGTCCACATGCGGAGAACGGTTGACGCAGTATTTATTTATTTCCGTCGGCAACGGCACCGGACCGGCAATCCTGGCCCCAGTCCTTTTTGCCGTCTCAATGATTTCGCCCACCGACTTATCCAGTAACTTGGAATCATACGCTTTGAGACGAATTCTTATCTTTTGTTCTTTCATATTTTTTAATCAATCCAGAAAAGGCTAGTCGCGAGGCTAGTCATGATTTACATCATCATGACATTTGCTTTTTAAACTTTCGCCCGTTATTCAGTTACCTTGCTCACAACACCCGCCCCAACTGTCCGACCTCCTTCGCGTATGGCGAACCTCAACTGCTCCTCCATGGCGATAGGTGTTATTAATTCAATATCCATGGTCACGTTATCGCCCGGCATCACCATTTCCACATCCGCCGGTAAGGTGGCCACACCCGTCACATCGGTGGTCCGGAAATAGAACTGGGGCCGATAACCATTAAAGAAAGGCGTGTGCCTGCCGCCTTCTTCCTTTGTTAAAACATAAACCGAAGCCTTAAATTTCGTATGGGGGGTTATAGAGCCAGGCTTTGCTACCACCTGCCCCCTTTCCACATCTTCCCTCTTAAGACCGCGCAGCAGCAAACCTACATCATCCCCTGCCCGCCCCTCATCAAGAGTTTTCCGGAACATTTCCACCCCGGTACAGACCGTCTTAGCATTGGGCCTAATCCCGATAATTTCTACTTCTTCACCAACCTTTACAATGCCGCGATCAATCCTGCCCGTCACTACCGTACCGCGTCCAGAAATGGTAAACACATCCCCTACGGGCATGAGAAACGGTTTGTCCAGATCTCTAACTGGGTCTGGAATATAGTTATCTACAGCATCCATCAGCTCGTCAATAGACTTAATATCCGGGGAAGTTGCTTCCTCCGCTTGCAAAGCCTTCAGCGCCGACCCTCTAATGATAGGGATGTCGTCACCAGGAAATTCATACGCCGTTAACAGCTCCCTTAACTCCAGCTCCACCAAATCTAAAAGTTCAGGATCATCAACTAAATCCACCTTGTTTAAATATACTACGATGTAGGGGACCTGAACCTGCCTTGCCAAGAGGATATGCTCTCTCGTCTGGGGCATGGGGCCATCCGATGCCGCGACAACGAGAATTGCACCATCCATATGGGCGGCGCCGGAAATCATATTTTTTATATAATCGGCATGCCCCGGACAATCCACATGGGCATAGTGACGTTTACTAGTTTCATATTCCACGTGGGAGATGTTGATAGTAACGCCTCTTTCCTTCTCCTCTGGAGCGTTGTCTATAGAATCAAAAGGTCTGAACTCAGCAAATCCTTTTTGGGCCTGATGTTTTGTAATGGCAGCCGTTAGGGTGGTCTTGCCGTGATCAACGTGCCCTATCGTACCGATATTTAAATGTGGCTTGTTCCTTTCAAATTTTTTCTTACCCATCTCCATTTACCTCCTTAAGCTTTAAATACGATCCTTAATGGCTGGACATCACTAGAATCTGTAATGCGCGAAAGCTTTATTTGCTTCCGCCATTTTATGCACACTTTCCTTCTTCTTGATAGCCGCGCCTCTGTTATTGGACGCATCAATCAATTCCGCCGCCAGCTTTTCCCGCATGGTCTTTTCGCCGCGCTCACGTGCGTGCATAATCAACCACCTGATACCCAGAGCAACCCGGCGGGAAGTTGCCACCTCCGTTGGTACCTGATATGTTGAACCTCCAACGCGCCTTGCCTTAACTTCGATAACCGGCTTTACATTATTAACAGCCTTTTCAAATAGTTCTACCGGAGGCTCCTTAACTTTTCTTTCAATGATCTCGAAAGCACCGTAAAGTATTGACTCAGCAACGCTCTTTTTACCTTTTTTCAAGAGGTTATTTATAAACTTGGCCACCAACTGGTTATTGTACTTTGGATCCGGCAGCACTTCCCTTTTAGCTATCTCTCTTCTTCTCGGCATAATGAGGATTCCTAATTAACCCGGCCTTTTGGCGCCGTACTTGGACCTGCTCTGTTTTCTATCCTGCACACCTACAGCATCTAATGTGCCCCTTACGATATGATACCTGACACCGGGAAGATCCTTCACTCTCCCGCCGCGCACTAAAACAACGGAATGCTCCTGAAGGTTGTGCCCTATTCCAGGAATATAAGAAGTTACTTCGTAACCGCTGGTAAGCCTGACCCGTGCGACCTTCCTCAAAGCTGAATTAGGCTTCTTTGGCGTCGTTGTATATACCCGCACGCAAACACCCCTTCTCTGAGGTGAACTGGCAAGCGCCGGGGTGGTAACCTTCTGCCCGATTTTCACCCTTCCCTTGCGGACTAACTGATTTACTGTCGGCATCACTCTTCCCCTAAATATTACTGCCATTCACTCTGACAATTTGGCACTGCAAAAGAAAGGCTGACTATCAATTTACCGCAGTCATGTCAAGCTTTTTCTCATCGCTATTTTCGCTATTGCTGTCTAATTCAGCGGCACCAAACATTATTTCGTCAGCTTCCGTCTTGATTCCAAGCTTTCGGTAAAGAGGAAGGCCGGTGCCTGCGGGGATTAATCTTCCCATTATGACATTTTCTTTCAAGCCGCGCAAATAGTCCGTCTTGCCCGCCAGGCTTGCTTCCGTAAGCACTCGCGTCGTTTCCTGGAAAGAAGCGGCAGAGATAAAGCTCTGGGTGCTCAAAGAAGCCTTCGTTATACCCAATAAAATCGGTTTCCCTATGGCAGGCTTGTTGTTCTTGTCTGTTACCCTTTCGTTCTCATCCTGCAATCGATATTTTTCCACCTGTTCATCACCGATGAAGTTTGTGTCTCCAGGATCCAGAATTTTTACGCGACGCAACATCTGACGGACAATAACTTCCATATGCTTGTCGTTAATTTTCACGCCCTGCAGACGATACACTTCCTGCACTTCATCCACCAGATACTTGGCCAACTCTTTTTCTCCCTTGATAGCAAGGAGATCGTGGGGATTATGCACCCCGTCCATCAGCGGTTCCCCTGCCGTAACCCGGTCGCCCTCCTGGACACTGACGTGCTTGCCTTTGGGAATCAGGTACTCCTTTTCCTCGCCTACATCAGGGGTAACAACCACCTTCCTCTTTCCCTTTGCATCTTTCCCGTAAGACACCAACCCGTCTATTTCGCTAATCACCGCATATTCCTTTGGTTTTCGCGCCTCGAACAGTTCCGCAACACGTGGCAACCCCCCGGTAATGTCTTTTGTCTTTGTCGTTTCACGGGGTATCCTGGCAAGGATATCACCGGCGCGCACTTCTTCCCCCTCGGATACGACAATGTTGGCACCGACGGAAAGAAGATGTCTCGCCGCAGAAGCCTTCGTACCAGGAACTTTGGCAGTTTTACCCTTGCTGTCTTTAAGAGAAACACGTGGCCGCAAATCTGCCCCCTTAAATTCCACAATTACCTTGCGGGACAAACCGGTTGTCTCATCAACCTGTTCCTGCATGGTTTTCCCTTCGATAATATCGCCAAACTTAACCGTGCCATCGACCTCGGCTAAAATCGGAATGGAAAAGGGGTCCCACTCCGCCATCAAATCGCCGCGTTTAACCTGGCTCCCATCCACAGACTTCACATGAGAGCCGTAGGGAACCGTGTACTTGCCCCGACTTCTACCATGTTCATCCAATACGTGCAGTTCTCCGTGCCGGGTCATAACCACTAAATCGCCTGTTTTACTCACTACGGTTTGCAAATTCATAAAAGCAACCTTGCCGTCATGCCGCGCCTCCAAGGTGGAGTGCTCCTCAAACTTTGCGGTGCCACCGATATGAAAAGTCCGCATCGTGAGCTGTGTTCCCGGCTCGCCGATAGACTGAGCCGCCACAACACCGACCGCTTCACCGATATTCACGAGGTGGCCATGGGCAAGATCGCGACCATAACACATGGCACAAACGCCATGCTTTGAGCGACAGCTGAGGACGGACCTGATATTGACTCGTTCGATGCCGGCCCTGTCTATTCTCTCTGCTATTGCCTCATCGATTTCCTGGTTCTTATTTACCAGTATTTCGCCGGTAAAGGGATCCAGGATTTCCGCCAGGGCAACCCGCCCCAGCACTCGTTCTCCGGGTGTCTCAAATATTTCACCGCCTTCCATCAACGCCATTACGAAAATACCGTCGATAGTCCCGCAGTCTTCCTCTGTGATGATACAATCCTGGGCAACGTCAACCAAACGGCGCGTCAGGTACCCGGAATTTGCCGTCTTTAATGCTGTGTCAGCAAGTCCCTTCCGCGCACCGTGCGTCGAAATAAAATACTGGAGAACAGTCAAGCCCTCCCGGAAATTAGCCGTAATCGGGGTTTCAATGATTTCCCCAGAAGGCTTGGCCATCAGACCTCGCATCCCCGCCAATTGCCTAAGCTGCACGGCGCTTCCCCTGGCTCCGGAATCGGCCATCATGAAAATCGGGTTAAAGCTGCCTATCCGTTTTTTGCTGCCATCGGCAAGTTCAATTTCCTCCGTACTGATGCCGGTCAACATTTCTACAGCAATGTTCTCCGTCGCCTGTGCCCAAATATCGATTACTTTGTTATAACGCTCTCCATCGGTGATCAATCCGTCCATATATTGCTTCTGAATCTTGATCACGTCCCGGTCGGCGCGCGACACAATTTCTTTTTTGTTGGCCGGAATGACCATATTGTGGGCGGCAAATGATATACCTGACCTCGTGGCATATTTAAAGCCTAGGTCCTTCAAGCGATCAGCCAGGAGAACCGTGGTCTTGTCACCGCAGGACCGATAGCAATAATCTATCAGATTGGCCAATTCCTTTTTATTCATTACCTTGTTAATAAGATCAAAAGCCAACTCCGACGGGATTATTTCATAGAGGATTACTCTGCCCACCGTAGTTTCTTTAATCTCCCCCTGGATACGCACCTTAATCCTGGCCCGAAGATCAATAACGTTGTTATCAAAAGCACTGCGCACCTCCTCCGGTCCGGAAAATACCATGCCTTCCCCGAGAGCGCCGTCTCTCTCTCTCGTTAAGTAATATATCCCCAACACGATATCCTGGCTGGGAATAATGATCGGCTTACCGTTCGCCGGCGACAGGATATTATTCGTCGACATCATTAATATGCGCGCCTCTGCCTGGGCTTCAATAGATAGGGGAACATGCACAGCCATCTGGTCACCATCGAAGTCGGCGTTGAAAGCCGTGCAAACCAACGGATGCAATTGGATAGCTTTACCTTCAATAAGAATCGGCTCAAAAGCCTGAAGACCCAATCTATGCAGTGTCGGCGCTCTGTTTAACATAACCGGGTATTCGCGCACAACTTCGTCTAGGGCATCCCATACCTCCGATGTTTCCCTCTCCACCATTTTTTTGGCGCTTTTGACGGTAGTAACATAGCCCTTGTCCTGAAGCCTGTTGTAAATAAAAGGCTTGAAGAGCTCAAGCGCCATCTTTTTAGGTAAGCCGCATTGATGCAGGCGCAAATCCGGTCCCACCGTAATTACGGAACGACCGGAATAATCAACACGTTTACCCAGCAGATTTTGTCTGAACCGTCCCTGCTTTCCCTTCAGCATGTCGGAAAGAGAGCGCAATGGTCTCTTATTTGACCCCGTAATGGCTCTGCCTCGCCTGCCATTGTCAAAAAGCACGTCAACAGCCTCCTGGAGCATGCGTTTCTCATTGCGGATAATGATCTCCGGAGCGTTCAACTCTTGCAGGCGTTTAAGACGATTATTCCTATTTATGACTCTGCGGTAAAGATCATTCAGGTCCGAGGTGGCAAAACGGCCCCCGTCCAGCGGCACCAAGGGACGAAGATCCGGGGGAATAACCGGTAGTATGGTCAATACCATCCATTCCGGTTTGTTCTGGGACTTTTTTAAGGCTTCCAATACCTTAAGTCTTTTGATAGCCTTCTTTCTTTTGGTGTCGGACGTTGCGGTCTTTACTTCCTCGCGCAGGCTATCCACCAACTCGTTGACCTGCACTTCTTCCAATAATTTTCTTACCGCCTCCGCCCCAATGCCCACTTCAAAGGCATCTGCCCCCAACTGCTCCCGCAGCTCATAATACTCTTCTTCCGAAAGGAGTTGTTGCACCTTCAAATCAGTGTTTTTAGGATCCATAACGATCCATGCTTCGAAGTACAGAATTCTTTCCAATTCTTTCAAGGTAAGGTCAAGAACGCAACCAATCCGGCTCGGCAAACTTTTGAGAAACCAGATATGGGCAACGGGTGTGGCTAAAGTAATGTGCCCCATCCTTTCCCGGCGTACCTTGGAAGGTATGACATCAACACCGCACTTCTCGCAAACTATACCGCGATGCTTTATCCGCTTATAACGCCCGCAAAGACATTCATAGTCCTTAACCGGGCCAAAAATCTTGGCGCAGAAAAGCCCGTCGCGCTCCGGTTTAAAGGTACGGTAATTGATCGTTTCCGGTTTTTTTACCTCACCATGCGACCACGCCAGAATGTCTTCCGGCGAAGCAATGGAGATATTAATAGCATCAAATCTAATCGGGTCTTTAGGCTTTTCAAAATAATTAAAAACGTTTTCCAAGTATCATTTCCTCCCCAACAGCGATCCTTATTATGGTGCAATAACGAATTCTACCGTCTGGTTCACTCCTCTTCAATCAATTTTACATTGAGGCAGAGGCTCTGCAACTCCTTAACTAATACATTGAAGGACTCCGGCAGCCCCGGTTCAAAGGTATGCTCGCCCTTGACAATGGCCTCATAAATTCTGGTTCTTCCAGCAACATCATCAGATTTAACTGTTAGAAACTCCTGGAGAGAATAAGCCGCACCGTAAGCCTGCATTGCCCAGACTTCCATCTCTCCCAGTCGCTGACCGCCGAACTGCGCCTTCCCTCCCAGGGGCTGCTGGGTAACCAATGAATAGGGCCCAATCGAGCGTGCATGGATTTTATTATCCACCAGATGGTGCAACTTTAGCATGTAAATGATACCCACGGTTATTTCCTGATCAAAAGCCTCGCCCGTACGTCCATCATAAAGGGTCGTCTGCCCCGTTTCCGGGAGGCCGGCCATTGAAAACATTTCCCGAATATCTTTTTCCGTGGCGCCATCAAATACAGGGGAGGCCATCGTTATGCCCCTTTTCAAATGCCGGGCAAACTGCCTGGCTTCTTCTTCGCTCGCTCCATCTATGAAATTATCGAAATCCTTCGAGGTATAAATTTCTTTCAGCCTTTTTTTAATTTCCAGGTGGTCGGCTTGCTTGGTGATGAGTTCATTAATTCCCTCTCCCAGCCCTCTAGCAGCCCAACCAATATGCGTTTCCAATATCTGCCCTACATTCATTCGGGAAGGTACGCCCAAAGGATTTAGAACGATATCCACCGGCCGCCCATCTTTGAAATAGGGCATGTCTTCCTCTGGCAGGATACGGGAAAGCACCCCTTTGTTGCCATGCCGACCGGCCATCTTATCCCCTACGGAAAGCTTGCGCTTGATAGCCACATAGATCTTAACAAGCTTGATTACACCCGGCGGCAATTCATCACTGGCGGTCAGTTTTCCCAACTTTGCTTCAAAAAGGGCGTTTACGGCTTTCACCTTTTTTTCCAGGTTAGCCAATGCAGCTCTGATCCTTTCCTCGGCTCCCTCATCATCAAGCAGAGAAATGCTGTTCCAATATTCGAAGGGAAGCACAGCAAGGAGCTCGTCTGTAATCAAATCACCCTTTTTCAGCGCAATCTTCTTCTTTTTCGGATCCGCTATCCTTGTGGCGCAGACTTTGCCCACCAATAGAGCGGCCACATTGCTGCGAACTGTGTCCGTGATAATGCTTATCTTATCGTCTCTGTCCTTTTGCAGGGATTCAATAGCTTCTGCCTCAATCGCCTGTGAGCGGAGATCATTTTCCGCCCCCTTGCGGGAAAATATTTTGGCATCGATAATCGTCCCCTCCACACCAGGAGGCACCCTGAGAGACGTATCCCGCACATCACTAGCTTTTTCACCAAAAATGGTGCGGAGCAGCTTCTCTTCGGGAGACAACTGCGTCTCCCCCTTCGGGGTTATTTTGCCTACAAGAATGTCACCCGCTTTTACAGATGTCCCAATTCTGATGATACCGCTTTCATCGAGATGCCTCAGCGCTTCCTCTCCCACATTTGGAATGTCCTTGGTAATCTCTTCCTTGCCCAGCTTTGTATCCCGGGCCATAGTTTCGAATTCCTCAATATGGATAGAGGTAAAAATGTCCTCTTTGACAATTCTTTCACTGATCAGGATGGAATCTTCGTAGTTATATCCCCCCCAGGACATGAAGGCCACCATGACATTTCTGCCCAATGCCAGCTCACCATTGTCCGTGGCTGGACCATCGGCGATAATATCACCTTTTTTGACATGGGCGCCCACCTTGGCAATGGGCTTTTGGTTAAAACAGGTATCTTGATTGGAACGCTGGTATTTGATGAGGTTATAGATGTCAACCCCGGTATCGAGCCCGTCCGCCTGTTCTTTGTCACACTTAATTACTATCCGGTCGGCGCCCACCCTCTCCACGACGCCATCTCTATGGGCCACTACGACGGCGCCGGAATCCCTTGCCACCACGGCCTCCATGCCTGTACCTACCAAGGGGGCCTCCGGCTTCATCAGAGGAACCGCCTGACGTTGCATATTGGAGCCCATTAACGCCCGGTTAGCATCATCATGCTCTAGAAAAGGAATAAGGGTAGCCGCAACACTTACAAGCTGGTTAGGCGATACATCCATCATGTTGATTTCCTGGGGCTCAACTGTAAGGAAATCACCGCCTTTCCTGGCAGAAATCAGTTCACCAACAAATTTTCCAGCTTTATCGAGGGGACGATCCGCCTGGGCGATGATGAGGTTTTCCTCCTCAATGGCCGTCAAATAACGAACTTCATCCCGCACCTTCCCGTCCTCAACCACCCGGTAAGGGGTTTCAATAAAACCGAATTCATTGACTCGGGCATAGGTGCTCAATGAAACAATAAGTCCGATATTGGGCCCCTCCGGTGTCTCTACCGGACAGATACGGCCGTAATGGGTCGGATGAACATCACGCACTTCAAAACCCGCCCTTTCCCTTGTAAGACCACCGGGTCCAAGGGCCGACAGTCTCCTCTTATGGGTAATCTCAGAAAGGGGATTGGTTTGATCCATAAACTGTGACAACTGGCTGCTGCCGAAGAATTCGTTAACCACCGCCGACACGGGTTTGGCGTTTACCAGGTCATGGGGCATTAATGTCTCAATATCCTGCAAGCTCATTTTCTCTTTAATCGCCCGTTCCATCCTTACCAGCCCGATGCGATACTGGTTCTCGATAAGTTCTCCCACAGATCTGACGCGCCGGTTACCCAAGTGGTCGATATCATCAACGCTGCATTCTCCCGCCCCACTCTTCAGGTCAATCAGATACTTGACGGCGGCTAAAATATCTTCCTTCAACAACACCGTGACATCAGTGGGGACATTGAGCCGCAGCTTATAGTTCATTTTGGCTCTGCCCACGTCGGAAAGGTCATAACTTTCCGCTTCGAAGAAAAGGCTGTTGAAAAATTTCTTGGCTGTCTCCAGCGTGGGAGGATTGCTAGGCCGTAGTCTCCTGTAGATCTCGATTATCGCCTCATCAACCGAATCAATTCGATCCATTTGCAAAGTTGCTCGGATTGATGCATTTTCCGCATCTTCATCGATCTGAATAAGAGGGATTTCCTTAATGCCTTTTTCCACCAGCTGTTCCAGGTGGCTTGCCGTTATTGCTTCATTGCAATGTCCAATTACTTCGCCTGTCAGGGGATCATTAACATCGGAAGCAATTATCTTCCCTAAAATATCATCTTCGCTCAATTGAACCTGTTTTATACCTACCTCTAAAATCTTTCTGATCAGAGGCTTGGTCAGCTTCCGGCCTTTCTTGGCGAGAACTTCTCCCGTCTCCGGCGCCGTTAAATCTTCCGGCGCTTTGCGGCCAACCAGATTCTCATCAATGGCAAGATAGTAATTCCCTGCCTCAAAATAAATACGTTCGATACTATAAAAATACGAAAGTATCTCGGAGGTGGAATTGCCTATGGCCTTAAGCAGGATAGTCACAGGCATTTTTCGCCTTCTGTCTATTCTCACGTAAAGGATATCCTTGGAATCGAACTCCAAATCCAGCCAGGAACCACGTATCGGGATTATCCTGGCAGAATAAATAACCTTCCCACTGGCTACGGTCTTGCCTTTGTCATGATCAAAAAAGATACCTGGCGAACGATGCAACTGGCTGACAATAACCCTTTCCGTACCGTTAACGATAAAAGTACCGTTGTCGGTCATCATGGGCAGCTCACCAAAGTATATTTCCTGCTCCTTAATGTCTCTGATAGGCCGTTGTTCAGTGCCCCGCTCAGTATCAAAAACCACCAGCCTGGCCACTATTTTCAATGGTGCGGCATAGGTCATCCCTTTCTGGAGGCACTCCGGGACATCGTACCTGGCTTCACCGATCTTGTAGCTGACGAACTCAAGCGAACACTTCCGGCTGAAATCGCCAATCGGAAAAACGCTTTTAAACGCGCCCTGCAAGCCAGAATTAGCCCGCTTAGCCGGTGCTATGTCCTTCTGAAGAAACTTCTCATATGACTTCTTTTGGATGTCAATCAGGTCGGGAATGTCCCAGACTTTTTTAATACGACCAAAATACTTTCTTAGTTCACCCATAGTATCCTTAATAGCCTGTAGTTCTTGATTAAATTGCTACTTTACCTCGACGGTGCCACCGACTTCCTCAATTTTTTTCTTAATGTCCGCCGCCTCATCCTTGGATACAGCCTCTTTTATAGGTTTGGGTGCTGCTTCCACCAAATCCTTGGCCTCTTTTAGTCC
This sequence comes from Syntrophales bacterium, assembly GCA_049302035.1. Classification (GTDB taxonomy): domain Bacteria; phylum Desulfobacterota; class Syntrophia; order Syntrophales; family JACQWR01; genus JAPLJV01. The sequence continues at coordinate 38,892 of JBAQLR010000104.1, forward strand.
CAAGCCGGTAATGGCACGAACAACTTTGATGACCTGTATTTTCTGCTCACCAAAACCTGTTAAGACCGCATCAAACTCCGTCTTCTCTTCCACTGCCTGCCCAGCCCCATCCGCCACACCAGACACGGCTGCCGCTGCCACCGGGGCGGCAGCGCTGACTCCAAAGCGTTCCTCAAGTTCCTTAACAAGCTGAGAAAGCTCCAGCACCGTCATACCTTCAATAAATTTTACCACATCATCTTTAGTAATCTCGCTCATAACCCTAATTCCTTCCTATATGTTATTAGTTTGCTTTTTCTCGCTTCTCTCGATAGGCATCGAGTAATTGAACAAAACTTCTTGGCACTGCGCTGAGCACATTGACAAAAGATGTCTGGGAAGCAACAAAGACGGAGAGTAACTGGCCTAAAATAATTTCCCGGCTCGGCAACACCGATAGCACGCCCAACTCTTCCCTCGTCAATAGTTTGCCGTCCAGCATGCCGCATTTTATTTCTATCTGGGCATTCTTCTTGGCAAATTCTACCAATACCTTTGTTGCCTTAACGACATCCCCATGGTTTAACGTTATGGTCAACGGACCTTTAAAATGCGATTCCAGTGACCCGTAAGGGGTTTCCTGCGACGCGATTCTCAAAAGAGTGTTTTTAACCACCCTCAATTCCGCGTCGGATTTACGCAAGGCATTTCTCAACTCCGTCATCTTCTCCACGTTTAAACCACCAAAGTTGGCAATCACCGCCATTTTAGCACTCTTCAATTTTTCGTGAAGCTCCGCAGCAACCAGCTCCTTAGTCCTCCGATCCAATCTTTCGGCCTCCTTTCATACTTTTATGTAGTGATTAACAAAAATACGACCCGCCAATAGTCTAACATCAGAGAACAGAGCAACATACAGGAATTATCCCGGCGTCTATCAATAGCGCCGGTTTGTGAAATTGATAACAAACGCCACAAACCCCACAATCACACATTGCCGGTCTCGGCAGGCCTCTGCGAAACGATTAAACATCCCGTACCTGCTGTCTCAGACTAAAACAAAGCCCATTGTTGACGGGAAGGAATTGACTGGCACATCAGCGCCCCCCTTCGCCCGTCTTACATTAAATATTTCTTGCACCCAAAGTATCAATCCTGACACCGGGCCCCATAGTGCTGGAAAGGGCGATCCCTCTGACATAAGTCCCCTTGCTGGAAGCCGGCTTCAGCTTGATAACGGCATCAAGAAGAGCCTTAATATTTTCGTGCAGCTTCTCTGCGCCAAAAGAAACCTTGCCCACCGGGCTATGCACAATCCCCGCCTTTTCAACACGAAACTCCACCTTGCCAGCCTTCAGCTCCTTTACGGCGGTCGCCACATCAAAGGTTACCGTACCTACCTTGGGATTGGGCATCAAACCTCGGGGGCCCAATATTTTACCAAGCTTGCCGACGCTGCCCATCATATCCGGCGTGGCGACCACCCGGTCAAATTCCAACCACCCGGCTTTAATCTTCTCTATGATATCGTCAGCACCAGCAGCATCCGCTCCAGCCTCCAGCGCTTCCCTTTCCTTCTCGCCCTTGGCGATAACCAGCACCCTGACTGTCCTTCCCAGGCCGTGAGGTAAAACCACGCTGCCTCTTACCATCTGATCGGCATGAGCAGGATTGACACCCAGACGAATCGCCGCTTCCACGGTTTCATCGAACTTGGCTCTTGCGGCACCGACAACAAGCGCCACTCCATCTTGCATGCTGTACCTCTTACCAGCCTCCACCTTGCCTTTTGACTCTAAGAATCCTTTGGACATGACAAAACCTCGACATCTATCTATTCAACAACTTCAATACCCATGGACCTTGCGGTCCCCTCAACAATCTTTATCGCACCGCTTATATCAATCGCATTAAGATCACTGTACTTAACCTCGGCAATCTCCCTTATCTGCTTACCCGTCAAAGTGGCCACTTTCTCTTTCTTCGGGTTACCGGAGCCTTTGGCTATCTGAGCAGCCTGTTTCAGCAGGACGGAAGCAGGCGGGGTTTTAGTTATGAAGGTAAACGACCGGTCTGCATATACCGTTATAATCACAGGGATTATAGTTCCTTCCTGACTCTGCGTCGCCGCATTGTAGGCCTTACAGAACTCCATAATATTTACGCCATGCTGGCCCAGAGCAGGCCCCACCGGCGGCGAGGGAGTTGCTTTCCCTGCCTTCAGTTGAAGTTTGATATTTCCTATAATTTTCTTTGCCATAATTGTCACCCTATCCGTAGAAAATAATGCCGCCGGCTACTCAACTTGCGTAACCTGAATATAATCCAGCTCCACCGGTGTTTGCCTGCCAAATATGCTAACAATGACCCGCAGTTTACCCTTTTCTGCTTTAACCTCGTCGATAACACCGTCGAAGTTAGTAAAAGGGCCGTCTATGATCTTTACATGATCTCCCACTTCAAACTTGAATTTAGGCTTGGGCTTTAATGTCCCTTCGTCAATCCTCGTCCTCAGAATATCCACATCCTTATCGGAAATAGGAAAAGGTTTGTCTTTGCTGCCGATGAAGCCCGTAACTTTCGGAGTATCCTTCACAATGTGCCACGTTTCATCCGTCAATTCCATTCTGACGAGTAAATAACCGGGGAAAAACTTCCTTTTGGAAGTCTTTTTCTCACCAGATATAAGCTCTACCACATCCTCTTCCGGGATGAGAACATCGGAAAAACACTCCGTCATTCCCGCAGCGGCAACTCTTTCCTGTAAAGAAACCTTTACACGATTTTCAAAACCGGAATACGTGTGAACGACATACCATCTGAAAGCCATTTAATTAACCCAGAACCATTCTAATTATTTTCGCCAACCCGAAATCCACGATACTAAGAAATATCGACACGATCACCACCACCACAATCACGACAGCTGTGGAGGCGACTGCCTGTTTCCGGGTTGGCCATGTCACTTTTTTAAGTTCCCCTTTGGCCTCGCTTAAAAAACGTCTGACCTGGGACAAAATTTCACTTACCCCTACCATTACTCACCTTCTCATTTTGAGCTTGCAAACAATCGTGGCCTCACTCCTCAATCTATATTCACCCTTGTCGGCCTCAAAACCGACGCCGAAACAGGCTGTAACAAATAATGGCAGGCCAGGAGGGACTTGAACCCCCAGCATCCGGATTTGGAGTCCGGCGCTCTAGCCATTAGAGCTACTGGCCTGTTTTCCCGATTGAGAGATGCGTTCCCTCTAACCCCTATTTTGTTTCCCGGTGCGCCTTATGGGAACGGCAAAACCGACAATACTTCTTTAATTCCAATCTGGTTTGCATGGTACGCTTATTTTTGGTAGTTGTATAATTACGTTGCCGACACTCTGTGCAAGCCAAGGTAATGATGCTTCTCATGATTATTTCCCTTCTCCCAATGGAGCCCACGACCAGGATTGAACTGGTGACCTCATCCTTACCAAGGATGTGCTCTACCGACTGAGCTACGTGGGCAATACTAATAGCCCAGAATAACTTTTTACAAAATGGAGCGGGAAACGGGATTCGAACCCGCGACCCTCAGCTTGGAAGGCTGACGCTCTAGCCCCTGAGCTACTCCCGCTTACAAACTGGTGGAGGGGGGAGGATTTGAACCTCCGTAGGCTTCGCCGGCAGATTTACAGTCTGCTCCCTTTAGCCACTCGGGAACCCCTCCGTTTTAACACATATAAAATACCGGAGCTGGCGATGGGACTCGAACCCGCAACCTGCTGATTACAAATCAGCTGCTCTACCTGTTGAGCTACGCCAGCTGAATCAATAACCATTCCCTGTATCCGGCAGAAACAGCCCACTCTACCCGCGGAACTGCGAATTTTGAGGTTTAGTTTGTATGTCTCGTTTTGTCAAGCAAATTTTTCTGAACTACCTTATCCCCTTGGTCGGTTCTCCATGGGAGCTAAAAATATCTGCGGAAAAAATAAACAATTTTGTTCCCTCTTCTTGCCATGCTTGGGCAGCCAAACCTGCCTTGCGACAAGTTTGTTGAAGAAAAGCCAGTCGATCCCAGCCATATTCTGAAGCAACCTGAGGCAGCAGTAAGCCACGGTGCTCCCCCTGTATAACGTAAAGGCCATGCCGCCCCACCTCGATGTCTTTTATGTCGAAAATCTCCTGCAACGTCGAAAGGACAGATATCTCAATATCAATCTGCGGCCATTCATCCCGTCGCAGGGGAGAAAATCTCGGATCATGGAAAGCGGCTGCCACCGCCATCTCTTTTATAGTTTCATAAAGTGGCTTGCGGGCCTCTATATAACCGATGCAACCTCGCAAGCGGCCATTTTTATGGATAGTGACAAAGGCGCCCCTCTCCTCTTTTAGTCTTTCCGGTAATGCAAGGGACTCAGGAGCCTCGCGCCCATCCAGACGAGCCTCAAGCTCTGCCCGGACTATTTTGAGGAGCAATTCTTTGTCGGCAGCCGTTAAGCCAGTCTCGGCGCTCTTAGTCTTAGTTTCCGCAACCACCATGCGTTATCCTAATTTTCTCCCCGCCATGAAGGCCAAGGCGCCATAACCTACGACACTTTGCCTATCCCCAGTAACGTCTCCCGAATTAGCATAACGTAAAAGCTTAGCCTGAACGGCGCCCCGTCCTTGCGCCACCATCATGGCCACAGCTGCCGGCCCTCCTCCACACGCTTCGAATTCACCGGTTTCAATGCCCTTTAGGAAACCCGCGGCATCATTATTTTCCATACTGGCAAGGGTTCGCCCATCCAGCAGCAGAGCCTGATCATAATTGTGGAAATGGGAAAGATCAGAACTTCCCACCACTAATAAGCGTTTGTTCCCCACTGCCTCCAAAATAGCTGCGGCTAATACCTCACAAGTGCGGCGGTCCTGATTACCCATCAATACGGGTACAAAACTGAAATTACCCAAAACGTACTGCAGAAAGGGGAGTTGAATCTCAATGGAATGCTCATGGAGATGGGCGGAAGGCCTTGCGGCAATAAGGGGGCTCGCCGCTATGATGCGTTCCGCCAGTTTGCCGTCCACAGGCACTACCCCCAGGGGTGTTTCAAAACCACCCTCGCTGAAGAGAGAGACTCCCTGAAAAGCGGCGCGATGACTGGGACCGACAACAACAACGGCGGCGAAATGTTGTCCCCGTAAGGGCTTATAAGCATAGGCAGCTATTTGTCCCGAATAAGCATAACCCGCATGCGGCACAACCAACCCAATAACCGTGCCTCCGGGAGATTCATCGGGCACCTCCTCCAGAAAATCGCGAATGGTGGCGCGTAAAATCAGGTGACTACCGGGATACCAGGAGCCGGCAATAGCTGACTTTCTTATGCTGCACATCAATGTTCTCCCGCCTGAGTGATCATTGATCCAAACCGTAAATTTTCCTTTCCCCGATTATCTGAAACACTGGCTGGAAAGGAATCAACTATCGTATTTGGGAAGGGGTATCTTAATAAAATGGATACCTTCTTCCTTAAGCATCTTTTCCTCATCTCCGGTAGTCGTACCTTTAATATTTCTCTTCTCTTCCTCACCATGATGCATACGAATGGCAACCTCCGCAAACCCAGATCCCACATTATCAAAGTTCTTATCAATAAATTCATTTAGCATCTGCAAAGCTTGCTGTGTCGACAGTGCTCCTCCGCTCTCTTTTTTCCTTTTGTTGTCTCGCCCCATCACGGTGAGCGAGGGAAGGACAACTCCCGCACTCAGGCTGCCACAAATCGGACAACTGATTTGTTTCCGGCTTTGTTGCTCCTCAAAGGCGTTCCCATCCTGGAACCAACCCTCGAACTGATGTCCATTCGCACATTTAAGATCGTAAACAATCACAAATAATCTCCCGCTCTCTTTTTGGTTTCTGACACATATTGTTCATAACTTTGCTAAGCAAAAAAAAAATGGACAATTCGCTACAAGTTATATATGGTACGCGCCGTGTCGGGATGTGGCCCAGCTTGGTAGGGCACTGCGTTCGGGACGCAGGAGTCGCGCGTTCAAATCGCGCCATCCCGACCATTTAATTCATCCTTAACACCCCGTCACCCCACGGCGCCCGCCATGGAAAAAATGGGCAGATACATGGCAATTAATATTCCTCCGCATGTCCCGCCGAGGAACACCATCATAAAAGGTTCCAGGAGCGCCGTCATAGCGTCAACAGCCGCATCCACTTCGTCGTCATAAAAATCCGCAATCTTTGCCAACATGACATCAAGCGCGCCTGTGGCTTCGCCTACGGCAATCATCTGCACCACCATAGACGGAAAGATATCCGTTTCCGCAAGCGGTTCGGCAATCGTCCTTCCCTCGCTGATACTCTGTCTGGTTCTGACCAAGGCTGCCTCAATAATTTTGTTGCCGGCCGTTTTGCTTACTATCCCCAAGCCTTCTAGGATTGGCACGCCGCTGCTCATCATGGTGGACATGGTGCGGGTAAACTTCGCTACGGCTGCTTTTTTCAATAGCGGACCAAATACGGGCGACTTGAGGATCAATCGATCAAAGAAAATCTCTCCCTTGACCGTAGCCCTAATCTTCTTGAAAACAAACACCATGGCCATGACTATACCCACCATGTAAATGATGTTACGCTGGGTGAATTCGCTGAGATCAACAAGAAATTGAGTCGGAGCCGGCAAGGCGGAACCCATGCCTTGAAACATGTTCTGGAAAACCGGGATCACCTTTACCAGCAATATTACGACCACACCGAGAGCGATGCACAAAATGCTTATGGGATATGTCATGGCCCCCTTGATCTTGCTTCTCAATTTCATAGACTTTTCCATGTGAGCAGAAAGTCTGCCTAGAATAACATCAAGAATACCGCCACTTTCTCCTGCCGCCACCAGATTGACAAACAACTGGTCAAAAATAGCCGGGTACTTAGCCAACGCCTCCGTCAGCGTGGAACCGCCCGATATGTCGTCCTTGATGGCAGTAATAATTTTCGCAAAGGTCTTGTTTTGTTCCTGAGAAGCCAACAGATCCAAACACTGGATCAGGGGAAGTCCGGCATTGATCATGGTTGAAAATATACGAGCAAAAACAACGACATCCTTTTCCTTAACCTTCTGTTGGAGAAAAGGCAGGTATTCAGATATATCTTTAGGCTTGGATTTGACATTGATTGACTTGTAGCCCTGTCGGCGCAGCATCCCTTTTACCGCCGCCTCATCGGCAGCATCTAGTTCGCCTTTTTTAGGCTCGCCCTTTTTGGTCATCCCGGACCACAAAAATACCGGCATAACTACATTCTCCCCTTCTGCCTTTTCGCTATCTCATACAAAATAATACCCGCCGCCACGGAAACATTTAAGGACGCGAGCTTACCCTCCATCGGAATGGACAAGAGGAAATCGCACTTTTTACTGATTAACGGCCTCAGCCCTTTGCCCTCGCTACCCATCACTAAGCCCACGGGGCCTTCATCAGCAAACTTGCTGAGAGGAACACCGCGATCCGCATCCGCGCCGTAAATCCAAAAACCGCGCCGCTGCAATTCTTCCATGGCCCTGCAAAGGTTAACCTCGCGGGCTATCGGCAGCCAATGCGTTGCGCCAGCCGATGCCTTGACAACCGTCGCGGTCACCGCCGACGCCCTGTTTTCCGGTATTATAATACCTTTTACACCCAGACAAAGAGCTGTCCTGACCAGGGCGCCCAGATTATGGGGGTCCGTAACACCATCAAGGATTAAGACCACGTTGGCAAACGTCTTGTTTTCTATTACTCGATCTATTGTCGCATAGACATAGTCAGCGCACCAAGCGGCAACCCCCTGATGAACACTGCCCTCTGACATGTGGTCCAAGCATGACTTATCTTTATAAAGTACCGGGATGTCCTTTGCTGAAGCGTGCGCCAGGATATTATCGATGGCCGCCCCTTTTCTGCCTACAGCAACAATAATCTCTTTTATTCCACCCCCGCCCTGTTTGATAAGTTCCAGGAGGGGGTTCACCCCATATACAAGCTGCACTAAGTTTCCTTTTTCAGCAACTGTGCCCCTGCCATCTCTTGCACGATATTCTCCGCGGCCACAATCGGGTCACTCGCCAGTCGGATGGGCCGACCAACAACCAGGTAATTGGCGCCCCATGCAACCGCTTGAGCGGCAGTGGCCGTTCTTTTCTGGTCATCTGCGGCCGCGTCTTTACCCCGGATGCCGGGAGTAACAATAATGAAATCAGGGCCGCAGGCTTTTCTTATGGCAAGTATATCCCGCGGCGACGCAACCACGCCGGAAACACCCTGATCCTGCGCCAGGCGGGCTAAATTCAAGACCGTATCTTCCATGGAAGAGCAGAATCCTATTGCGGCAAGATCACCGGCTTCCAGGCTGGTGAGCACCGTGACAGCCAATATTATTGGTTTTCTGATCTTTAAGTCCTCAGCCTTCCTCCCGGTGGCGGATACTGCCTCCCGCAGCATGGCTCTACCACCTAGAGCATGCAGGTTGAACATGGCGACGCCTAATCCCACAGCCGCTTCAGCAGCGTTAGCCACAGTCTGCGGTATGTCATGGAACTTAAGATCAAGAAATATCTCCGCCCCCGTCCCATGGATCGCCTTCACAATTTCCGGGCCATAAAGGGTAAAGAGTTCCTTTCCGATTTTAAACATCCCTACATGCCCGCGCAAACGCTCCACCCAGGACACAGCACCAGCAAGGTCGCCGGTACCATCTAGCGCAAAAATCAGACGTTCCCGCAGGCAATTACTCTGCGTATTCTTCATCGCCAATAAATTCCGTATCATCCAAAATGGCCCGGTAATCTACCTTAGCCTCCCGCAAATTCTCCGGATGAGCGTACATGACCTTACTCTTGGCAATTTCACGCAGCGCCGCCACTATCTCCCGATTATTTTTGGTATCCACCAAAGGTTGCGCCCCTTGCAAAATTTGCTTCGCCCTTTTTGCCGTCAATAACACGAGGGCAAACCTGTTTTTAGCGTTTTTCAGGGAATCTTCGACTGTAATTCTTGCCATCTTACCCGTTACCTCCAATTATATCATATAGTTCATTGTGTTTTATCTACCCCTGAAAAGGTCATCTATGCGCCCCTGTACGCGTACCCGGCGGGATTTTTCTGCCACATAGATGGCGCTGAGTTGCTCTACCGCTTCGGACAAGTGGTTATTAAAAATGACATAGTCGTACCAGGCAACCTCACGGCACTCTTCCCGTGCTTTTTGTAAACGTAATCGCATGGCCTCCTTACCCTCAAAACCTCTATTTATTATTCTTTTTTCCAAATCTTCCCAGGAAGGGGGAAAAATGAATACAAAACTGCCACCGGGAAAGCTTTTTTTCAAACTTCTGGCACCACGGGGCTCCACATCAACCAGTAGATCGTAACCTTTTTCCAGGAAAGACTCCATTGTTATCTTGGAGGTGCCATATAAGTAACCGTAGTTTTCCACCCACTCGGCAAACTCGCCCTGAGCGATCTTTTCTCGAAAAACAGCATCGCTGATAAAGTGGTAACCTTCACCGTCCCTCTCGTCCGGCCGCGGCGCTCTGGTGGTGTAAGAAACGGAAAAACTTAAGTTCCGCCACCTTGCCAACAGCTCACGGCAAATTGAAGTCTTGCCGGCGCCGGATGGTGCGGAAACGACCAGGAAAAGTCCTCTCTCCTTATCTTTCTTATTATTCAAACCGCCCTCGCCAGCTCATTGCCACACCAAACTGCAACGCCTTTTCATCACTCAAGATTCTGCGCCTGCTCTCTGATACGGGCCAGTTCATTTTTAAGTTCGATGACACCGCGCGATATTTCCCGATCGTTGCTCTTGGAACCGATGGTGTTTACTTCCCGCCCCATCTCCTGAATAAGAAAATCCAGCTTTCTACCCACCGCCTCTTCGCTGGTCAGCATCTCCCTGAATTGATCGATGTGGCTACGGAAACGAACGATTTCTTCGGTAATATCACTTTTCTCCGCTAGAATGGCCACCTCCTGCATCAAACGGGAGGCATCGATATCCATGTCACCGGTCAACTCTTTAATCCGCTCCGTTAGCCTTTTCTGGTAGGCGTTAAGCACATGGGGCGTTTTTACCTGTACTGCCTCGATCAGTAGTTCCACTGCGGCAATCCTCTCTCGAAGATCACGGCTCAGAGTATCACCCTCCTTCGCCCGCATTACCGTTAGCAAGGCAACCGCTTCGTCAACCAGTGCTGCCACCCGTTGCGAAATTTCGTCGATAGCCTCCTCCTCATGAAAAACAAAAATATCCTTGCAGGCCGTCACATGTGACAGGTTTATTTCCTCCGACAATTTGAGCTCTTCTTTTATCCGACAGAGCAGGGAATAGTAGTTCCTCAGAAGTGGCACATCGAGGTCCAGGCTCCTCCCTTCCTCCGAAGCAATAATGGCATCCTGGCGAATTACGACTTCTATCTTGCCACGGGAAATCTGGGCGTTGATCTTTTTTTTCAGTTCCAACTCCATTGCAGAAAAGGCGCTCGGCAAACGGAGGGAAACCTCAAGATAGCGATGGTTAAACGACTTAATCTCTACAGCGACCCTTTTGTCTCCCAGAATGGCTTCGGAACGTCCGTAACCTGTCATGCTCTTAACCATTACGCATTCCTCTGCCCTTAGTGTTTTTGAGCTGTGCCATGTATTTCGTTCTAATCGTCTTAAACATTTCTCTGGTTTCCCGCTCCCCGTAATCAGGATAAGTCCAGGGAAGCATTTGGAAGTATCTGTCCCCATACACCAAGGCTAGATCGGCGTAAATGCCATCCCGCAGATAAGGACGATGAGCATAAGCCTTTCCTGTTGCCAAGATGATGTGCGCAGGCGATATGTAGCCTGGGTCTATGTTGACCTTGCGTCCTTCCGCCCGAGAAAAAACTTTCTCCAGCGCATTTGTCCGCAGCTTAACATCCGGCAATAATTCCGGGCGCATCAAGGCGGCAAAGGAAATAAACCTTCGTTCCACTCTACCACCCATTTCACGGCAGTAATAATCGGTATAGGTAAAAGGCTTTATCGGACTGACAAAATCCACCAAGCCATACTCTCCGACCAAAGACTCCAGAACGAGGCGCAGCACGTCTTTATCAGAAATAAGCAGGCTGGCGAACAGTTTCACCACCTCGGCCAATTTAGGTTCACTCATAGGGACTTTACAAGCTCTTCCTGGGTAACAGTGGCCGTACCTACTTTTCCTACAACTATACCGGCGGCATGATTGGCCAGGGCAGCTGCTTCCTTAAAGTTCGCACCCGCCGCCATCGACAAGGCAAAAACTCCGATCACCGTATCCCCGGCACCCGTAACATCAAAGACTTCCTTGGCTCGCGCCGGAAAAGCAGTATAAACTACCGCGTCACCCTTCTCAAAAAGACTTATTCCCTCTTCCCCTCGTGTAATAAGCACCGCTTGAAAAGCAAAGCGCTCCAGAAGGATTGCACCGGCTTGATAGAGATCCGCATCATTAAGTAATTCCACGCCCAACGCTCGCTCTGCCTCATGATTATTCGGCGTGATAACATCGAAGCCATGGTAAAGGGAGAAGTCGTCTCGCTTCGGATCAACGCAAACTACCAGGCTCCTGCCTGCAACCACCTTCCTAATCCCATCCAGCAATTCCTTGCAGATCAAACCTTTATTGTAATCGGAGATGATTATGGCCCCTACCTCATGACACATGGACTCGATATAGGCCAGTACCTTTCCGATACTCGCCGCCGTCACCGGCGCCCGGCTTTCCCGATCAAATCGCACCATTTGCTGATTATGGGCAACAATCCTGGTCTTCAACGTTGTGGGCCGTCCTTTTTCCTCGATAATGCCTTCTCTATCGATTCCGCGGACCAGAAGTTCACGACACAACCTCTCGCCCATTTCGTCGTCTCCCACGACACCGGCCGCAGCCACGTGTCCGCCGATTGCATGAATGTTATTGAGCACATTCGCGCAACCACCCAGCATGGTGTTCTCAGTCTGCACATCCACCACCGGCACCGGCGCCTCAGGTGAAATACGCGCCACCTTGCCCCATATAAAGTGATCGAGCATGATATCGCCCACAACCAAAACCGCCGCCCGGGAAAAATTAGAGATTAACTCCAAGGCCCTTTTTTCTTTCATCGCTGGGAAAACCTCGGCATGAGCAATTATGGACACGGCCATTTCGCCGCCACTATCATCCAATTTTTGTGGCGCATACTATAACTTATGGTATTGTCTTGTCAAATCCTTTCTTGAAAATATCTCTATATTCTTGAATAGCGGAGAGGGAAATGGTATCTTCACCAAGTTAACAAAAAAGAAAGGAACCGTGCGACTTTTCCATAAACATATGGTTCACAAAGCTCTCATACTCCTCCTAATGTTGTTTGCCGCCTGTATGGTAATCTTCTCCTACCCTGCCAGCACCGCCGACCCTTCCGCTTCGCCGACGGATCACGCCCGGGAGGACCTCAGCAGATTCGTCTATCCCAGCTTGAAGAACATCAAATGGAAAAGTCATTTTATCATGCCCCATGAGAGCCTGGAGCGGCTTTTTGCTGACAATTGGCTTTATGTTGCAAGGCTTAACCGGATTGACCGACGGCATGTTTACCCCGGCATGACCATTAAAGTGCCGGAAAATATGCAAGCCATCCTCCACTACTGTCCTTTGCCTCGCAGATATGAGCCGGCGGCTGAATATCCTAAATATATCCTGATAGATGTAGGGGAACAGTGGCTTGCCGGCTACGAGTATGGCGAATTAAGGCTCTCGACCCCTGCCGCCACAGGCATTGAAGGTCACCTGACGCCCCTTGGCATCTTCAAGATAGACGCCCGCCACAAAAAGCACACTTCCTCCTTATACAAGACCAGTAAAGGCGACGCCCAGTATCCCATGGACTACGCACTACGTTTTCATATCGATGCCGATCATGTTTCCTATTGGATACATGCCAGGGACTTGCCGGGCCGACCCGCCTCGCACGGCTGTGTCGGCATTTACGATGAAGAGATGCAATTAAGGGTATATGGAGTGCCGGCCAAACCCCTTGTTAATGACGCAGCACGGTTATTCCACTGGGTTAGCGATGATGACGAAGAAGATAATGGGCAAATGACGCTAATCGAAGATGGTCCCCTTGTGGAAATCCGGGGGACTTCTCCGCAATACCTGAATTCCGCCTTGATCCCCCACCCCAAAAGATAGAAAAACCTCGTTGACCCTGTAATAACAGGATGGTAGGATACTTTTGCAAGAAAGGATCTATCAGCAACGAGGTGCAGGGATTATGTCACAAGGAGTATTGCCATTGTATCGATTTCAAACTGACCCACCATGATGTATCCAATATTCTTGCTTATCAGGCAGGAAAGATATATAGATGCCAACCGTAAATAATCGATGCGATTCAGACATTGTACCTACCGGGTACTTCCCGGCGGGCAATGACAAACACAAGTAAAGGGGTAAGGCAAGTGGATAAGAAAAGATATGAGTTGAATGTTCAGTTAGCGCAGATGCTGAAAGGCGGCGTCATCATGGACGTAACCAATGTGGAGCAGGCCATGATCGCCGAAGAGGCAGGGGCGGTGGCCGTCATGGCTTTGGAACGGGTGCCATCGGACATCCGCAGGGACGGCGGCGTGGCGCGAATGTCCGACCCGGCCATGATCGCCGGGATAAAAGCGGCGGTGACGATCCCTGTCATGGCCAAGGCGCGGATCGGCCATTTTGTGGAAGCCCAGTTGCTGGAGGCATTGAACATCGACTATATCGATGAAAGCGAAGTCCTGACACCTGCCGATGAAGAATGTCATATCGACAAGAACAAGTTTGCTATCCCCTTCGTCTGCGGCGCCCGCAACCTGGGTGAAGCGGCGCGCCGGAT
>JBAQLR010000105.1:0-4006 GCA_049302035.1 Syntrophales bacterium
CCGCCGCAGTGGCACGGCAACGGCGGGGACAGCACCCCGCCTGCCCGAGCGGGGAATACGAAAATATCCTGGCGGTCCTTTTTCCAGACCGGCAACTCAAAATCATGGACTATAACCGGGCGGTGCAAGACCTCGCCGGCTTGAGCAGAAGGGAATTTCTGCAAAAATGCGAGGGAAGCTTTAGCGTGACCCCTGATTTCCACGAAAAAGCGCCGCAGCACAAACATGAATTCGGCATGTATCTCGATGGTCGCTGGTATCGCCTCGCGGCCCATGCCGACCTCATCGATGAGCACAATTACATCGGCAGCCTGGACGTTTCCATCTTACAAGAACGCTTACTGGGGCCGGTGCTGGGCATCAATGATCCCCGCCGCGATGAACGGGTGGCCTTCGTGGGCGGCATCCGGGGCATGGGAGAACTGGAGCGGCTGGTTGACGAAGGCAAATTTGCCGTAGCCTTTGCCCTTTACCCGGTAACGGTTGCACAACTGATGGCCGTAGCGGACGCCGATGGGATCATGCCCCCCAAGTCCACGTGGTTTGAACCGAAGCTGCGCAGCGGCATTTTTATCCATCTTCTGGAATAAGGCATATGCAGCCGTCGCCGCGCTCCGATGAAACCCTGGACGATCTGCTGGGCGGTCGCATGCAGGTGCTGCAAAAGGCAAAGGGATACCGCTTTTCCCTAGATGCCCTCCTCTTAGCCCATTTTGTCCGTTTACGGGCCAATGAACAGGCGCTGGAAATGGGAACAGGCAGCGGCGTGATCTCCCTGATCCTGTCCGGACGGTGGGAAGGGATTCGCATAACGGGGATTGATATTCAGACGGATTTGATAGAAATGGCCAGCCGGAGCGTCATGCTGAACGGACTCGATGATAAAATCCAGATGCGCCATGTGGATGTGAAGGAAATTAAAACCGCTTTCCCCCCCCTTTCTTTTGACGTGGTTATTGCCAATCCCCCCTACCGGAAGGTTAATTCCGGCAGAATCAACCCCGACCGGGAAAAGGCCACGGCGAGGCATGAACTTGGCGGCGACCTCCGCGATTTTCTGCGAGCGGCAAGGCACGTCCTTAGGCCAGCGGGCCGCGCCTATTTCATCTATCCCGCCTCCCGGATGGTGGAGCTGCTCAGCGTCATGCGGGAGGCAAGGGTGGAACCAAAAAGACTCCGCATGGTTCATTCCCGTGTGCAAACTGCCGGGCAATTCCTTTTAACGGAAGGGCTCAGGGAGGGAGGGGAAGAACTGGAGATTATGCCACCCCTCTTTATCTTTGACGAAAAAAACAACTACACAGAAGGAATGGTCGGCATTTTCAAGGAACTTTCCTCTCCAGGCATCTTCGCCAGATAATCTCTCTGGTCATGACCCGGCGGATGATTTCCTTCAGCTCCTCATCCGTCAGAGATTCCAGGCAGGCTTCCATCATCTGTTTATCTCTCTCTTTGAGCAGGCCGGGCGGCGGCAATGGTGCAACCACTTCATGGCCTGCCTCCGGAGGCGGGGGAACGGAACCGATGGTAAAGCGTATGTCCTTGACGGCCGTGCTGCCCAGACCGGAATTTACCTTGTCAATGATCTCTTCTTTGAGGAAATGAAGCTGGTGCATCCATACAGAACTGGCGACCTTAACGGAGAGCGTTTCCCTCCTGAGATATTCCGGCTGGGACTGGGACGCAATCTGCGGACCGACAGCCCCTTCCCACACCGCCAACAACCGGCGATCTCCGGACTGGAAGGGAACATGCCTTTTCTTTAACGCCCGGGAAATTATCTCATCGAGCCGTTGCAGTTTTGCCGGGGTAGTCCTTTTACGCATGGCCCTGTTTCTCACAGTTCAGGATAACGGTCAAGATTTACCCATCACCAATATCTACCGCTCCTCGAGGGTCTGCAACTCAGCCTCGGTCCGGCGCAATCTTTCAGCAATCGCGGCCGCCAGACGGGCAAAAAACTGGACGCCGAATTGGGGATTGCTGCGGGACAAAACATCTAAACGGGTACGGGAGAGAACATAAAGATCGGTCGGCGCCTTGGCCTCAACCTCCGCCGAACGGCCATTTCGCTCAAGAGAAGACCACTCTCCGACTGCTGCACGCAAACGGCGCGTTGGGTAGCTTGCCTCACCTTGGGTAGGCGTCACGCGACGTGCGAGAAAAGATATTTCACCAAAGAAATCGCCGGGGCCGATCGTGGCCAGATGGTGACGTTTCCCCCCCCGGAGGGAAAGCATGATCCTGACGCTCCCCCTTCGTACCAGAAAGATTTCGTCGCCACCAGCCTCCTGCGACAACACCTTCTCCCCCTGGACCAGCGACATTTCTCTCATATAGACCGTCAGCTCGCTGAGCGTGCCATCATCAAACTCACGAAACAACTCAAAGTCCTTCACTTCCAGCAGTTTTTCGCTCCTTTTCGACGCGCCCGCCGCTTCAAGGATGCGTTCTTCCATCCACTCCAGGGCGCCATCCAGGGTATCGGAGATCATCACGCCGCCGCCTTCCTGCCTCACCACCCCCAGTTGTACAAGATAGTGCTCGAAGTCACGCTCCGCGAGCCGGCTGGAAGGCATGCCGCTGAACAGCAACTGACCGCCATGTTCCTTAAGTCGTGCCTGCATCATCTCGAAGAGGTGCGCCGCCGTATAATCCATCGAATGGACACGGCGCATGTCGAGAAGTATAAAACGCTTGCTCCGCATGTCAGGCTCAAGCAGAGCAAACAACTGGTCAGTGGTGCCAAAGAACAGATCTCCCTGGAGTTCACAAAAGACCCCCTGCTCGCCGTAACGTTGTAATATCTCCCTTTCCGAAGCAAGGCGCCGTGTTTTTGAAGACATCTGGTTCAGGTAAATTTTCCTTCTTATGACCGTCCCCCGCATCTGGTCGCGGATAAACAACAGAATCGCCAGAACCACTCCCACCCCGGCCGCCGCAATCAGGTCAACCGTTATGGAAACAATCACGACGCCGGCAATTACCGCAAAATCCTGACGGCCCTCGGGATAACGCAACATGCGGAACATGGTCATGTCAAACATACGCCAGGCAATAACGAGCAAAATACCGGCCAGGGCGCCGATCGGAACCCAGGCGATCAGAGGTCCCAGAAAAAACAGCGCCAGCAAGACCAGGGCGCCTTCTATCATCCCCGACCGGGCAGTGCGGCCACCACTGGTCACATTAACCAGGGTAGGTCCCATAGTGCCAGCGCCGGGCATGCCGCCGCTCAGGAAAGAGACAAGGTTTCCTATTCCCTGCCCGATAATTTCCCGGTTCGAGTTATGCCGACTGTGCGTCATGGCATCCAATCCTACGCAGGTTTTCAGAGTGTCAACGGAAAGGAGAACCGAAAGGGTAAGCGCCGGGATAATAATGGACTGGAGAAAGGCAAAGTTGAAAGAGAATAAAGACGCCGCGTGGCCGGCCAGGACAGCGAAAAATGGCACAGGCGTCATGATCGGCCCGATGACCAGCGGATTGTCCGACAGTTTCAGGAGGGCGGGGTAAAAGATCGCCAAAGTAAAGTAGGCGACAACCCCCCCCGTCAGTCCGATAATGGTGGTCGGCGCCTTTTTGGTAAAACGCGGCGCCAAAGCCATAAGGACGATGGTAACCAACCCGACGGCCAGCCCCTGCCACCTCCAAAGCTCCGGCGAAGTCAGGCCCGAGGCCAGCGAGGTTCCACCTGGCAGCCCCAGCAGCTTGGGCAGTTGTCCCAGGGCAATAAGCACCCCCACCCCGGCAAGATAACCACTGACGACGGGAAAGGGGATAAACTTGATCAAGCTGCCGAGCCCGACGGCGCCGTAGAAAATTTGCAGCAGCGCCGCCAGCAGGATCGTGAAGGACAGCAACGGCATGATGCTCGCCGGAGTAAGGGGCGCACCACCCTTCCCCTCCAAAAGCCCCAGGATCAGCGCGGTGAGGACAGCGGCGGCCGGCGCACAGGGGGCCGAGATAAGCCCGTCCGTCTTGCCGAAAAACGGCGCCACGAGAC
>JBAQLR010000106.1:0-9091 GCA_049302035.1 Syntrophales bacterium
GTGAAACGATCAAAAGATGAGCTGATTTCTCAAAAAAGCGGACGTCAATCCATCTTTCTTACCCAACCGCATCGCCAGTCCCTGCTTTTTGATGCAAAACAGATGAAAAATGTTCCTTGACAAGCAAGAACAGCCCCCTATACCCCCCCTGCGAAAAAGGAAGTTCTTATCCCTTGTCCGTTATCATCTCCAATATTATCGTCCCGGAAGGGCCTGATGTTGCCGACGATCGCATCGTGGAACTGGCACGGCAAGAGGACTTGGTGATTACCGCCGACATCCCGCTCGCCGATCGGGTGGTTGCCAAGGGTGCCTTTGCGCTCAACCCGCGAGGTTATTTCCATACGGAGGACAACATCAAAGAACAAGCTGGCGATGCGTGATGATGACGGGCCTGAGAGACAACGGCATGATGATGGGCGGCCCCTCGGTCTTCGGTAAAAAAGAATGCCATGATTTTGTCAACCAGCTCAATAGCTTCTTAACGAAATGTTTAACAAGCGACAGTGTTCAAAGGTGGCAAAGATAGCTATATAATCCTTTGCCGGGATTACTAATAACCGCAGAATTTCTATGGGGGTGAAGATATGGTGAAGGCCGTCTTCGCCGGGAACCCGGAGACCTAAGGAGCCTCGTCACGAGTCCCACTGTGCCTTTTATTCCCCGAAAAAAGATAACGCACCCAGCGTAAAACCCGCTTTGAATGATTTTAGATTAAAAAATAAATCTCTGCATCTTGACTTGTCTGCCAGGGCCGACTGATAGACTGTAATGATGCTTTTTAGCTCTTCCGGCGTGTAAGTTTGCCCTTCGATGCGGAAACTTAGCGGTTTTTTCAAATTGAAACTGCCAAGTATAGGTAATAAACATAATTCCTTAGCCGTAAATATATGGTTTCTTGAGTTATGGTCCAGGAAAACCGGGTTTTCGCCTTTATCTGTCATTAACACAAGGATATTATTACCAATATATTTGTTATCGTTTTTTTTAACCGGGGCCAAAGCCGATACATTTTCATATAAATTATGATCGGTATACATGACTTTCAAAGGTCCATGCACTATTAATTCCAGAGGCAATTCGCATTTACTCATAAAATCCGATAGTTCGTTTATATTTGACTCAATAGAAACGGTAAACTCGTCGACGCCGGCATTATGATAAAAATTTACTGCCCGGTTATTGTAAACATTCAGATTAAAATTGGCCAATAACTTGTATTTATGTTTATACTGGTCAATAGCTCCCAGATTTGCGGCTAATAACCCATCGAAAAAATGACCCCATTGCTGCAAATATTGATCGATCATCTCAAATTGCCGCTCATTCATCATCTGCGGAAGATCTAAATAAAGGCAAGCATTTCCTTTGATATTATGCAATTCCTCCAATTGCTCCGGCGAAATAAATTTATCCGGGAGAAAGACCTCCGTGGGCAGGTAAATACGGTCGACTCCCGCTGCGAGGCAGAGCTTGGCTTGAGGATAATTATTAACCTTGACAGATAATTTGTGCTTACCGGAAAATTCGGGGGAATCCCCCTTTAACCCCGCCTGGGCGGCATCTATTATCGCTTCTGTCAGTTCCGGTTCCTCATCGGGAGCAGAAAAAACTTTCTCCCTTGCAGAAAACTTTCCTGTCCCTTCACATCTGTCGTTGATATAGTTCAGGCCGGGTTTGGAGAATGCATAGGCTGTGGTAAAATCGCGTTTTCGATTTTCCAATAATTCCGGCATATCTTTTTTCCTATCGAAACCAATAGGTTCATCGATATACCTGTCAATGGCATTTCCATAAATATTAACCAAACTAGTAATAAAATCGGTATCTCTCATGCGGCCTTCAATTTTGAAGGAAGTAATGCAAGCCTCAATCAATTCCGGGATGTGTTCATACATGCACATATCTCTGGCGGCCAGTGGATATTGGGTTGGATGCTCAGCCCCATCTTTTTTAATGCGATATGGCCACCGGCATGGTTTAAAGCATCTGCCGCGATTAGAGCTGTTTCCAAAAACAATCGAACTATAATAGCAATTTGCCCCGTTAACCGCGCACATATCGCCGTGGATAAAGTACTCGGTCTCAATATTTGTTTGATTCTGGAGACTTTTTGCCGTTCTTAAGTCCATTTCCCGGGAAAGTATTATTCTGGATACACCATAATGTTTTAATACTTTTACTGTTGAAATATTGTGGACATTCATCATCACCGAAGAATGTATTTCAAAGCGATGCAGATTTTGTTCTTGGCAAATCTGTAAAATGCCCAAATCTTGGATTATAATGCCATCAGCATTTATCCCCTCCAGAAAATGCAAGTATTCCGCTATCCCGGCTATTTCATTGTCATTTATCAGGTTATTGACGGTGATATAAACTTTTTTATTCGCGTCCCGCGCCATTTTTACAGCTTCTGATACTTCTTCATCAGAAAAGTTATACCCTGATCTCATCATTCTCATATTAAAAGATTTACCGCCAATGTAGATGGCGTCGCAATTTGCTTTGAGCATTATTTTAAAAGTTTCCATAGTGCCTGACGGCGCCAGCAACTCAATTTTTTTACCATTAAAAATTCTTGACATATTTTTTACCGATTTAATGAAAAATGGATTGATTAAGGTCGGTGGAACAACACCTTGTTGGACAGGTAGATCCCGAGAATAAGGGCAACAACTCCATAAAGATATAGTCCGCCCAGCGCAGGTAAAATGTCGGCCACGGCCTTTCCCCTGATCATCAAGTCGAAAAAACAGTCCATGGCCCATGGCGGCATAACGACATGGGCAAGTTTCTGCATCCACTTCGGTTCGATGAACAGAGGCCACCAACACCCTCCCATAGCCGCCATCGTAAGGATGGTGAGCGTTCCCAGCGACTTTGCCTGTTCTCGGGATTGAGAAAGCGACGAGATCAAGAGGCCGATGCATGAGGCGGTAAAGGCTACGCCTAATATGGTGAGCAGCATTCCCGGTACGGAATTACCTAGAGAGATGTTGAAAGCAAAATAACCAAAAACGAAAAGGGTCGTCATTTGAACCAGGCCGATAAGCGTCCAAGCAAGAACTTTTCCTCCCAGAATGGCAAATTTGGTCACCGGCGCCAGCAATAGCCTCTGAAGGGTATGATCCTCATCTCTTTCCCGGAATATCCCCTCGGAGAATCCTGCCAGTACCCCGAACATGATGAACATGATGCTAAAGCCGGGGACATTCTCGTCAAAGGAAGTTATGTTGCCTTTGATGCCCGTTAAATTCTCCCCCTTTATCTCCACGGAGCCTAAGCCTAATCCGCCGGCACCTGTTTCGCTGGCAAGCTTTATGGAAGAGGCGGTGATCAGGGCCTTTACCGTCATAACTTCAAGGCCTTTCGCCGGATCGGTTAGAAGCCGCAGGGTGACCGGTTTGCGGCTTATGATGTCTGAGGTAAAATTTTCAGGAATAATAAGTGCGGCCGCGGCTTTGTTTTCATCCCCTACAAGCTTCACAGCTTTTCGGTACGCTGTTGCTTCGATCTCCAGCGTGCGTTCCTTTTGCAGGGCTTCCAGAAGCGATGCGGACGCAAACCCTTTATCAAGATCAACTACGGGAAGATAGATCCTGATGAAGCTCTCGCTTTTCCCGTAGATGCCTCCCAGGGCAAAGCCGGTTACAGTTATGACAGCTATTGGAACGGCAATCATCAGCAAAAGAGCCGGCCGGTCACGCAGGAGGAGTTTAAATTCGTTAAGGGCGATAAATATCAGCTTCAATCTCGTAAACCTTTCCCTGTAAGCTTGAGAAAAAGATTTTCCAGGTCGGGGCAGCCGTGATCTGCAAGCAGAACGTTTTGGGGGCCGATTGCTATGATCCGGCCCTCATCCATGATTGCCACCCGATCACAAAGCTTTTCCGCCTCTTCAATATAATGGGTAGTGTAAAGGATACCGATCCCTGCTTCTTGCAAACGCCTTATGCTATGAAAGATATGCTCGCGCGATTGTGGGTCGACGCCGACGGTCGGCTCATCAAGGAAGACGTATCTCGGACTGTGTATAAGACCGCATATGAGATTAAGCCTCCTTTTCATGCCACCGGAATAAGTCCGGACCAGATCATCCTGCTTTTCCTTAAGCCCGGCAAAATCAAGTAGTGATGATATCTTCAGTGCGAGCGCCTTCTTTTTAACTCCATACATCCTTCCGAAAAAGTTAAGGTTTTCCTTCCCGGTCAGCGATGCATAGAGTGACAACTCCTGAGGCACAAGGCCGATGATCTTTTTGACGTCTCTCGTCTGCCTAAAAACATTTTCCTTCTCAATAAGGCCTGCGCCGTGGGTCGGCTTAACAAGACCCGCAAGGACGGAGATAAGGGTCGTCTTGCCGGCGCCGTTAGGTCCCAAGAGCCCCAATATCTCCCCCGGATTTATGGTAAGGTTCACGCCTCGCAGGGCGTGAACGTGGCTGTAGCTCTTTTCAAGATTAATAATTTCAATCATTCTAATATAATTCCTTCGATCAATTTCGAGAGGTCTCGCTCGTATCCCCGGAAAAAATGGTCCTGATTTTTTATCATAACCATTTCTTGCGGCGGCCTGACAATCTTCACGAACATCGCTATCTCCGCCTCGCTTGCGGTGAAGTCTTTTTCCCCCCAGATGAGCAGTTTTTTTGCAGAAAGGTTGGCAAATTTTGAGAAATCATGAAATCGCAAGGGGAGAGAAATGGCTGCAACGGCTTCCGTGTCCGTTTCTGCGGCTACTTCCTCCATGATCTTCGCCCCGAAAGAATAGCCGACCATGAAAACCTTTTTTATACCTGCCAGGCCCTTTGTGAAGCGAAAGGCCGCAAACCCATCCTGGATGATTTCCCGGTAATCGCTATTTTTGTCCAAGCCATCCCAAAAATCGTAGAGGGAAACTCCGGGAGAAGAACTTTCACTCCTGCCAATGCCCCGATAATTGAATCTTAAGGTTACCAAGCCCGCCTCCGCCAGATTTTCGCCTATCCCCTTGATGACGTTATTATCCATATCTCCACCAAGCTTGGGATGGGGAGAAAAGAGGATAAGCGCATTCCGGCAAGCTTTATCTTCCTGATAATTCAAGACTCCTTCCAGCAGTAGGCTGCCGGAAGGAAACGTTACTCTTTCCGCAAACATTTATACACTCTGGACGATCATTATTATTGAGAAAAAGCCTTTTCTTTTCCTACCATATCGAATTCCACAACCACTTTATCCTTGACCTTGACAAACAGAAAAGACGCCGGGTTAATGCTGAAGTCTTTCAGAGAAAGCTCTTTTCTCCCTTTAATATAAATCTTCGGATATGCCCATGTCACTTCGGCAGGCATTTCAATAACCTTTTTTATCCCATGGAGGTTCAATTCTCCCGTCAATACTGTCCTTGCCTTCAATTTATTCTCTGAAAGAGACGATATCGCAATATGCTTGACGAAAAAAAGGATGAAGGGGTATTTCTCTGCTTCGAGGCTTTCCAGCATGGCGGCGTCTCTCGCTTTGTGATCGGTTGTCATGCTCTTGACGGCAACCTTCAAGACCCCGGTAGCGGTTTCTCCGAGATGTTCCATCTCTCCCTCTGCAAAACCTTCCGCATCATTTGCCCGGCCATGGAATGAATGTAGGGTAGAGGCGGCCCCAAAAACAATCCTGCTTTCTTGAGGAACGAAATCGAAACGGCGGTTTCCCCATCCCTGTTGCTGCGCGGCGGCAATGTGAACCGGAACAAATAAGATTAAAGCCGCAATAATGGCCAGTTTATTAATTTTTATCAATAGAGTCCACCGTCTAAAACCGACCCGGACCCGGAAAGCGGACCTGGATCTTTTACCCCGTCAAGGTGAAAGCCCCACTTTTCCCCTTCCTTGCTTGGCGGCACCCTCACGGCCTCGTCGCGTTCAACCATGTTGGGAATAAAGAAGCATTTGTCCAATCTATGAAACATAACCTGCCCTTTCTCTCCCAAGGCCACTTCTTTTGCTATCCGCTGACCGTCGGGAAGGCCATTTTTCGGAATTACCTTCAAAATGAGTCTGGGGCCGGGCGGGTAGTAATTTACGGAATTATCAGCCGCAGCACTGAGTTCCAAGGCGACGCCAAATAGGGTGTTGCCGTAACCAGGAACAATCACGGCATTGGGATAAATCTCCCTCAATTTCCGGTAATCGTTTCCGGTCAGCGTCATTCCTCCCAGATGCATTCCTCCCACCTTTTGCCTTTTAGCCGGGGTAAGCCTTTCGCCAAGCATGAGGGCCATGACAGGGGTGGTAAACAGCAATCCTATTTCCTGTACATGGAAAATCCTTTCTGCTTGTGCCAACACGTGCTCTTTGTAGCGCTCAAACCCCAAGGAGCCCTTTGCCATTTTTTTTATCCACCGGGGATCAAAATCGATGGAAAATGGTTCGAGAGATCCGAGCGCCCGGGCAAGACGCCGAGCATTTTTGAACATGATGTGAGGCCCGGAAGGACCGAGATAAAGCCAATTCAAGCCGCCGGGAAAGTCTCTTTTTTCAAATACATATTTGAGAAAATCGACAAAAGCATAGGTGAACTCGGCAGTGGAATAGGCTGTAGTCTTGATTTTTCCCGTCGTTCCCCCGGTCTCACCGATTATCAGTTGCGTTTTTTTTTCGAGAAAGATCCGAGGCAAAAATTCTTCTAAGGGAAGAACCGCTAAATCCTCCTCTACCATCGGACCGAGCAGTTTCAAATCGTCAATGCGCCTTATTTCATCCGGAACGGAGATGGAAAGTTCCTTTTCTCTTCTTAGCCAATAGGGAGTTCCGTAATCCTTGTCGAAGTGCACTTGCAGAACTTCCCGCAACCATTCGTCTTGGTTTTGGTTAAACCACGGCGCCGCGATGTTCATAGGGAGCCCAGACTTCGGAAAAATTCGTCAAAGATAGGAGCGAGAACAAGCGCCTCGCCCATGTCCCCTTCTATTTCGATTTTTTTTTCAAAAAAGGCTTCCTGGGGCTTTACCTTTTTCTCGATAAGCTCACCCAGGGTATCGGAGGAAAGAACGAAGGTGAAGCGGCTATCGGAGCCGTTTCGTGCTGACAGCTTTTCGAGAATGCCGTTTTTGATTGAAAGAGAGATTTTTTTGTCAATATCGGCGAGCCTGATAGAAAAGCAGGCATTTAAGCTTTTAAGATTGGGGATAATGCTTTCTCCAACCTTCTTTTCGAGGCTTTCAATAAATATCAGGGCGGTAGATTTTTCCATGGGTTCCTCCTGATCAGCTCCATAATCAGCTTTTTCAGCATATTCTATTAGTCTGCGATAATAATCACCAGGCAGCTTCGGAAAATAAACACCAAGGCTATGCAGATGGGCATGGGTTGCGTCACATATGAACCGGGGCTCCCCTTGCAGGTAAGGTCTGTAAGCTTTTATGGAACGATGTATAATACCTTCGAAAAAGTTTTGTTTTGACGTAATTTCAGCTTCTTCCACGAGCTTTATCCCTCTTATGCCGAGCGCATCATTGAATTCGCTGTTAAGCCAGGACATAGTTGGAGGGTCCGGGTTGGTCAGGTGAAAGGTTTTTATGCCGTTACTTTCTCCTTCCACAACCGCAGCTATGGCTTGCCCGACAAAATCGACGGGGACAATATTCTTCAGTGCTCGGGGGCTCGCCGCTATCCGCAAGGGAAGGATTAAAAACCCGTCCTTTCTTACGATCCCGCTGCCGTCAAGGCCGCCTTCTTCCTGGTTGAGCCTTTCCTCCAGTTTCCTCTTAAGCGAGCCAAGGGCGTTAAAATATGAGTAGAAGGTGTTGAAATTAGTTGTCTTACCGGTATCCGTTTCGCCCATG
This sequence comes from Syntrophales bacterium, assembly GCA_049302035.1. Taxonomy (GTDB): domain Bacteria; phylum Desulfobacterota; class Syntrophia; order Syntrophales; family JACQWR01; genus JAPLJV01. The sequence continues at coordinate 7,822 of JBAQLR010000106.1, forward strand.
ATGATAGAGGGCCTAAAGAAATTGACTGGAATCTGGCTCTTACGCGAAAAATCTCTTACAATCACTTCCGCTTCATACTTCGTTTTCTCGTAGAGGTTATTAAACCCCTGTCCCACCTGGAGATCTGTCTCACTAAACGGTCCGGCGAAGTCGCCCGCAACATACGCCGTACTGACGAAGTGCAGGGTTGTAGCTTTAACCCTTGACGCAAAATCAAGGATATTCTTACTCCCTTCCACGTTTGTCCTGAATGTAGTATCAGCCGATGAACCGCCAAAACTCGTACAGGCGGCACAATGAAGTATTTCCAAACTGATGTCCCGCAGTTGTGCCAAATCCTCCGGGGCCAAGCCCAGATCTCGCGATTCAATATCGCCCTCAAAGATTCTTAGCCTCTTTGCTGCATGGTTATCCACCCATAGGCGTAAAGCCCTATGCAGCCTCTCGTTACACCCCTCATTGCCTTTCGGTCTTGAAAGAATATATAAGAAGTGGCCTCTCCTTAATAACTCGGCGGCCACATAGCTTCCCAGGAAGCCGGTTGCCCCTGTTATGAATATGTTTTTACTCATCTCTGCTGCACCCACGGTTTGTTTTTCCTTACATGGTTTGAGGCCGGTCGTCAATAGTGGATACCAACGAATTTATGCCCGCGAGTGTCTTTTCATAAAATAACCCTTTGCAAACGGCATGTTCGGGAAGGACTGAATCCATGGACCCCTTCGTCAACCACACAATCCGTAGCGTACGCAAAAATCCCTTTCCTGAAATCCCCTTGACACAGAATATCCTTCTTCATATAATTCCGCCGCAAGATTCTGATTACTACCGCTGCGTTGAAGATTATTTTGAAACCTTTCTCCAAATCTTTGATGAGTATTTCTCCAGGCAATACGGATTCTGACGGCCCTATGTCGAGCAGGTAATCTGTCGCTATCTCGATTGCGGTGATCTGCACAATGGCTTTGCCCGTGTGAAATGTAAAGACTGCGGCCATGAATATTTGCCGACATTTTCTTGCAAGCGCCGCCATCGCTATCCAGACCTTCGGCGATTTTCTCGGATTTAATCCCCGCTGCCACATCTTATCGGATGAAACGATCAAAAGATGAGCTGATTTCTCAAAAAAGCGGACGTCAATCCATCTTTCTTACCCACCAACCGCATCGCCAGTCCCTGCTTTTTGATGCAAAACAGATGAAAAATGTTCCTTGACAAGCAAAAACAGCCCCCCTATACTCCCCCTGCGAAAAAGGAAGTTCTTATCCCT
>JBAQLR010000107.1:0-2660 GCA_049302035.1 Syntrophales bacterium
GGCTGGTGGAGATATTCCTATGGGAAAAGGATGTGGAAACGGCATGGCAAGAGGCCCAAGCCGGCGGCTGTCGGGATGGACTCTGGCGGGAACTGGCGAGGGTGCGGGAAAAATCCCATCCCGCCGATGCGGTCGGCGTGTACCAGAGGCTCGTGGAACCGGTGATCGAGCGGAAGAAAAATGATGCCTATGAAGAGGCTGCCGGGATGATCGGCAAAATTCAAGAACTAATGAACGTGCTGGGAAAAGCGAAGGAATTCAAACTATACCTCGCCGATGTCCGTCTTCGCCACAAGCCGAAGAGGAACCTGATGAAGCTGCTGGAGAGGTTTTGACAAAAACGATTACCATTGACATGCCTAATCAATTTCGGTATCTTCAGACCCTAAGGATGAATTAAGAAGAAGGAGGTGCTGATCATGTCTACCGCGATAGAACAGCGATTGGACCGATTGGTCCATGAACTGAATGAAATCAAGAAAGAAATGATCCTGCAAAAGGTGCCGCAGGCCGCAGCGACCGTCGGGAAAATCGGTGCATGGCACTCGTTGAGTGGGATGGTCTCCGCACAGTGGGACCATATTTCCGCCGTCGATGAAATCAGGCAGCAGCGCCGATTATGTCACCCAATTGCGCGGCGAATAGAAGGAAAGAAATATGCACTTCGAGATCCTGGGTGACGTTCTTTGGGTTGAAACAATTGCCACGGGCCATAGCATCCGTGAGTTGCGGAGGCTTGATCGCATATACGGAAAGACGACTTGGAGAAAACGCAAGGGAATTGCTTAAGTTAGGTTAATGGATGGGACAGTAAAGCTTGCAGAACTGCACTGGTACGAAGGTCATGGCAAGGGGAAAAAAGAAATAAAAGTCAAAAAATACTTGGAGTAACAGGATGAAACAAAAATTCATGATTTGCGTTAGTAACAGCGGCTATGAAGCATCTTTGGAGATACGGAAATTATATGAAATGATTCCGGACCAGGAGGCTGAACACTACAATCAAGTGAGAATCATTGATGAGTCTGGAGAGGATTACCTGTATCCGGCCGATTTTTTCGCAGCAATTAGGCTACCGGTTGAGACAAGAAGCAGAATCGTCAAGAACGCCGCCTAATATGTTGCCTCGTCGTAATCGCTGATGTTGAAAGCTGTTCATATCTCAATGGGTCATACTGTCCCTTTCATACTTGCCCATCTAATCCAAAAAATAACTGCCATCCCCCAAGTTGATATTGATTGAGTATTTTAGCGACGATGGTGCCGCGCAGTTTGCGGCAAGTGGGGAGGCGGGCGACCGAGGAGCCAAGACGGGGAGCCCCTGGGGGCGGATGGGATGGGTGGCGGGGGAATAATGCTTTTCAGATCGGCACGAACCCGGCAAATTGAGAGCGGAGCGGGCGAACAAAGCCAGCAGCGGAAAACAGGGCGGTTTGTTGCCCTGGTTGGAGTCTGGCGACTTCGACGGCGGAGCGCGGAACAGAACATGCGAAGGGTTGTTGGTTAATTCCCCCTCGGGGGTTGGGGGGAATAATTGCGGGCGCATCCTTTAAAAAAGTGGCCTGTAAAATAGTGAGCGCATTTTTTTGGCAGGCTGTTTGCCTACGTCGAAACTTGCAAGCTGATCGGGAAATATTATGCAAACGGAATGACAAAAAAACCTGCCGCATAACGCCTATTATGTAAGAAGCGGGCTTTTCGGCGCGATTACATAATATAGCGTTATGAGGCGGGGCGAATAGAAAGCAGGCCATAAAATAGCGCGCCCATCTGATTAGTCTTTTAATTGGCGGCGCTGGGATAAGTGTGTATCGGAGTGAGGGGCTTTTGGTTGACGAAATCGGGCTCCAGCAACAAGGACTCGCAGCAGCGTGGTGCCTTGGCCGTAGGCCACATCGTAGCGCCGCATTCTTTTCGCGGCGTGGTGATTATGCTGGCGGTGATTCTTAACTTGGGCGTCAGCACTCCCCGAACAATCGAAGGGTTGTTGGTTTGTTTAGGAAGTTTCTTCTGGAAGTTTGTTTTTTCTTTTCTATTACAAATTGAGCTGCTGCTTAGCGTCGGGGATTTCTGACGTAGTCTCCATCGCGGCAGGAATCCACGATGTTTAGCAGCTTCTGATTGTCTTTTTGAATGCTTTTGGAATAAGGCAGGACAGGGTGAAATCAGGGCGAGTATGAGCTGTTTGCATTCTCGTCCTGATTTTATCCTGGCCGGTTTCGGGTGTGGATTGTGACCCTTTCACCTTGACGGCTGTTTGTCCAGGTGAAGGGTGACAACCCACCGCTAACATGCTGTTGTTTTTCTGAGCAAAATGGCATCCGCGCCCCCACTCCCCGAGTCTCCTTTCGGGGTGTGGGGGGAGCTGGGCACGTTGTTTCCTGTGGCGTCGCCGAGGACATAGCCCCTCGCGGAGGACAGCAAGGCGGTAGTTTGTCTTGCTGTGCGGAGTCGTGGGGCGGGGGGCAGGGAGTGAATAGAGCGCAGCGCGTCTGTTGTCCTTCTGTGCAAGTGGCATCCGAGTAGCCACTCCCGGAGGCTCTTTTCCGGGTGTGGCGGGCATTGCGACCATTCGACACGGCACAAGGCACTCCCGGTGGCTGTATACCGGGTGTGCCGGGCAAGGTGGGTGCTGTTGGCGTTTGCACCGCACGCAGCCC
>JBAQLR010000108.1:0-69625 GCA_049302035.1 Syntrophales bacterium
TCACTCATCTGCCCGTCCCTATACCATCGGCTAAAACATCTCGCAAATCTTTCCCCTCGAAAACCCTTCAAAGCGTGGTAAATAACACCCCCGTTTCGTCATTCCGGGCTTGATCCGGAATCCGAGACCTTTGAATTTTGTCATTTCGAGGAGCATTAGCGACGAGAAATCTTAATGCTCGTGCATAGTTAAATATTTCTCCCTTCGGTCGAAATGACAATATTGGCAGTTATTCAAAGGTCTCGAATCCAGGAAATGACTGATAACACTGGATACCGGCTTTTGCCGATATGACGACGGCGACGGATTTGTGAGGTTATGCAAAGGTCTCGGCTCCGCCCTCTCGATTACATGAATCGGCAAGTGGTGAATTTCTCGCTTCAACGTCATTGTCATAACAACTGGGCCGCAAATTCAACCGTTTTATCGAAAAAACAACCTTTACATTAAGTTCCCTTTGCTATTCACCAATATTGTGGCGGAAGAATACGAAGGAGGTTCTTGAATGTCAAGTATATTTTGGCAGTATATTTTGGCTACTGTGTATATTTTGGCAACCCAATATTGCAACCCAATATTGCTTGACATACAAGACCGACAGTCCTATGCTTCCTCAACAAAAATAAGTTCTTAACAGGTGAAGTTTCATGTGTGGTATTTGTGGAAAAATATATTTTGATTCGTCCCGAAGGGTTGAGGAAAGCGAAATCAGAAGCATGACCGATTCAATCCGACACCGAGGACCTGATGACGAAGGGTACTATGTGCAGGGCAATGTCGGTTTGGGATTTAGAAGATTAAGCATAATTGATCTTAGCACAGGACATCAACCTTTAACGAATGAGGATGGCTCCCTTTGGATCATCTTCAACGGCGAAATTTATAATTTTCAAGAACTCCGAGAACTTCTCACAAGTAAGGGCCACATCCTGAGCACAAAAACAGATACCGAGTGTATTTTGCATCTCTATGAGGAATTTGGCAATGATTGTGTCGCTCACTTGAGGGGAATGTTCACTTTTGCGATCTGGAACAATGAAGAAAAAGAGTTATTTTGCGCAAGAGACCGTTTTGGGATCAAGCCATTCTATTACTATTGTGATCAGCATTCCTTTGTTTTCGGCTCCGAAATCAAAGCGATCTTGAAAGCGGCCGATGTCGATCGTGCGATAGACATTGAGGCAATGGATTTATATTTCACCTATGGATATGTGGCAGGGAGTAGAACAATTTATTCCGCCATAAGAAAACTTCCGCCGGCTCATACCCTGTCACTCCACCCTTATTCATCATCAGAACCGCAGATAACGCGTTATTGGGATCTTCATTTCCAACCCGACTTTTCTAGATCGGAGGCACAGTGGTGTGAGGAGATCGAAAAAGAATTCTCCGAATCAGTTCGCCTGCATATGATCAGTGATGTGCCCTTTGGCGCCTTTTTGAGTGGCGGCATTGACTCAAGCTCTGTTGTAGCCCTCATGACACGGCACTCCAATGAACCCGTGAAGACTTTCTCCATTGGCTTTCCAGAATCACAATTCAATGAACTTCAATATGCGAGAGAAGTTGCGCGACAGTATAAAACGGATCATCATGAACGGGTGCTTGAGCCAGAATCCGTTAATCTTCTGACCACTCTCGTAGATGCGTATGATGAACCATTTGCCGATAGCTCTGCTATACCAACGTACTATGTATCAAAGTTCGCACGCGAATATGTAACAGTTGCCCTTTCCGGCGATGGTGGCGATGAACTGTTTGCAGGCTATACAGACTACTATAAATTGAGCAACATTGACCGCTACAATTTTCTCCCTGCGCTTGTGCGCAAACCCCTCGCAAAAACGATTCACAAATTTATTCCGAATAAAATGAAGGGGAAAGGACTTTTGTATTTACTGTCGCAAGATGAAGATGTTGTCGGTGCACATATCACCGTTTTCAATCAGCTTGAGAGGAAAAAACTGTATAAGCGCTCTACGTACGATAAACTGCAAGGGAGTTACGCTGAGTTTCATAAAGAAGGAATCATCAGAAATTCAACAGCAGGTGAATATGTGAGCAGAATGCAGGAATTAGATATGCGGAGCTATCTGGTCGATGATATTTTAACGAAAGTTGACGTTGCCAGTATGCAAAATTCTCTTGAGGTGAGAGTTCCGCTGCTGGATCACAAATTTGTCGAATTGGCTATGAACATTCCGGCACAATTAAAACTGCATAATCGAGAGCAGAAATACATTTTTAAGAAAGCGATGGCACCGTATCTTCCTGCATCCATTCTCAATCATAAGAAACAGGGTTTCAGTGTTCCCTTTAAGTTGTGGTTTAAAAAGGATCTTAAAGAATACGTTGACGATCGTTTTCTTACTACACATTCAAGATTGTCGGAATATCTCAACATGGACTACGTGAGAAATGTGGTCAATGATCATCGCAGAGGCAACAGAGATTTCACCACAAAAATATGGTCGATCTTATTTTTTGACGCGTGGCTGGACCGATTCGGAATAAAATAATAATTCCATTCCACTGGCCCTCCCGTAAACATTCGATGCCCCCATAACTGGGATTATTTTCAGGACACCCCTACTCTTTCTTTTTCCTGCAAAATGCCTCGACCCCATTCCCACCAGTTTCCACAACGATATCCGTCGCACCAATTGCTTCAAGTAACTTTCTTATCTGATTTGGCTTGCGGCGATGCTGATAGAAATCTGTTGTTCCATCATGCGTGTCTAATAGCGCCCATTCATAGTACATCTGTCGATCACTTAGTAGGAAATCTGGGTAATAAAAGTGAACCGGCGACACTCTTCGGAGAATTCGTTGTATTAACCATGAGTCCTTAAACCTCCAATGCCAGGGAAACCAAAAATCAGTCAATGCCTTGACGAACTTAAACCTCGCATTTTTGGGAAGTCTTAAAATTAGCTGCCTATATATAGGCTCGGAAACCCCAAAAGGTGGAGGCAGAATAAATCGTAAATTCCATAGATAATTATCCGTTATCAAGGCTCCTCCCGGACGAACCATTTCCCAAAGGGACTTGATGCTTTCCTCTGGATTTGGAGTATGTTGCAAAACTCCAAGACATATAACGTAATCATAGTCTGCCTTGGGAAATGGCATTTTGCGAATGTCCGCCTGCACAAGAACAAGATTCTCATGATTGCCATTGTTTCTTGCATTCGCCTCCACGGCGTTTGAGTAATCGAACGAATGCACAATTGCACCATATTTAAGCAATATCTCCGTGAAGCGACCGGCCCCACTTCCAGGCTCAAGAACCTTCATACCTCTAAGGCTTCCGAGATTTCCTCGCAAGCACCGCGCCAGCCTCGCTTCTGAATTATCAAGGCCTGTATATGAATCTAATTGGGTCTTTTGAAACATATTCCACTGACTGCCGAAGTCATCACTATAGTTTTCTGCATTAACAAATCGGGGGATTCCTCTAATATTTTGGTAACTATGGCCGCATTCTGAATTCATGCCACCATCTCCAGATATTAATAAGCCCCCGTTTTCTGGATCACGTAGGCAAGCAAGGTTTCTGTTCATTTCGATGTTCCTAATCTTTTGGAGTTGAGGTCAGAATAGAAAAACGGCGCGCGCGGCTTTAAGTGGAAAATCACCAATCCATGTACCCTTTCGGTATTTGCCTCGAGCCTCCAGTTTATACCATACCCCAAGTTTCCGCAAACCATTTTTTACATCCCTTTTCTTTGTCACCCGACGCCACATTCTTCAGCCAGATTGCCTTGACATACAAAACCGGCAGTCCTATACTCCCAACCACAAATGAGGAAGTTTTCACAAAATGATCAACGAGCAAAGCAAAGCTGAAGACTACAGCCCATCCTTCTGTCTGGTTGCCCACAACGCCGCGGGGGCGATGTTTGGCGGCGATCAAGGACATGTCGGCGGAGTCGAACGGCAGACCAGTCTCATGGCGAGGTGGATGGCGGCGCAAGGCTATGGCGTCAGCCTGCTGACCTGGGACGAGGGGCAGGCCAAGGAAGACATCATTGACGGCGTGCGGGTCATTAGCATGTGTTCACGTGAATCCGGCCTGCCGGGCTTGCGCTTCTTCTACCCGCGGTGGACCAGCTTGATCCGGGCGTTGCACCGGGCGGATGCGGATGTCTATTACCACAACTGTGCGGAATACGTCACCGGGCAGATCGCATTATGGTGCAGATGGAAAGGAAGAAAATTCATTTACTCTTCAGCCAGCGATTTGGACTGTATACCGGGTTTGCCGTGGATGAAGAAGTGGCGCGTCCGGGTGCTTTACCGATATGGTCTTCTGCGCGCCGACCGTATCGTGGTACAGACACGCAGGCAGCAGAGCATGCTCCGCGACGGTTTCGGTCTGGAATCGATCGTACTCCCGATGCCCTGTCCCGGAACTGCATCGACCGAGTATCAGGCGCCCGCTCCCCCGCGGTACGATTCCAGCCGGGTCCTTTGGGTCGGACGGATCTGTCCGGAAAAATGTCCGGAACGTCTGCTCGAATTGGTTCGGCTCTGCCCGGAGATACACTTTGATGTGGTGGGTCCTGCGGATGGCAGTGAGTACGCAAGAAACATTTACGATCGCGCCCGCACTCTTCCGAATCTGACGTTGCATGGTGTGATACCGCGGGCGCGGATGCCCGAGTTTTATCGGCAAGCCGCATGTCTGTGCTGCACATCCGTGGTGGAAGGCTTCCCCAATACGTTCCTAGAGGCATGGAGCCACGGGTTGCCGGTTGTTTCGACATTCGATCCCGACCGGCTGATCGCCGAACGACAGTTGGGTGTGGCGGCAGGGGACGTTATGGGTTTGGCCGTAGGAATCCGGCTACTCATCCAGTCCCCAGACGAGTGGCGGCAGATATCCACACGTGCACGCCTTTACTATACAGAAAACCATACCGTGGATGCAACTGTCCCCAGATTTGTTGAGATATTTTTAGATGCTTTCCACGAAGGAACTTCCCGTATTCAGGCCCGCCCCACGTGATTGTTTAAAGCTTGGAGATATAAATGCCCCGTCACCTCTTCCCCCCTCCGCATAAGGTCGTAATAGTCATCGACAACCTCGAATACGGAGGCGCCCAGCGGCAGGTCGTCGAATTGGCCAACCACATCGATCCTTCCCACTTCGACGTCCACATCTGCTCGCTTTCAGGATATGTTCCCTTAGCCGAGCGATTGATCGATTGCGAGCGCCGTTTGCACGTAATCGCCAAGAAATGGAAGTACGATGTGACGGTCGTGCCGCGTTTGACAAAGCTGCTGCGTCGGCTTGAGGCCGATATTGTCCACGGTTATCTGTTTGCTGCCGAAATAGCCGCTCGCCTGGCCGGCAGGCTAGCCCGCACACCGCTGGTCTTCGGGTCGGAACGAAACACCGATTACTGTCTAAATTGGCGGCAGTTGACAGCCTATCGCCTGACACGGGGTTGCATGGACCTGCTTGTGTCCAACTCGAACGCCGGGGCACAATTTGATTGTCGCTTGCTCGGCTACGATGCCTCGCAGTGCCGGGTATGCCATAATGGCGTGGATACGCAGAGATTCCGGCCTCATGACGAGCAATCGCTGCGGCGTGAACTCGGCATCGGCGACCAAGAGTTAGTGGTGGGTATGTTTGCGAGTTTTAAAGAACAGAAAAATCACCAGCTCTTGTTCCGTGCGACCCGGCGCGTGTTGCGGCGCCTGCCGCAGACCAGACTGCTGCTGGTTGGCGATGAACTGCACGGGGGCATGTACGGTTCCGATAATTACAAGCGGGATATGGACCGGCTGGTGGACGAATTGGCTATACGCGAGCGGTGCCTGTTTCTGGGCAATCGCCGCGATGTGGAGAGGCTTTATTGTGTATGCGACCTGACAGTGCTGCCATCGCTTTTCGAAGGGACGCCGAATGTCGCTCTGGAATCTATGGCCTGCGGAGTTCCCGTCATTGCCACGCAAGTTTCGGACAATGCGTTGATAATTCCTGATGGGCAGGTGGGGTATGTGATCCCGCAGGGGGATGAGATCGCTCTGGGCGAGAAAATTTGTGAGTTGCTGGAAGACGAAACACGGCGGCGTCAGATGGGACGGGAAGCACGCATCTGGGTGGAGACGGAATTTTCCCTGACCCGCCTGGTGGAAAAAACCGCATTGGTTTACCAGGATGCCCTCGACAATCTGAATACCGCTGCGGGTGGTGAAAATATAAAATCATGAGGTTTGGTGTTGATGGTACTGTTGGAAAAGAAAGCTTCTTGGGGTCTGGTAAAGCATCGGTTTTGCCTGGTACCTACATGGCGTGGTTGGCTGATGCTGATTTTTATCCTGTCGGGCTTGTCAGTGGTCATAGTGCGGGAACTTCATCCTTTCTTGGCAGTGACCGAGCCTGTTACGAGCGGAATGCTTGTGGTCGAGGGCTGGGTTTCAGACGTTACGATGGGGGCAACAATCGCCGAATTTAGGAAGCATCACTATGAGAAAGTTTGTGTGACAGGTGGTCCAATCGAGCACAGCGCTTGGGTGAACTATTACAAAACTTACGCTGAGGAGGGCGCTGCCACGCTTCTCAGATTTGGGCTTAATATGAATGAGGTTCAAGCTGTACCCTCATCACGGGTCCGTACGGACCGGACGTATGCGTCGGCGGCAGCGTTTAGTAAATGGGCGAGAGGCAGTGGTATAACGTTTACGACCGTTCACCTGATCACCGAAGGTTCCCATGCCCGACGTTCACGACTGTTGTTTCAACGGGCACTCGGTGGCGGCGTGACAGTAGGGGTGACGTCTGTTCCAGGCAGCGAATACGACCCAGAGCACTGGTGGCAGTCAAGTGCGGGAGTAAGGGAGGTTCTTGGAGAAGCGATTGCGTACTCGTATGCACGCCTTTTTTCTGGCCTGCAAAGGAATCGTGAAATATGTTTTATCTCCCGCCCCGTCCAATGAGGAGATGTTTAAACGTTTTCAAAGCATTCTCGATTCTGAATTTCAGGAGAGGTTTTTGCAACCGAATCCATATCAACCGGTTATGATGGGTAGCCAGGCTCATTTTATAGCGACTGCCCCCGCCCAGAAAATCATATGTTCTATGGCCCGTGTTTGCATTGTGCCTGATGGCTTCAACGTGAACGACTAATCCTGGTTTCAACCGTTTATCGGAATTAAAGTTAATGCCACTCTGATAGAAATACACCTTGTTCTTATAAACAAAATTGTATAGGCACCCCAGCGTATGATTCGCGCATTTTATTCGGAGTAATTGTATCTCATTATGTGCAAATCGACTTTCGATCAGTTGCTTGTGAAACTGAAACAGGTAGTCGGAAGAAAACGCTCCTTCCCGGTTTCTTTTTCTCCAGGCGTCTTCGTGCAAGCCGACCAACTCCCGATAGGTATCCATGGCGCTCCGGGTATCATGGGCAATCTCAAGTCGCACTGGCGCAATTTTTTCGTACAGCCGATAGGATCTATTAACCTGCGATCTGGTATTGGCCGACAAGAGCGACAGATAATCTCCCGCCTGGGCGCGCACCACAGCCAAATCAACGAAAGGCGATAAAACTATGCCGTCATCCTTGATGATGGTCTTGAATGGAGGTATGTTATTCAGCGCCTCCGCTCCCGGCGAAGATCGTATATCGAGACCCGGTAAATACAATTCGTCCCAGGAATCAGGCAGGAGCTGCAGTATCTCAAGCAATCGCAACGGTTCATCCTTGTTATAGAGAAAACCATTGTACTCTACCTCGACACGATCGTAGGCAGGTATGCCGGTTGCGTTGAGGAACAACCCCCGGCTCTTGAATAGATGCTTTTGACCGTACAATTCAGCCTGCGGTGTTTTCCTGGCCAAAGTCGCTTTTCCGAGAAAAAATGCCAAACGTGGGTTTTTACCTTCCATGATTAGCGCCAGTTCAGGCTTGGTGTGGTCAGGGAGGCTGTTTAACCAGTTTTCGATCCATCCCCAGGAGAGGAAGTAGGAAGCATCAGTGTTTTCCTCCAGATTTTCCCATATCTCTTTTATTCGCTTTAAGTTACCGGGTACAGGAATCAAATCCAGTCTCATGTGCAAACCTTCCGCCTTATTTCTGTATCCGCCTTGACAGATGGTGTTTAATGTGGGTCTGATAATATTCTTTGAGGGTTGGATAATATTTCATAATTATAAATCCGACGCGGCCCGCCGGCGTGGCATTAAAAACGTAAAGTTTGGATTTATTATAAGTTTTTGGTCTCCAATCCGCATGCCATTCTGCGTCCGTAATTAAGTTTATGTTCTTGATTGCGCCCTCCTCCATGCTCTGCTTGAGTAAGAGATCCACCAGAAAATTTCCAGGAGCGTAGCGTTTGTAACCCTCGTCGTAACCTATTTTCAGGACATAAGCTGTGTCATCCAGCAGGATACAGAACTGCGCTGCGATGCACTTTCCATCGGTGGTTAGAGTATTGATGGACACCCTCCCGGAAGCAGAGAGTGTACGGACAAGCGTGCTGTAAAAGCATCGGAGGCTTGGGTGCAATTTGATGGCGGTCCCAATTCCCAAAGCGCCTTTCCAACCAGAGGCCTCCACGTCCATAAATGCCTCGAGCTTCTCCTCCAATTCCGGACCGTTTCGCGTGAAGGTAAACTGGATTCCGTGTAATTCGTCGAGGTATTGCTTGGCCCGTTTCAGACTTCTTCTAAAATTCTTAGAGAGACACGATAAAAAAGACTCATATGTCCCCGTGGTATCCATGGAGTCACAGCGGCCTTCATGCTTCAGCAAGAACCTGGGGGGGGGCTGGTTATTAACAATTTGAAGGGCGCATGCGCCTTCCAACAAGTGGGGAAGCTGGATCATGTCCCATAACTTCCCCTGCTTGCTGAGGTGTTGGCTGAGGATTCGAAACAAGGGCAGATCTAGCGCGTCCCTGTGACATACAAGATCACAAAGCTGCATGTGGTCGTGGGAGGGAAACGCCAAAGCCTTAAGTTTCAGGCCTCCTAAAGAAACTTTGGTAAATTGCAGCGGAAAGATGGCAACAGGAAGCGTCCCTTTCGTAAACAGGAAGAACACAAGCGACCGGGGATCGGCCTCCAGGCATTTGAGGTGACTGTAATGCCATTCCCACAAGTGGAAATAATGTCTTCTGTTCATTCCGGAAACGATTTCATTCCAGACATTTCGGAGGGATTCAAGCCCTGCCATGCCCTGAAAAAAGGTTATATTGATGTCCTCGTCCCCTGACAAATGCCGCATCAGGAATTCCTCCTGCTATAAGTTTGTTCGTTAAGGGCGCCTTCAATCAAAGACGATTTGTTTGAATCTATTCTTAATAAACCCTTTCATCGCTATCAGATATTTTACCATGTCAAAAGGAAACAACAAAGTCAGCAGGTAGAAAAAATAAGTTCTGTCTTCGGTTGGTCCATTTAGCCTCCTTATAAGGCCATATGTTTTACGAGCCTCCACCCGCATGCCGTCTTTGAGATATTTTTTGAAGAGAAGAATATTTAATAGCTTACAAGTCTTATCAATCTCTTTGTCAGATGGCCGGTGGATGCTTTTAGATGGTCGATATATTTTATTGCAAATATCAATGTGCGTTTTGAATATTTCAATATAACCGGTTTCTGTCAAGCGTGGCCCATGATGAGCTCTGTTTTCCGCTGTAGCAATATCCATAAAAATTACATCGCACCTCTCAGTAAGTCGGCATAAGAACCAATAATCCTCATTGAGCCTATAGTTTTCCGCAAAACGTACTTCTTTACACAGACAATCCCTGCGGACTAACAGTGTCCAATTACTGACGCAATTTGCTTTCAATTGGACAGCGAAAATGTTGCCGACATAAATGGGGAACGAACCACTTCCACCATAAATATTGTAATCCGCCGCTTCGTATCTGTAGGAATAGATTTTATCCCAAACGATCTTTTCCAATGTTGAAGGATCGCTTAGCCAGTATTGCAATCCCTTGTTCGTCAGGATTCCTGCAGCATCAAAAATTAGAAATTCCGAGTGTATGGCGCTGTAGCCGGGGAAGGCATCCATAACCTTGAATTGCAAAGTTAGTTTTTCCGGCAACCACCTGTCGTCTGAGTCCAAAAAGGCCAGCCATTCCCCCGTCGCTTCCTGGATGCCTCGATTTCTGGCCGAACCGGCGCCGCGATTATCCTGGTATATATATCGGACACTGTTGCCGAACTTTTCGAGAACCTCTTTAGTATCGTCTGTGGACCCATCATCAACAACAATGATTTCGATTTGACAGCCCTGGATATCCTGATTCAGAATACTGGCTATCGCCTCGCCCAGATAAGGGGCTCTGTTATAGGTGGGTACGATTACGCTAACGGTTCGCGAACACGTCATGTCACACCTCGTCAAATCTTCAATCCATCCGCTTTTTTGCTCATCACCGTGGCACGCAACATCCGAACTAATGCTTCCCAACAGACGCTTAAATCCTTTGTCTTAAACATCCAGACAACCCCCAAATAGGTTATGCATACGAGCGTTATGGTAATCGGGAGTGATATCCATTTTGCAGTAGTCACCATCTGAAACAGTCTCAAAGACATAAATCCCATTCCCAGCATACAGGCGGCAGCGAGGATTATCCTGTAAAAGCTGGAAAATATTTCCGAGAGGTTGGATATATCCAGGCGACGTTTCAATAAATAGACAAAATACATTGAGATGATGAACATGGTAAAGCTGGTGGAAAGGGCAATTCCCTTAACGCCCATTAACTGCATGAAGAGGAAATTGAAAGACACATTTATAAAAATTGAGGCGATTCCCATATAAAGAAGGGCTTTGGTATTCTGCAGAGCGGCAAAAAAGCTGCCATTGATAAAAGTGTAACCATAAAAAAACAGCCCCAGGCTATAGCAGACCAGAGTTTCGGCGGTTTGTCTCGCCGCTGCCATATCGAAAGCCCCTCGTTTCAGCAACAGGATGACCATATCCTCGGAAAAGAGCACCACCAGGCAGGTGATGGGGATAGTTAAAAATCCTAAAAAAATGAGAGCGTATTTGAAAATGCCCTTGAGATTTTCCTTGTTTCCGGCTGCCGCTTCTTCACTTATAAACGGAAAAATCGCCATGGAAACCGCTGTAATAATCACCTGGATGGGAAAGTCATTGATCCGAAAGGCATAACGCAGGGTTGAAATAGAGCCCGTCGGCAATTGAGTGGCCATTATCTGGTCTATCATAACGTTTGAGTTGGCGATCAGTGCGTTCCCCAGCATGGGAATGGCCAACAACCATAATGCCTTCATTTTTTGACGGTCAAACGGCAGGGGAGTGCCATATTGGAATCCTTCACGATAAAGCGCGATACCCATATAAGTGGTTTTCATCAGCGTTCCAATAAGAAACCCACACACCAGTACGTAGATATCCAACCCCATATCAAAGAACAGCAGAAAAATAATTGTGACATTCACAAATAGGGGCGCAATATACAGATGTAAGAAAAGCTTTCTAGCGTGCAAAATTCCCCGGAAGAGAATACCCGCCCCGTCAATTATAATTAGCAGGATCAGCAGGCGCTCCATGGTAACAGCCAACTGCTGTTCCCTTGGGTGAAATCCATAACCAATCAACTGTATAATCTCTGGAGTGAAGACAAAACAAATCAGGGCCAGCACAGTAAAAAGCAGCGTGGTTGAATAGATCAACCAGGTAGCTTGAGAGTCTGCTGCCTGAGAAGAACGATAGCGCCATTCCAGATACAGGGGAACAAAGGCTGCACCCAACACACCAGAAAACAGGACAATGGTCCCTGAAAAGGAATAGGCCAGATTGAAGACATCCAGAGACGGCAAAATGCCAAAACGCTGAGCCGTCAGCATTTCCTTGCCAATGGCCAGGATTTTATCCACCATCGACCAGATCATGATCACAGCACCGGCTCTGCCAATCTGGCCAGCGAGACTTGGGGGGTCACTTTTCAACGGTAACTTCAAATTCTGCCCTGCGGTTGATCGCGCGGCCCTCGTCTGTCTTGTTGTCGGCAATGGGTCTTTTTTCGCCATATCCCACCACTCTGATCCGCCCAGGAGCTATCCCCTTTTGAACCAGATAGCGACGCACCGCATTGGCTCTTCTTTCCGACAGCTTTTGGTTATAATTATCCGAACCCTTAAAATCAGTATGACCTTCAACGGTGACTGGTGATGAGGGATGTTCTGTCAAATAGACCACATGTTCATCAAGATCAGGAATATAAATTTTCTTGATATTGTACTTGTCAAAATCAAAATGAACTATCGGCAGACGGATTTTTTCCGGAGCAGCCTTTTCTATCGCCGGGGACGACTCTTTGGCCACAACGGATAAATTGACAACGGCATTCTTCATCCGGTCCGTGTACACAACCGTCGCATAAAGCTGCTGGTTGTGATCCAGCCAGAAGGCAATCCCCTCCTTATCGTCAACGTATTTATATTTTATGACTGCTCCGGCGTTGAAAAACATATAAAGTTTTTTCTCCCCTGGGTATTGAAGCGGAAATTCTCCCTTTTCTTTACCCGTGGGATCTGTTCTATTCTCGGTTTCAGTTGTGGCTTTGGTCTGAATGATGCCGGATGGTTGATAATTCAGCTTTTCAATGGAGGCATGAACTCCGAATTCCTTTTCGATATCTGCAAGCAAAATACCCTCAGGTTGCTGTTTATTGCCCACATAACCCTTAAAATCTCTGGAAAGATAGATTTGTTCAACCTGATCGTTCTGATTTATGTAAAGACTTAATCCCATGGATTCGTATTGCAGGCACATTCCGTCGCTCTTGATGACGTCAGGAGTCCCCAGTGTTTCAATGACCTCTTTGCGCGGCATGTCCAAACTAATCAGGCGCAAGGTGTCCCCAAATTGAATGCTCATGGTTGTAATACAGCTCCCCTTTATCGGAAATGCCAAAATCAGCGCCCCGCACAATAGGGCGACTATGGCTATGCGGGTTTTCATTGTTGTCCTCCTTTTTGTATATTAATTGCGCAACATTCAAGCAGATTGTTGAAGAGAGTCATACGGTAATCGTCAAATTTCAAAGCAGCCTGTCGGGCCTGTTGCCCCATCCGCTCGGCTGGCTCTCGGTGATTCCACAGATGTTGGATGTGTTCTGACAGTTCCTTATCGTTGCCTGCTCCAAAAAACAGGGCTGTCTGCCGATGCGTCGCGTATTCTTTCGTGGCCATATTCTCAGTAATGATCAGTGGTCTGGCCAGGGCCATCACTTCCAGCATGCTGATCTGCCCGGCAGAAATCCGATAGTCTTTCAGGGAAAGAACCACTATCCGACTGGACGCGATCCACTGTACCATATCCTGGCTGGAAACATACTCTCTCATTATACAAACATTTTCCGGCACCGTAACCTGCGGTTTATATTTGCGAGAGAGAATATAAGTTTTAATATTCAACGCCGCCACCGAACGAATTAACGTGTCAAAGTCTCTGTCACTTTTCCCATAAGAAAAAATATAATCCTTTATTGGGCGGCTCGGCTCCTCAAAGTTTGGCGAAGCTTCCACCAACGGTAAGAAGGCAATCCGGCTGCGGGGGATATTAAACATTTGGCTGTAAATTGCTTCTTCTTCAGTGGATGTACAGAAAAAATAATCAATCCCAGGAATTGCCAGTTTTAACAGGGCAAGATTAAACCTATAAAACCATCGCGTTTGTGCCAAATCAACATGGAAATCCTGAATGATATGAACCGGCGGCTTTTGGGAATGAGCAATTCGCTTCAGAATACCGTAGCAAACGCCCATGCGCATTTGCCAGGAGACAACAACATCATACCGTCTTTTCCTTGCAACAGCCATAAGCGGCACATAAAATTCCGATAAATAATTGGAAAAATAGGTCAAGCGGCGACTAACCGGGTGTTTGAAAGAAAGAGGCTGAAGAATGTCAACATTTTGAACCTTGAGCTTAAGCTGACGGAGAAAAGACCAATGACCTTCTTCCTTCCAATTGGCCAATATCACCAGTTTCAATCGAGAAATCGTCACGTTTTTTTCCCATTGTAATTGGCAATGACGTTTTCAAAAAGGTGGATCAGGCTGTCCATTTGATCCTTGATGAGTAACGTTTTTCCGACATAGCCCTGAGCGGCGATTCCCATTTGCAGCAGTTGATCCCTGTCCGAGAGCATCTCGACCATTTTCTGCGCCAAATCGTCGCAAGAATCCGGCTCAAACAATCGTCCGGTAACCCCTTCCTGAATCTGTTCGGGAATGCCGCCAATGCGGGATGCCAGCACCGGCGTTCCATTCATGAAACTTTCATAGGTGCTGATCGGCGCATTATCATACCAACGGCTGGGCACCACACTGAACAGGGCCTCGGCAATCCATTGCATCAAGGTTTGTCCGGATTGGAATCCCAGAAAATGGATGCGGTTTTGCACATGAGGCTCAATAAGCCGCTTCAGGCGCTCCTCCTCCCCGTCGTAACTCCGGCCGATGATATAAAGGTCTAGCGGCGGATTCAGCTTCTGAAAAGCGCCGATCAGGGTATCTATACCTTTTTCGTAAGATAATCTGCCAAAATAGAGAATATAGTCTTTTTTATGCCAGGCCTTATCCGGGGGTACGGTTCTTTCAATCGGATACTGCAACACATGAATACGTTCTTGGCTCCTTACCTCTCCTTCCCTCCTGCCCTCCCTTGCTCTTTCCCCCTGTCTTTTTCTTATCCCCCATCTTCTTTCAACATGATAATGCAATACCTGCAGCTTATGTTCGGAAATGCCGCCTTCGAGCAGTTTGTTTTTCATGAACTCACAGGGCACAACAAAGGCATCCACCAGTTCATACAATCCGAGCAAGCGCTGGAGATACATGGCGGCAACCCGAACGGCGGAAGCGGCGAGATTGTTCTTCACGCACCGATGTTGGAGCCCATGATAATACTGCCCCCGGACACAGAGCGTACAGGGCCTGCCATCCCGAAGCAATGAGTAGCTGGGGCAAAGCAGATTGTAGTCGCCGATCTGCATTACCACGGGGATATGATGGTGTTTCAAGGTGTGGATAATGCTTGGCGACATGTAGTTATAGATATTGAGGATATAGGCAATGTCCGTTCCAGGAAACGCTTTCAACAGCCGGCTCAATTTTATTCTGGCTTCAAAAGAGTAGGTGCTTCTGTCCAGAAATCGCAGGATATTGACAGGGGAAAACCGGATATTTGCCCAAAGCGCCTGTTCAGGTTCCCCGGGAGGCGCCAGAAAATAATCCTGGTATGGAGAAGGCCATGTCCCGGCATAACGGACGCTGAAAGGGATAGCCGTATGCCCCCTTGACGAGAGGTAATTCATAACATCATAGAGATATTTCTCCACACCGCCGTTTAAAAAAAAATACTTATTACAGAAGACAATCTGCATTTATGGTTTTTCTCCTCGCACTAAGCGAAAAATTCCGGTCCCTATAAACCCGATATATGCTGCGGCTGACTCTCCCGCGGCAGGAGTAATGACACTCATACTCACCTTGGGAATATCCATGGGAACTTGCCGAAACGTTTTTGCGCTGTCTGTACTCATAAAGAGCCCTTCTGTTGCCCCGCCATCATAGCGAAGCGTGCCCGCAAAAACCACTCCCGGAGACTGTGAATGAAAAGCTACGCTATATACGGCCATTTGTGGTGATACGGCCACTGGAAGGTGGGCTTCCTGCCAGCTTTTCCCTTCGTCCCTTGAGACTAAAAGTGTATTTCCATCACACCCCGCCACAATCCTCAATGGCGTTGAAGTATCTATGGCCATGCCAAATATGAATCGCTGGTCGGCTGTCACGCGCTGCCAAGAACTTGCGCCATTGGTGGATTTGTAAATACCTCCTGCCTGCGTTCCGGCAAACAAAATTCCCGGAATTTGTGGATGAACACGCAATGCTCCTGGCCCCTTAATAAAAGGCGTATCCAGCCCACGATTCATCGGAGACCATGATCTCCCCGAATTAGTGGTCTTATACACACCATATCCGTTGGTGCCAACATAAATCGTGTCATCGGAAAAAGGGTCCAGTTCCACATTGGTCGCCAAACCATTCACATATCCCTTTTGGGGAAGGGTTTCTACGGGAACAGAAAACCCGATATCCTTCCAGCTGTTACCTGCGTTCCGGGATTCATAAACATATATTTTCCCCTGTTTCCCCCGGAGGTTTATCAGCAGAATCATCCGGGAAGGATCTTTGGGAGATATTTCAATCTCCTGGGCATGGCCTTCCTTGACAACGCCATTCATCGCTCTTCTCCAGTGCGTTCCTGAATCTTCGGAGACCATCAGGCCGTCGTCCCAGGCGCAAAGATAGAGGGTTTTCGGGTTGCGAGGATGAATTTTCAAGTCATTGACGCAGATGTTTTGCAGGCCGTAATGCCTTTGATTCCAGTGTTCCCCATTGTCAGGGGACTGCCAGAGATTCCACCAGTCCGTCAAGAAGATGGATTGGGATGTTCCTGGAACAAAGGCCATCTCTTCGATACCCGTAAAGGTGTTGTACTGAGTGGCGGGTGCTTCGGGATCGAGCTTAAACGAGAGGATGGATTTCCATGTTAATCCGCCATCCTGGGTTTTGTAAAGCAGATGCGGCCAGCTCTCAGGGTGCGAGCTGATAAATACCAGTTCCGGATTGTTCGGATGGACGAGCAGGGATTTATAGCCCTTGGGCTTTGGTTGCAGCGAAAACGGTCGCCCCTCCCAGGCGAGGGAGGTCGGATTCCAGCGGAACAGGCCGTTTTGTTTTTCTACCATGTATAGCGAATTGCCCGAAGAGGCGATATCCGTAATCTCGTCAAAGCCCGGTAAAAGGCCTCGATGTTGTGGTTTCCAGATTTGCCCCTCCAGCCGAAAAACGCCGCGGGACGTTCCGGCATACATATACCCCTCATACACCGCAAGTCCATTGACCTTGAAACGCTCCAGTCCCGGAACCGGCTGTGGGGAGGTTTTCAGATTGTTCAACGGAATTTTGAAAACGCCTTTTGTGTCGGTTCCAATCCACAACGAGTTTCTGGTAAAGAGCAGCAACCTGCTTCCAAAAAATGTTGAAGCAGGGTAAGAGGTTTCGCCGGATATTCGAAGCCAGACGTCACCCTGATTGAGACTGTAATAGAGACCATCGCCGGTCAGGGCAACAAGTTGATGGGGGGCGGCCGGATTTATGGCGATAGCGGCAACGCCAAAGCTTTCCAGTCCCTTTCCTATCAATTCAAAGTGGTTGCCTCCGTCCCGGCTTCTGAATATTCCGGCAACATCCGATCCGACATAGACGGTTTTGGGGTTAAATGGATCTATCGCAATACTTGTAAACCGCCCGCCACCGCCATAGCCTGAAGGATACCAAATCAGACGGTTGTCCCCAGTGCTCGCGCTTACTGAAATCAACACTGAAACCAGGACTGCTGAGAGGATATGGTTCAAACGGTGCGTCATTACTCTTTAACTTTCGTCCCTTTTTTTTGTTCCAGATTGGGTCTCAGACTATTATACACTCGACTACCGTATAGCTGGGCACTGTACAGGACAAACGCTTTTTCCACCTGATCATAGCCTCTCATCCAAACCGTCCCTGAAACCGAATTTGAATAGATGCGAAGCTTCAGCTGGCCGGCCATGGCTCTGATGAAGGTTGGAAGGGCTACACTTTCAACTAATTTCCTTCCTTCTGCTCCTGCTGTAGGGGAAACGTGTCGATACAGCTCGGGACTTAAAGAATAAAAATATATATCGACTGGTTTGATAAACGTTCTTTTTATGTCGCAAGTGATTTCGTTTGCAATCGCCCTCATTTCTGAACCGTCGCCGGCCCAGTAAAAGCTGTTGACGGAATTTTGCTTGGGAAAACCTTCAATGATAATAAGGTAGGGATTGCCGTATTTGTTGCCGGGGACGGGCGCCGTCAGGGTCAACAATGCCTGGGCGCCTGAGAATGTTTCATTCATGACCGTGCCGGAAAGTTTCACCAGGTACTGCTTCTTTGATGACATCGCGCCATCCAGAAGCGGAATATCTCCAAAATAACCACCCGCATCTTCTTGGGGCGGATCTTTATAGAACGGATCTTTAATAGCTAAATCTTTTGCAAAGGAGTATGCAGAAAAGAAACCTGAAGCGAGAAGCAGCAACAACATTCCAATGAAAAAAAAACGTGAAATGCTCTTCACCGTCATTATGCTCCCCTCTTTTTCGATTGGGATTGTTGCCAATTCCAGGCTGTTAATATCGTTTTCTGAATGTCGCTGAAATCCGGCTTCCAGCCCAGCAGTGTATAGGCGCGGTCTGCCTTTGCCACTAAAACCGGCGAATCACCAGGGCGCCTGCCGACAAGTCGATAGGCCACCGGTTTCCCCGTAACCTGCTGGACTGCCTGTATGACCTCCATCACAGAGTTTCCCTGCCCACTCCCCAAGTTGATACAGATATTTTGATGGGATTCGCCAAGATATCTTAAGGCCAGGACATGGGCGCCGGCCAAATCTTTTACGTGGACATAGTCCCGAATCGCAGTGCCGTCCGCGGTGTCATAATCAGTCCCATAGACTTCCGTGTAATCACGTTGGCCCTGTACCGTTTGCAGAAGAAGAGGGATCAAATGGGTTTCGGGATCATGATCCTCGCCGATTTGCCCCTCCGGATCGGCGCCTGCCGCATTAAAATAACGCAGAATGGCATACCGAATACCGTAGGCATTCCCGTAGTCTCGGATGATTTGCTCCATCATGAGCTTGCTGCGACCATAGGGGTTGATAGGGTTTTGTGGATGGCTTTCGGGAATGGGAATCTGCAGCGGCATACCATAAGTTGCACAACTGCTGGAAAAGATGATGTTCTTGCATCCATGTCGTCTCATGGCCTCCAGAAGTGTAAGCGACCCTGATACATTATTCTGATAATATTTGGCCGGGTGTTCAACTGACTCCCCGACATACGCATAGGCAGCGAAATGAACAACGGCCTTTGGTTGATAGTCAGAGAAAATTTGATCCAGAACCAGAGAATCGGTAATATCGCCTTCAATTAAAGGCCCCCACTGGACAGCCCAACTGTGACCGTACACCAGATTGTCGAGAGAGATTGGTAAATAACCCAGCGCAACCAGAGCCTTGCAGGTTTGGCTGCCGATATAGCCTGCGCCTCCCGTGATCAGAACTGTTTCTGCCATCCTGAAATCTTCCTTTAATTCTAAGATGTTGCCGGTGCGTTTAATCGCAACTCGCCCGTCGTTGCGCCATGTATGAATAAAAGGCGATTGCTTGTCAAGAAAAAAATGAGCACAACGTAGAAAAAGCTTGACAACTTTCTTTTTTTGTACATATATGGGGCACACTGGAAGAGTTCGGAATTATACGGATGAGTTCTAATGTGACGGGATAGGTTAAGATAGTGATCAGCAGAACGTCGAATCGCAGCAGTGAAGGGGTTTTTACCGCATTTACAGGTACTGCAATCGACGCCGCGGATAATGACGGAAGCTGTGTGGGTATCGAATTATCTCTATCGTGTTCTAGGGCTATATGAATAGAAAAAAAACACTTGTAACTGGTGGGGCGGGATTTATCGGTTTTCACCTCTCCCAACGATTGCTTGACCGGGGCGATCAGGTATGCGTGATAGACAATATCTGTGACTTTTATGACGTCGGCCTCAAACAGGATCGCTTAAAATTGCTTGCGCGACGTTCAAACTTCCTTTTCATAAAGGCTGACATCGCGGATAGGAAACTAGTGTCTGACGTTTTTGCGGGCGAGAAATTTGACGTTGTCGTTAATCTGGCTGCGCAGCCGGGCGTTAGATACTCACTGGTGAATCCCTATTCTTATATCGACAGCAATATTGCCGGCTTCCTGAATATTCTTGAAGGATGTCGCCACAACAATATCGGACATTTGGTTTTTGCATCTTCAAGTTCGGTCTATGGCGCAAACACAAAAATGCCTTATTCGGTGCATCATAATGTTGATCATCCGACATCGCTCTATGCAGCTTCAAAAAAAGCTAACGAGCTCATGGCGCACTCCTACGCGAGCCTGTATGGGACCCCTGTGACAGGACTTAGGCTATTCACTGTCTATGGCCCCTGGGGACGTCCGGACATGGCGTATTTTTTGTTCACAAAGGCCATCCTTGCTGGAACGCCGATCCAGGTTTTCAATTACGGTGAGATGAAAAGGGATTTCACTTATATCGACGATATAGTTGAAGGCATGGTCCGGGTCATTGACCGGGCTCCTCAGCCAAATCCAGACTGGCGTGAAGAAGATCCCGATCCCGCATCGAGTTATGCGCCCTTCAGATTATACAACATAGGAAATCATCAGTCCGTTGAGCTGCTGCAAGTCATTAAGATTTTAGAATATTATCTCGACCGTCCGGCCACAATAAATCTTATGCCCATGCAAGCAGGCGATGTTTTAGCCACTTGTGCAGATGTTAAAGACCTCATGGACGATGTAGGATTTACGCCTCACACTCCAATTGATGAAGGAATAAAGAAATTTATAGAATGGTATCGTAGTTATTACGGGCTAAAATCAAACACCATGGTTTTGTGAGTAATATCTAATCGTTATGGATGGGATATATGAATGGAAATAGATTGAAGGAGCGGCGCATTGCCGAAGGGCTTACGATAACCGAATTGGCACGCTTGTCCAGAATATGCACCAAAGTCATTAGCCAAACCGAGCGGTTGTTGAATGATCCAACGGCAGTGACGAAGAGAAAAATATTAAATGGCTTAAACGCCGTAAAGAAGCCTGGGGAAAAGCCCTATGACTTTGAATATATTTTTCCACGTGCCGACAACGATTAGTTTTTTTCGATGTAGCTAGGGAATATTGGCACTGGATAAAATCTGTGGTTCCATGTTAGGGGAAAAGCAATGGCGTTGTTTGTCGCGCAACAATTTATTAAGCATTACAAGCCTGTCGTGTTAATCATGATTTCGCTGGTATATTTTACATCCTGCGTGCATTCTCCGGATCTTCCTTCCCAGTTCGACGCCGACATAAATACTGCCGAGGATGTCAAAAGGCTGAAAACATTGGAGACGCAGTTAACCGTCACTTCGGAAAAGGCCGCGTTAAATCCCGATTATCAGGTGATTGATAATATCGCCGTCCCGTATGTTCCCGAATACAGAATGGGGCCAGGGGATGTGCTGGAGATTGTTTACCACCTCAAGTACGAAAAAACCGAGGATGATTATCGTATCGAAGTCCAAGACAGGGTCAGCATCCACCTCCCCTTTTATCCACAATTTAGCACATCGGTTCTGGTTCGATCGGATGGGAAAATTACGGTGCCGCTTCTTGGTGATCTGGCAGCAGAATCCAAGACCCCCATGGAATTGGCAGCGGAATTGGATCGGCAATACCAAAAATATCTTACAAAACCAAATGTTGTCGTTGCATTGGAAGCATTTAATGTTAAAATCGACGAGTTGAAAAAAGCCATCACCACGGCCGCCAGGGGGCAAAGCAAGATCGCCCCAATTGCTCCGGACGGCCGCATTTCCTTCCCGGTGATCGGCGCCATGCAAGTACAGGGGTTAACAGCGGCCCAGGCGGAAAAGATAATCAACGAAATGTATGCCAAACAGGTTCGCAACCTCAATTGCACCCTTATTCTCCTGGAAATTCATCATCCCAAACTCTACGTTCTTGGTGAAGTGGAGAGACCAGGAGCTTACGACATTGCCTCCGTGCCCAATGTTATGAATGCGCTGACGCTTGCCGGTGGCTTCAAAAAAAGTGGAGAGTTGGAAGAAATCGCCGTTTTCCGCAATGAAGGCCTGGAAAGACCGATTTCCTTCAAAGTAAATATCAAAAAAGCTTTAACAACCGGCCTTTCACTGACCAATATCAAATTGAAACCGGGGGACATTATATATGTTCCTAAAACCCGGCTTGATGAGCGAAATGATACCTACGAGAAAATCTTCACCAGAGGTATTTGGGCCGTACTGCCCTTTACCACCGGCTTGAGTGCAGGTTACGACTTGAATCAGGGACCCAGATAAGGCCATTTTTTATGCAAAATATACTTCGAGAGTTTGTTTTTATCCTCTTTTATCGCTCTCGGTTAATCGTTGTAGTTTTCCTGACGGTTTTCATTTTGTCGGCTGTCTTTGCCGTGACGCTTCCTTCCATTTACCGTTCAACAGCTAAATTTTCCCTGGTTATTCCGCAAAGCCTTGATCCCCTGCAGCAGGAAAGTTCCGCTGATTACCGAAACAGGGTACGCCGCTTTCTTCAAGATCAGAAAGAGCTGATTACATCCAACCGGGTGCTGACCAAGGTTGTTAATGAAATATATCCCGGCACCAACCGGCAGTCGGCAATCAGCGCAAAAATCAATGATCTTCTGGCGAATTTGGATGTTGTACCTCCAGGGGGAGAGTCTGCTGAAAGCTCCAGTGTGTTTATTGTTGAATTTTCCGATCACAGTCCGGCATTTGCTGCCAAAGTTGCGCAATCCGTCACTGATAACTATCTGGCCACATACCGGGAAATATCTCAGGGCAAGAGCGATTTCTCGCATACTTTTTTTCAGGAGCAAACTCGGAAACTACAGAAAGACATGGAGGAAAAAGAAAGCAAAGTCCGCGACTTTGAAACCAAGCAAGCATTAGCTCTGCTGGAAATCCTGAATCTGGGGGAAAATAAAGGAAACGCGGAAGTTGGCCCCAACGCGCTGTTAACTCAGTTTATTGGCAGTTACCATGCGCTTCAAACCGAGTTGGCAGGTCTTCAGGTTTCCATCGGCTCTATTGAGGGGGAACTCAAGAAGAAGGGAATTCCGATAGTTATGCCGGAAATGGAAGTAGCCGGTCGTTCGATTTCTGTTTTTAAAAGCAAGGTGGCCCAGCTACAGATTCAGTTGAACGAAATGAAACCACAGTTTAAGGAAAATTTTGAGCCTATGAAACAGGTCGAGCAAGAGCTGAACCTTAGTGTGGACTCCCTGAAAAATGAGCTGAAAAGATCCATAACCGCACAAAAAATAACTGCGCAAAGCATTAGAGCCAGAATAGGGCAACTCGAAAAGATTATCCGAGGTTTGCAAGAGCGGATTCAGACCATAGCTCAGGAGAAGGCAACCTATCAGAACCTGTTGCAGCAATTTAACATCGCCAAAGAAGCTTATACCCGTACGCAAGCTCAGATGGAGCAGGCCAGAATGGCACAGTCCCTGACTCAGGACAAACAGTTTCTAACCTTGATAGATAAGCCTGCTGTTCCGGTCAGCCCGTATAAGCCTAACCGCATTATGCTGGTAGTAGGCGGGCTAATCTCCGGAATTTTTCTGGGAATTGCCACCGCTTTAACGGTTGATCATTTTGATCACCGTTTTAAGACCATTTATGAAATAGAAACGCAGTTAAAAGTTCCGGTATTGGGGTCAATGCAGAACTTGTAATGCTGTAATGAAAAGGCGGCCTCCGTGTACATTCAAGTTGTACTTGTAATCATCGCTCTGGTAGCCATACTTCTGTGGTTGGTGGGCGGGTATAAACAAACAGGCAATCTGCCAAGCCTGCCGGCAATCCTTCTGGCAGCATGGATCATTGCCAGCGCAGTATTCGGTTCCGCTTATTTTGTTTTTAAGCTCGGTCTTTTCGATCTTACCATCGAACGGCTGCTTTTTTCAATGATGCTTCTCTTCCTGGCGGCAGGCTTGCTGAAGGGAAATGTTCGTTTCCAAACCAACACCACCATCGAGATCGCCATGCTTTCTTTTTCCCTGGTCTGTGTTTTTTCGATGATTCAACACGGCTTTGTCCCTGTTACGCAGCGCTTCATATCCCCCTGGTTTGTATTTATCTCTGCTTATCTTTTTCCTTTTTTCGTGTTTGTTTTTGCTAAGAATTATATCATCAGCGAAAGGGATGTGACGCTCATCCTTAATACGCTGTTTTATTTTGGTATATACCTGTCGATTACGGCCTTTTTCGAACATACAAATCTTCGACAGCTTGTTTTTCCCCGCTATATCAATGACTTTGAAATAGGGATACACATAGACCGCGCCAGGGGGCCTTTTCTTAATGCGGCTTTCGATGGGGTCGGGATTCTGATCGGATTTATCAGTGGACTGCATCTCCTGCAAAGCAAAACAGGTTTTGCCAAAGTCTTTCATCAGGCGGCGCTGTTGCTTTTTTTCCCGGCTGTTTTTTTTACTCTGACCCGCTCCGTCTATCTGGGTATGTTAATTACGCTGTTTATTTTCCTGGGATGGTACAAGACACCTTTCTCAAAATGGAAACTGATTTCACTGCCCCTTGCTGTCGTTCTGATTTTTGGAATCATCAACTCTCCCCGTTTGTTGTCCAAGGAAAGACGTGAAGGCGGCGTAGCTCAAGTCGAAGAAGTGGAAATCCGCTTGGCATTGCTTAGAAGATCTTTTTTCATGATTAGAGAAGACCCCCTAATGGGGGTCGGATTGGCACAGTTCACGCCTGCAACGATGAGTTCGTATAAGGGGCCGATTACTGGTATTGAGGTAGGCGCAGAAGCGACAATTCAACACAGTCATTTAGTGGGTATGACTGCGGAGCTTGGCATTGTGGGCGTACTACCCTATCTGACCTTGATTATCCTGATTATACGGCAACTGAAGCAATTGGCCGGAAAACTACCTGCTACAGGAATCATGGGAGACAATCTGCGGGTTACTATCTTGGCTATCTGGTGTGTTTACCTGAATAATAACCTGTTTGTGGAGCCCTCGTCAAGTATTTTTACCAACGCTGTCCCTTTTTTGTTTGCAGGTCTGGCTGCAGGCCTGTATACCAGATCCGTGGAATCGGCCTTGCTCTCTCCGTCGCCAACAAGGATTTCCCGGTCACCCTTGAGGATGGTAAATAGCCATGTATAAAGATTATTATCATTTGCAATCCGAACCTTTCAGCACCCATCCCAACACCAGTACTTTCTTTATCTCCGATACGCATAAGGATGCCTGGTATTACCTACTCTTCGGCATCGATACCCATGAACCATTCCTGGTCTTAACCGGGGAATACGGTATGGGGAAAACTCTGCTGTGTCTTAGACTGATGAAGGTGCTGAAGGAAAAAGGTACGCCTTGGGTTGAATATATCCCGACCACTAATGAAGGATTTGGAGGGATATTGAGGCGCATGGCCTCAAACATGGGAATCACTCCGATTCCTGAGGATGAAGAGATTCTTCAGGAGATGATTTATGACCGTTTCAGGGCTGATATCAAACATCGCCGTTTCTATCTGGTCATTGATGATGCCCATGAACTGGATAAAACTATACTGACCAAGTTGAAGTTTTTATCTACATTCAGCCATAACGAGTTTTTCCCTATTATTATGGTTTTTGTCGGTCACCCATCATTTTTGCAGGATATGAGGTCTGCGGCCTTAAGTTCACTCAACCAACGCATCAAAAGACGATATCACTTGGCGGCGTTCAGTTTTGAGGATACCAAAAATTACATTTATTTCCGTTTATTGAAAGCGGGCGCAACCGGCATTCCTGCTTTTCCAGATGAAACGATTCAAAAAATATTTCAATACAGCGGGGGTATTCCACGCCTGATCAACAACATCTGCGATACCTGTATGCTGATTGGCGCATCAAATCACTTGGCCACAATCACTCCTGCGACTGTGGACAACGCTGAAAACCTGGTACATGGGACTTTATCGGAAGCTGAATTGGAGATAATTAACAGTGGCGATCCCCCCCCCGAACTTGAAGAACCAGCAGTTGATTGTTCAGAAGAGATCATAAACGCAGACCTTAATGAACAAGGATCGGAACATTCGACATCCGCAAATGCTGACGAGTATGAAAAAGCAGTTCCTCCTTCCCCGACGACATTTGCAAATGTTGACGAGTATGAAAAAGCAGTTCCTCCTTCCCCGCCAACATTTGCGAATGTTGACGAATATGAAAAAGCAGTTCCCCCTCCCCAAGGAGCGGTTTTAATAAAAAAACGTACTTTAATAAATATACTCTGGATGTCTGCGGCCGCTATCCTGCTCATACTCTTCGGTGCCCTTTTGGCTAAGTTTTTTATTAATTATGATAAAGGACTAAATATTAGTTCGCCCGGCTCACTGACACTGTCGCCCAAATTTCCGGTACAAACCAATGTAACGGGGTCGGAAATTCCAGCCCTGCGTGAAGAAATTGCCAACAAATCGGCGCCTGAAAAAACATCTTCATCCCTTCCAACGGATACGAATGCTTCTTGGCCAGTCGAAAGGGAGCCTTCCGCCGCCCCAAAGGCAGATTTTCCCGTAGAAAACAGTGAGCCCACGGCATTTTTTCCGTTTTCGCTCCGTTCATCAAGCTACCAGCGGGAAGAACTGGCTTTCAAGGAGCTTGCTGAAATTAGAAAAATCGGCCTCACCCCCTACCTGGTCAAAGTTGACTTAGGGGATATGGGCTCCTTGTGGCGGATCTATATTGGCTTTTATGCAAATGAAGAAGAAGCAGTGAAAATAAAGACTAACTACAAGCTTGCCAACGCCGTTGTCCAGAAAACTGAATTTGCCTGTCTGGTTGGCGATTATTCTAACGATTCCGAGATTCTCGGTGTGTTTGACAAATTAAAAAAATCCGGCTACTTCCCTTATGCTATTCAAAAGGGCAGAAACCGTTTTCAGTTGTATTTAGGCGCTTATGAAGGTAAGACCGAGGCAGAGTCTCTTCAGGAGCGACTTCAGAGAAATGGGCTCAAGACCCAGGTTGTAAAAAGATAGACAAGCGTTGGTCAGCTGCAAACACAGTACCTTTATCGAGGTCATGGTAACCTGCTTTTGTTTTTAACGTGCTGACCAAGCTAAGGAGCATCATATGAGCATATGGGAAGATGTATACTCTAAGCATAGCGAACTAAACAAGGAGGTTCCCCTTCCTAAGCATCGGGAACCTCCGATTGAGACTGATTCGGTAAACCACGAACCGCAACCAGCAACCTCTGTGTCATTTGAAGAAATGTACTATGGGACCGGCAGGCCGCAATCAGCGAATCAGCGCGTCCCTGCTTCTAAGCCTAAACAGGTAAATCCACCCATCAACGCTTCTAAGCCTAAACCGATATGTCCGCCCATCAACGCTTCTAAGCCTGAAAAGGTAAGTTCACCCATCAACACTTCTCTGCCTAAGCAAGTGAGTCCACCCATCCCTGCCCCTTCGACAACAAAGCCACAGGCTCCCCCCTCAGAAACGGTGAGCTCCCGCTTCCTTCCTCGCCAACCGGGTAGGCTCACCACGTCCTACCCTGCGGTGCTTGCCAAAATGCGTAATCAGCTCTCCGATATGTGGGCAAACATAATGATTGAAACAAAACAAAACGTCAATTCACTGCTCATATGCGGATCCGCTCACGGTGAAGGAAGTACCTTCATATCCTTTCACCTGGCTATGTATTTGTCTAAAGAATACAACATGAAGGTAATTTATGTAGATACGAATCTCAACCATGCAGCTATCCCGATAATGCGAAATCTTCCGGGGCTTTACTCCTTTATCTCAGAAAACAGAAAGCTTTCATCGCTCATTCTTCAAAGCGAGTATCCGGGGCTCTATCTACTGCCCTCCGGAGCCGGTAAAATTGCGAAAAATATCGGGGGTAACATGCTCACACGTGAACCGGCAGAAATCCTTATTGAATATTGCCGAAGTAATTTCGATATGACTATTATCGACGGACAGCCCGTAACCGGCAGCGCCGTCATGATTGAACTAGCGAGGCTGGCTGACATGACATTGCTGGTATGTCGATATGGATATTCACGGCAGGAAGTCTGTAAAATGGCCACGGACAAGCTTCAAAAATTTGGCATAACTTCCATAGGGGCCATTTTGAACGATCGCAGGTTTCCCGTACCTCAGAAACTTTACAGACTGATGGGGTGATAGAGGTTAGGGTGGTCTGTTGCCTTCAATTATAAAAATTGCCGTAACCGGTCTAAGGGGCCTCCCCGCTACCTGGGGCGGTATTGAACATCATTGTGAAAACCTCTATGCACGCCTTGCGGAAAAGGGATATGACATTACCATTTATGCCCGCAACTACTATGTTCCCAAAGGCGTCACCACCTACAAAGGGCTGAAAGTAAAACGCCTGCCAACCCTGAACCTGAAATATACCGACGCGTTGATACACACATTGCTATCTGTTATTCACATTATTTACACAAATCCTGATATCGTACATATTCATGGGATTGGCCCCTGTTTTTTTGGTTGGCTACCCCGTGTTTTCAGGCCCCGGATGAAGGTTTTTTTTACCTGCCATGGACTCGATTGGCAACGTAAGAAATGGCCCTGGTGGGCATCAAAACTGATCTACCTGGGAGAGCTTAGCGCCACCTTCTTTGCCCAGTATCGGATCGTGGTTTCCCGCGAGTTACAGAGATATTTTAGCGCTGAACATGGGATAAAAACGCTCTATATTCCGAATGGAATCACCCCCCTCCCCCCGCGTGAACCAAACCTGATCAAGCAATGGAACCTTGCGGCCCAACAGTATTTTCTCTGCGTTGGTCGCATCGTGCCGGAAAAACGCGTGGAGGATATCATAAAAGCTTATTTGCTGAAACCAAGGCGGTACCCGCTGGTTATTGTGGGAGATAACACCGCTGCCGGACAATATATAAAAGATTTACTGGAATTGGCACGGCAAAGTCCTTCCATAATATTTACCGGCTATCAGTTCGGAACTCTTCTGGAAGAACTGTTCTCCAACACCCTCGCTTTTTTTACCGCATCGGAACTGGAAGGGCTTCCAATCGCCCTTCTGGAAGCATTGTCATATGGAAAAATATGTGCTACAAGCGACATCCCTCCGCACCGGGAACTGACGGAAACACTTCCGGCGCTGCTGTTTCCGATAGGAGATATAGAGGCAATAGCAAGATGTATGGATGACGTTGAAGCAATGGATGAAAATCAGCTTGACTTTTTTAAGCAAAAAGCCATAGCGATGGCTCGTCGTCAGTTTAGTTGGAGTGCCGCTTGCGACGAGCATGACCACCTGTATCAAGAGAGCCTGGGCCATTGAAAATCAACCAATGGTGGGTAAGGACGGATAGATAGATGGTAAAACGAATTGAATTGGCGCTGGACGTTTTCCTCACAGTAATGGTGTTTGTTGCTGTACTCGCCGCTAAACAAAGTTGGCTGGCAGGTCCTTTTGAAGGGCTGGCCGCTACGCCCAACTATTACCTTTTGCTGCTGATGATCACCATCATCTGGTACATAACCCTGGATCTTTTCAACACCGACTATCGCTACGGCACGAAAATGACGTTCCCCTTGGTAATGGAGATATTTAAAGGGGTCACCACCAGTATCGTTGTTTTGGTGGTGGGCATGTATATCTTTAAAATCACCGATATCAGCCGCCTGCTGATCTTTCTGTTTTATGTTATGGATCTGATCGTTCTTAATCTTGCCCGCTGGCTGACGTATCGGTTTATTACTTTAAAACACAGCAATGGCTATTTCCACCGCTATATCCTCATCCTGGGAAGCCGGACCGCCGCTCAAGAACTCATCCAATTGGTCAAAAATCAAGAGGCAAGCACTATTAAAATCGTTGGTTGTATAGAATTGAACCATGAGGATGTCGGAAAAACCGTATCCTGCGGAGTCAAAGTGATTGGAACACTGGATGATCTTCGGGATATTTTGTTTAACCAGGTCATCGATGAAGTTTTGATCACCATGCCGTTAAATGAAATTAAGAATTCCGAGTGGTACCTGTCGTTCATCAACACTTTTGGAATCACCGTCCGGATTATTCCCTATTGGTATATTCGGAAATTCATGACGATCCATGCCTTTCACTCCGTCAAGGTTGAGCAGTTTTTATCAGAACCGGCGCTCATCATCAGCAGGATTCAGAAAAATCAGGACGCCATGGCCATCAAATCCATTATGGATTACGTTTTGGCCATTTTCTCACTCATCATCACCTCGCCGCTGTTCGTGATTATTCCCTGCCTGATCAAATTATTTTCTCCCGGTCCTATTTTTTATAAACAGATTCGCAGTGGTCAGGACGGCAGAAGATTCCCACTCTTCAAGTTTCGCTCCATGGCTATAGGCGCCGAAGAACAGCAATACACCCTGATAGAATTGAATGAGGCCGACGGCCCGGCATTCAAAATTAGAAACGATCCCCGCATTATTCCCTACGTGGGCAAGTTCATAAGAAAATTCGGTTTGGATGAGCTCCCCCAGTTCATCAATGTGATCCGCGGTGAAATGAGCATTGTAGGCCCCAGGCCTCCTACCCCTGCTGAGGTGGAAAAATACGAACTATGGCAACGCCGGCGCCTCTCCATGAAACCCGGCATTACCTGTCTCTGGCAGGTCCAGCCCGGAAGAAACGACATCACCTTCAATCAGTGGATGGATATGGACATGAACTATATTGACCACTGGTCTTTGTGGCTGGATATCAAACTGATCTTGCGAACCATTCCGGCCATCCTGATCGGGCACGGCAGATAACCTGCGATTGCCGTCGGCAATGTCAAGTTTTTTGTGCGTTTATGATCTGGCCTGGGATTCCCAAAGCAACAAAATCAAGGTAGCATTGGTGGAGGCGGCGGGAGTCGAACCCGCGTCCGAAAACATTCCACTGAAGTTTCTACGTACGTAGACTTTGATTTGCTTTCGCCCCCGAAAACTCCCAAAGTCAGGATTGATCAGGCGCTATTCCGTTATCTTTTCGCCCCTCCCCCGCCGGACAAAAGGGAGCAGTTATCCTGCCTGAATGACGCCCCCATCTGAGCCGACAGGCGAGCCCAGGAGAACGTTAGCCGACTAAGCGGCTAAAGCGTAATCGTAATTATCTGCGATTATGTTTTCCTACCTGTTTAACGAGGCCTGTAGGAACCTCGGTACGCTGCTGCAGCTTCAACTATCCCCGTCGAAACCGTGACGCCCCCATAAGGGTAAAACTATCCTCCTGTAGTTACGGATAAGACTTTCGGCCGGAAAAGTCAAGGATAGAAAAGAGTATCTGCGCCGACAATTCTTGACACGCTCAGTCCTAAATGTTAATAACTTCGCGGGACAATTAACACATTATGAAAAATAGAAACAAAAGAATCATTCCTCCGGCGAAGAGGCAAGAGATTCAGCTCGGCGTAGCCTCGGTTTGGGCCGTAATCCGGGACGCCTGCCTCAATTATACCCGCAACAGCGATGTAAACCAGGCCGCCGCCATCGCCTTCTATGCCATTTTTTCTCTTATCCCGCTTCTTCTGCTGACGCTTTTGACGGCCGGTTACATCTTTAGCTCCAGTTCTCATATTCAAGATGAGATCGCCACCACCATCAGGACCATTCATCCTTTTTTTTCTGAAGACTTGCTGAATAATCTGGTGAACTTGAAGGAAAAAAACCGTCTCATCGGCGGCATCGGCAGCATCAGCCTTATCTGGCTTTCCGCCATGATCTTCAGCGCCCTGGAAAATTCATTGAATATGATCTTCCGCGCCAGAAACCACCGCAACATGATTCAGTCAAAACTCCTGGCTTTCGCCATGATCCCCCTGGGTTGGCTTGTTGCCATCATCAGCGTCGGGGTAAGCTATGCAGCGGCAATTATTCAGAAGCAGGCCCTGATAACTGACAATATCATCATCTCGCGGAGCTACGCCGCCGCCAGCCGCTATTTTCTCCCCTATCTCTTGACGATTATCTTCGTGGCCCTTTTATACAAAATTATCCCAAAGATCCGCCTGTCCACCCGCGGCGTTCTGGGAGGCGCGATAATATTTGCCACCTTGCTGCAGGCAGCCAGATTCGTATTCGCCTGGTACACAATTAACTTCAGTCATTACGATGTTATCTTCGGCACCATGGAAGCGGTTGTGATGCTTGTTATCTGGGTATTTTACATGGCAATCATGCTGCTTTTTTGCGCCGAGCTTATCTCTTCTTATGAAAGGCGGGATCTGATCCTGCTGGAAGCAACTTTTGTCGCACCCAACAGCAAGGCACTGCAGACCGAAGAACGCCTGTACCGTAAATTTGGCCGCTTATATCCTCCCGGCGATTATCTCTTCCGGGAAGGCGAAGAGGGCAATGAAATGTTCTATGTCCTCGATGGTCAAATAAGGGTAGAAAAAAAGGCCGGCAAGGTATCCAAACAACTTGCCATGCTCGGCAAAGGCGCATATCTGGGCGAAATGGCCGCCCTTATCGATGCCCCCCGCACCGCTTCGGCCGTCGCCATAACGGATAGCCACGTTGCCGTAATCGATGGCCTCATCTTCCGCAACGTATTGCGGGAAAGTGAAGCTGTTTCCCTTTACATGCTAAAGGAATTTTCTCACCGCATCAAACATACCAACGAAGACCTGCAACGCGCCACGCGCGCCTGGATAAAACTGATTATCGTACTCTATTTTTTGAAGGAATGGCCGCTTGCGGAGACAAGAAATCCTATCGCCGAATTAGCAGTGCTTACCACTCAAACCCCAGGCGAAATAGAGGAACTGTTTTCCTTGTTGACTAAAGAAGGCATTTTGGATATTCACGG
Organism: Syntrophales bacterium; assembly: GCA_049302035.1. GTDB lineage: Bacteria > Desulfobacterota > Syntrophia > Syntrophales > JACQWR01 > JAPLJV01. The sequence continues at coordinate 32,569 of JBAQLR010000108.1, forward strand.
GGGGCGCATAATCAACTTTACGAAAGAACGCGCCTGGGAACTTCTTAAAGGTCATGACCAATAACCTTAAGCGCAGGATCAACAACCAGACCTCGCGGATACTTGCGGAGACAAAAAGACTGGTGAGGGAGAAACGCTTGCTTACCGGTCTTCTGGCGTGCATGAATATCGGCATCATGAGTTTTTATACTTTCTGCGACACAGCCTGCCGCTACCTCAAAGGTGACATTGGGGGTATAGATATCAAATATGTGGGTATATTTTTTATGTCGCTCATCCTGTTTTTTTTATACCTTAATAAGAAAACAACCGTGCTGGTCCTCCTTTCCCTGGGGATCGGCGCCGAGTCTTTTCTTGCCGGTTTTCAGGTAAAAGCTGGTGTTTATTGCCCCTTTTGTCTCGCCTTCGGATTTATATTAGCGATCATGTTCGCGATCAACTTCGAACGTAAGAAAATATATCTTATGGTCACATCGGCCTTCGTCGGACTCGCCTTCTTCTTCCTTGCTTTTAATGGTTCCACCACCCCTGCTTTCGCCGGGGAAAACGGCATTACTTCTTTTGGCTCCGGACCGATCCAGGTACGCCTTTACACCGATTATTTCTGTGGACCATGTCGCGCCGCTGAGGCGGAAATGGAGTTACAGCTCATTAATTTGCTGGAAAAAAATACCATCAGGCTCACTTTGATCGATACACCTGTTCACAAGTACACATCCCTTTATGCACGCTATTTCCTGTATATCCTAAATGAAAGTCAGCATCTTTTTTCGCAGGCCATGCAGGCGCGCCAGGCGCTCTTCGAGGCCGCCGGGCAAAATATCAATAAGCCCGGATTACTGGAAGCCTTCCTTGGCAAAAAAAATTACAAGTTCAAACCCTTTGACGTAAAGCCCGTTTTTCGTAGTTTCGATGCCCGACTCAAGGAAGACAAAATCACCAGCACCCCCAGCTGTGTTATCATCGGACCTAGGGGCAAGGAGACCTTTGTTGGCGGGGTAAATATCGTTAAGGCCCTTAAATCACTCCAGGAAACATCGTGAGAGAAGTTGACACGATCATCACGGGGGGCGTCATCCTTACCCTGGACAGGCATAATCTCCGCATTGAAGACGGGGCGCTGGCTGTTGACGGTGACAGTATCGTAAAAACCGGATCTGCCGCTGATATCGATAAGCAATTCGTCGCCCGTCAAATCATCGAGGCCAATGATTGCCTGGTGATGCCCGGCTTGATAAATGGCCATACCCATGCCGCAATGTCCTGTTTTCGCGGCATGGCCGACGATCTGGAGCTTATGGACTGGCTCGGCGACTACATCTTTCCCGCCGAGTCAAGAAATGTTGATCCGGAACTCGTATATTGGGGAAGCCTGCTGGCCAACGCGGAGATGATTAAATCCGGCACAACGACCTTCTGCGACATGTATCTCTTCGAGGAAGAAACAGCTCAAGCGGCCAAGCAAGCCGGCGTGCGCTGTCTGTTAGGAGAAGGATTATTCGATTTCCCTTCCCCGAATGCTCAGACCCCGGCTGAGGCGCTGGCCTATGCGCGTAAGTTACTCGATAAATGGGATGGTGATCCGCTCATAAATTTTTTCATCGCACCGCACTCCCTCTATACCTGTTCACCAAATGTGCTTGCCGCAGCGAAGCAATTGGCCGACGAGTACCAAATCATTTATGGCCTCCACCTTTTGGAAAACGAGGCGGAACGCAGCCAATTGCAGCACAAATATGGCAAAAAAGCGTTGCATTTCCTGAAAGATACTGGGTATCTGACAGAGCGCTTTCTCTCCTTCCACTGTGTCTGCGTGGACGATGAAGATATGCGGCTGCTCGCGGACCACGGCTGCCGGGTGGTGCATAATCCGGAAAGCAACATGAAACTGGCCTCCGGCATCGCGCCCGTAACTGCCATGATGAGGACCGGTGTTGCTGTGGGGCTCGGCACCGATGGTTGCGCAAGCAACAACAATCTCGATATGTTTCAGGAAATGGATACCGCCGCCAAACTCCAGAAAGTAAGCAGCCTTGATCCCACCGTCATGGATGCCCGGACGGTAGTCCGTATGGCCGCCTGCGATGGCGCCCAGGTTCTGGGGCTGGGTAACATAACCGGTTCACTTGAAGCCGACAAAAAAGCTGATATCATCATCATTGATTTGAACAAGCCCCATCTCACCCCCCTTTATAACGAATACTCGCATATCGTCTATGCCGTTGGCGGCGCCGATGTGGATACAGTGCTCATAAACGGCAAAGTGGTGATGCGAAAGAGAGAGCTGCTGACTATCGATGAGGGCGCCGTTATCGCCAAAGTGAAAGACATCGCCAGACGCATTAAATTCAGTTTACAGGCAAATGGAACGAAATAATGTATAGATCACTCTCCATTGGCATTCTATTGCTGTCTTTTGCTGCTGCGCCCCTGGGGGCCGCGCCGCAGGAAATTACCTTGTACCGACAAGCCGCCCGCGTTACAGAATTGACGAAAGTACGCTTCCAGCCAGCGGGAAAACAACTTCAACATTGCCTTATCATCATTTCCGGGCAGGCTGATCCGGCTTCCTTCCAGGCCATCCCCCTGGGTAATGATCTTGTGAAAATTGAAGATATCGCCTGGCGCCGGTTGCCCAAAGAGGACGACGCTGACCTCAAGGCCCGCCGCCGCACGACCAATCAACTTAAAGAAACCAAAAATGGCCTTTTAGCGGAACTTGAAGGAATTGAAAGCCAGTTGCAGTTCTGGCAGCAGCAAACAAAAGCCAAGGCGAAGACGCCTGCCGAGGCAGCGCTGATAGCCACCAACATCGGCCGCAACACGAAGAAGGCCTTTCTGCAAAAGCTGAGTATATCTGAGGAAATAACCATTTTAAACAGGAGAATCAAACAGCTTGAGGAAGAAGTAAACGCCTCCGACAGCGCCGCCCAAGCTCTCTGGGAAGGAACAATAACCGTTTCCGGAACCGCGGCGCCGCTGGAAGTTCTGCTTTCTTACAGCTATACTTTATCCGGCTGCGGCTGGCGCCCCGTCTATCGGCTTGACGCCGTCATCCCGGAAAATAAAATCAAGTTTAACTGGGAAGCGGAAGTGTGGCAAAACTCGGGCGTTATATGGCAGGATGTTGACCTGCGGCTGACCGCGACACCCCTACCTTCCGTTTCTCCTTCTATGTCCCTTACCCCGCCCTCCCCGTTCGTTGATCCCGATACCGCCACACACCCGAAAAGAAGCAAATCCCCAGGAAAGAAAAAGCCGCTGCCGTCTTTGGCAACTGGAAAAAGCAATGACGCAGGGGCGCCTTCGCCGTCGGCTTTATCCGGAGGTTTTCCCCTGCAGCAAGTGGTAAAAACGACCCTCCCTTCGGGGTTACGAAAAAAAATCATCTTGCAGGAAGAAAACTGGCCAGCCGCTTTCGACTACCTGGCACGTCCCGATAATGATTCCCCAGTCTATCTGCAAGCCCAAGTCCGTTTATCTGTGACCAGGGAAATTCCGCGCGGAGAGGCCGTCTTTTTCCGTAATGGCAGTTTTTTGCACAGGGGGGAGTTTGTCTTCTCGGGGCAGCAGGAAAGTATCATTATCGGTCAAGATCCCCTGGTGTCCCTTGTCCGCTCTTCATCCCCCGAAAAAAACGAAAGGCTGTGGCGCTGGGAGGCGCAAAATAATCAACCCTTCCCTATTAAAATGCGCATCGAAACATCGATTTACGCGGCTGCCGGTAACGTGTCCCAACCGGCGCCTGCGCCTGTTGAGGAAAAACCTGGTTTGTGGGTCTGGACACTTGGTTTGCAAGCCGGAGAGAAGAAGATCATACTGGACCATTATCACTAAACCTGTCGAAAAATAGATTGATATTCTGCCGAATCTTTTTTAGATTATCCGATCCCCCTGGGAAATTTCCTCTGCTGCCCCGGTCGGCGGCAATACGAAAGGAGAAGGATAAAATCCTCCTTACCTTCAAATCATGACGATAAATTACGAAAATCTAACGGAATTTGTCCAGGCCCTGGAGGCGGAAAATGAGCTGATCCGCATTCATGCCCCCGTTTCCTCTCATCTGGAAATTACCGAGATTACGGACCGGGTTTCCAAAAGCAGGGGTGGGGGCAAAGCCCTGCTGTTCGAGAAAGTCGAAGGATCGCCCTTCCCCCTTTTGATAAATGCCTTTGGCAGCCCCCGACGCATCGCGCTTGCCTTGGGAACGCCTGATCTGGAAGATTTGAGGAAGCGGCTGCAAGACATTCTGACGCCCAACGTACCGAAAAATCTCCGGGACAAACTGGCTCTTTTGCGGCGGGCTTTCAGCATAGCCCGTTTTTTTCCCAAAGTCGTCTTTATGAACCCTGCCCCCTGCCAGGAGGTCATCCGGCGCGGTGATGATATTGACCTGGGGGAATTTCCCATTCTTAAATGCTGGCCTGATGACGGCGGCCCCTTCATTACCTTGCCGGTGGTCTTCACCAAAAGCCTGGTTTCCGGTAAAAGAAACGCCGGGATGTATCGCATGCAGGTATTCGATCGGAACACGACGGGCATGCACTGGCATGTGCATAAGGATGGCGCACACTTTTTCCGGGAATACGAACGTGCCGGCAAAAGGATGGAAGTGGCCGTGGCCATCGGCACCGACCCGGCGATTACATACGCTGCCACGGCGCCTCTGCCGCCGGGCATAGATGAACTCCTCCTGGCCGGTTTCATCCGCCAAAAGCCCGTCAAATTGACAAGGGCGATAACGGTAGATATGGAAATCCCCGCCGAGGCGGAAATCATCCTTGAAGGTTATGTGGATCCGGCGGAAAGGCGCCTCGAGGGACCTTTCGGCGATCATACCGGTTATTACTCGCTTGCCGACGATTATCCCGTCTTTCATGTAACTGCGATCACTCATCGTAAGCGACCCCTCTACAGCGCCTCCATCGTCGGACGGCCGCCGATGGAGGACTGCTATCTGGCCTTGGCCACGGAACGCATCTTTCTGCCGCTCATCCGCACCATCCAACCGGAGATTGCCGACTACTGGCTCCCCTGGGAGGGAGTTTTTCATAATATTGTGGTGGTGTCCATAAAGAAGGAATACCCCGGACAGGCCCGCAAAGTAATGCAGGGGCTCTGGGGATCCGGCCAGATGAGCTTCTGCAAGACGATTGTGGTTGTCGATGCAGACAGCCCGCTTGGCCAGGGCGCAGCGCTCATTAAGTCAATCCTTTCTCAGATAGATTTGACCAGTGATATTTTCCTCACTGATGGCATTTTAGATGCTTTGGACCATGCGGCGCCTGGCGCCTTTTTTGGCGGTAAACTGGGCATTGACGCCACTGCACGCCTCGGCGGCGAACCTCCCCGTCGCCAGTCTGTCCCATCATTAAGTGGGAACAATCCAACGCTACCAGTAAATATAGTTAAAGCACTGGATAGCAACATTGCAGATTGCCGTGTGCTGTTCGATGATACCCCCCTGCCCTTGCTTATGGTGAAGGTGAGTAAGACTGAACAAAAGCGCGGTATTTATTTTCGCGACCTTTTGCTTGACGCCGAAGCGCTCTCTTTGGGAATTATCTTTTTTTATGACGCTGAAATTGATCTGGAGGATTTATCCCTCCTTGCCTGGAAGGCCTTCAACAACGTCGATCCGCAGCGTGATATCACCATCAGAAAAAATGTTGCCCTGGTGGATGCAACAAAAAAAACGGAGCTCGACGGTCACTTCCGTCCCTGGCCGGACGATCTGGTTAATACTCACGAGATTGTAGAACGCGTCAACGCCCGCTGGCAAGAATACGGCATCCCCCTTTAAAGACTGGCATATGGAAATTTTCGCACAGCAGAATAATTTGTCGCCCTACCGCCCCCTCGCCGACCGTATGAGACCGGAAACTTTGGCTGATTATGTGGGGCAGAGGCATCTTTTGGAACCGGGCTGCCTGCTGCATGGCTTAATTGCCGAAGGCAGCCTTATTTCCCTGATTTTCTGGGGGCCGCCCGGTTCCGGGAAAACTACCTTAGCCGCTCTGCTCGCCAAGGAAATGAAGGCGCATTTCACCAGTTTTTCCGCCGTTCTTTCCGGTGTCAAGGAAATCCGGGCGGTTGTGGAAGAAGCAAAAATTCTTCGGCAACAGCGCCAAAAAAATACTATTCTCTTCGTAGATGAAATCCATCGCTTCAGTAAATCCCAGCAGGACGCCTTTCTTCCCCATGTGGAAAGCGGCCTGATCACGTTGATCGGCGCCACCACGGAAAACCCCTCCTTTGAGGTCATCGCCCCCCTCTTGTCCCGAATGCGCGTCGTCTTGCTGAAACCTTTTTCCACAGCGGAAACAGCCACCATCATCCAAAATGCCTTGACGGATAAGGACCGGGGACTGGGTATGATGGCGCTTTCCCTGGAAGATGCGGCCCTCAGCCATCTCATTTGGGCCGCAGGCGGAGATGCCCGCACCGCCCTCAACAGTCTGGAGGCGGCCGCATCGCTCCTTGGCTCGCAAGACAAGGCAAAGCGAATAATTACCCTGGCGGTCGTGGAGGAGGCAATTCAAAAAAAGGCACTGCTCTATGACAAAACGGGCGAAGAGCACTATAACATCATCTCCGCTTTTCATAAAAGCATGCGGGGCAGTGACCCGGATGCTTCTCTCTACTGGCTGGAACGCATGCTGATGGCCGGCGAAGATCCTCTGTACATCATCCGCCGCATGGTCAGATTTGCCTCGGAAGATGTGGGGAACGCCGATCCCCGGGCACTATCCATCGCCCTTGCGGCCCTGCAGGCTTTTCAATTTCTCGGCAGCCCGGAGGGCGAGTTGGCAATAGTCCAAGCGGCGCTTTATCTCGCCACGGCGCCCAAAAGCAACGCCCTCTATGCCGCGGAAGGCCGGATCAAAGAAACCATTCGGAAAACCGGCGCCCTGCCGGTCCCGTTGCACATCAGGAATGCTCCCACCCGCTTAATGCGCGAGCTCGACTATGGACGTGGCTATCAATACGCCCACGACTTTGCCGACGCCTACGTACCGCAGGAATATCTGCCTGACGACTTAACCAGGAATAAATATTATCATCCCACCGAGCGAGGATATGAAAAAACTATCAAAGAACGAATGCTGTATTGGGAAAAGATAAGGACCACAAATAAAGGTAAGATTAAAAAGGAGGAGCCGGAAGGCCATGGTGGCCTCCCGGCTCGAGGAAGAGAAGAGTGAAGGGTTGCACCCTCTCGTTTGGGCGTTGGCTATTGTCTAGCCGGAGGAAAACTGTTTACCGCCTTGTCCATTGTTCTGCATATTATATGCCAAGCTTCCAATAATAAGCGGACAAGACCCCACTTTACCTCTTTTCTTCATCGGCGCACGGCCAAATTTGAGGCTGTTTTATCATTCCCACAGAGGCGGAAATCCAATGATTACCAATTGCTCTGGACTCAGACTTCCGCGAAAGTGACAGGGGGCAGATAGCCATTCTGAGGTTGTCACGATTTTAGTTTCTAACATTTACAAGATCCCCCAGGGAACCGATCTACGGCAAGAAATGTCGCCCGGCGCAGGAAATATTGCAAATTTAACCATATATTTTAAGTACATTAGTTTTTAATCACAAATTACGCTTAGATCGACAATATTGTCGAAATCAGGTTTGCAAGATGAAAGCTAAAACAACCCTTTGGCGCAGCCAAATCGCCTACGACAAGCGACTCGACCTGCCACCCCTGGCCATTGGAGCAGCCTGTGCCCTATTCATCAGTATGTTCATTATCATGGGACTACTCTATCTCCAGAGGATAGAACGAAGTCTCGTTACTTTACTGGAAAACCAGGGCCGGGCAATCACTGAGGTACTCCAGAGACTCAGTCAGGAAAACCTTAACTTGCTCGTTCAGGCAGGGCAGCAGCAGCCGGAAAGACCCTACTCACTGCCGCAGGAACAGCCCCTGTACCCCAAATCATGGCTAACCAGTGCGCTGGCGGAGTTGGGACAGGAAGTTGACAAAAAGTGGTTGGTAGCTAATCTGAATGAGGAGGCCATCAAGAAATTTGCCCAAGATAAAGGGCTGTGGCTGGTGGCTTTGATGGACAAGCATGGCAAGGTAGTTTTTCAGAATCGCCGCCTGCCAGCCGCTTACCTCTTCGCAGGGGAAAATGAGAGCCAATCGCCGCTTACCATTGAGCGGCTCTTACGGTTGGCGCAATTAAAAAAGATCGGCTATATTGCCCTCCAGCGCAAGGACGGCAGCGGCACGGTGATCATCGCTTTGGACAGAGGGGGCCTATTGTACTGGGGCCTTAAAGTCTCCGTAGAAAAGGCAATCGAAAAACTGGGGGAAGGTCAAAGACAAGGCCTTGTTTACATAACTATTACCAACGTGCAAGGCATGCCCCTGGGTTATTCCGGTTATGTGCCCGAACGTTGGCACGTGACAGAGATGCCCTTTATCGAGTTGTTGCGGGGTTCCGTGAAGCTGGCCAGCCGCTCGGTACGCTATCTCAACAGGAATGTCATAGATATGGCCATCCCCTTTTATATCAACGGAAAAATCGTCGGCATTGTCCGTATCGGTATGGATAAAGAAAGCACCGACCGCATATTGAGGGATAATAAGCGGCAGCTCCTGTCTTTTCTGATCTTTGTCATGCTCATCACCATTTTTTCCATGTGGACGTTATATCACAATCACAATCGACATATGGCTCGGATTGTAGAGATTGAGAGAAGTTTGGAAAAGGCGGAAAGATTATCCTCTTTAGGCCAACTGGCGGCAGGTGTCGCCCATGAAATCAGGAATCCGTTAAACGCCATCAGCATGGCCAGCCAACGGCTTAAACGCGACTTTTCCCCCGCAGCTGAAGAATACAACCGCGAATTTCAGATGCTCTGCGGTGTTATTCGCGATGAGATACGGCGCCTCAACGGCATCGTTGAGGAGTTTCTCTCCTTTTCGAAAAGCAGACGCCGCCTGGAACTGCATAATTATCCAGTAACGGAAGTACTGCAAAAGATCGTCAATCTCACCCAGGAAGAGGCCCGTTCAAAAGAAATTTCAATAAGAACCAGGGGTTTTGCCAACCAGCAAACTCTCCCTATGGATATGGACAAGCTCCAGCAGGCTCTGCTCAATTTTGTCAAGAATGCCATGGAATCCATCAAGGGAGCCGGCGAGATCGAGATTACCATGCACCAGCGGGATAGGGACTTTATCTCGATTACCGTCTCGGACACCGGCTGCGGCATGACGGCAGCGGAAATAGAGCGGATATTCAACCCCGAGTACACAACCAAGGAGAAGGGAGTGGGGCTTGGTTTAGCCCTGGCGCATGAGATTATCCGGGGACATGGCGGGGAAATACGCATATCCAGCACTCCCAACGTCGGGAGTGATTTTGAGATAAGGCTGCCAATTAAGAAGAGATCGGCAGAGGGCGCCGTCCGTAGCGTTGCCAAAACCGGGGAGGTTTCCTGATGAAGAAATTACAGATCCTGGTAATTGAAGATGGTCAGTCCCAGCGAGAGATGTTGAAGGATTTTCTTGCAAGGGAAGGGCACAATTGTCAGGAAGCGGAAAGTGGCGAACTTGGCATCGCAGCAGTGCAGGCCGGACATTTTGATTTGATTCTGCTGGATTACAAAATGCCGGGCATGGACGGCATGGCGGTGCTAAAAAGCATTAAAGCCATCAACCCGGAAATTGATGTCGTTATTATCACAGCCTACGGCACCATCGAAACTGCCGTGGAAGCCATGAAAGCCGGAGCTATCGATTACATCACCAAGCCCATCGAATTTGACGAATTGCTGCTGCTGATTGAGCACGTTGCCGAGCGCCGCACCTTGATCCGGGAAAATGAACTCATGCGTCGAGAATTGCAGGGAAAAGGCATCACTTCCGATAAAATCATTTATCGCAGCGCCTCTATGAGAGAGCTCATCAACATGGCCGGGAGGGTTGCCAGCAGTCGCGCCACCGTGCTTCTCCAGGGTGAAAGCGGCACCGGCAAGGAGCTCCTGGCGCGCCTGATCCATCAGTCGGGCGGGCGATCGCAAAAGCCTTTTGTGGCGATCAATTGTGGAGCGCTGCCGGAAACACTGCTGGAGAGTGAACTTTTTGGCCATGAAAAAGGGGCCTTTACCGGTGCGGCGCTGCGGCGTATCGGCAGATTTGAAGAGGCCGACGGAGGCACCCTTTTTCTCGATGAGATCGGCGAAGTCACGCAGGCCGTGCAGATCAAGCTCCTCCGTTTCCTTCAGGAACGCGAGTTCCAGCGTCTGGGAGGCAATCTCAGCATCACCGCCGATGTGAGAATCATCAGCGCCACAAATCGCGATCTGGCGACACGGGTAAAGGAGGGGTTTTTTCGCGAAGACCTCTTCTACCGGTTGAACGTGGTGGTCATGTCCCTGCCGCCGCTCCGGAAAAGAAAAGAAGATATCCCGCTGTTGATTGAGCATTTCCTGCGGAAATATGCTCAGGCGAACAACAAGCGGATGGAAGGACTGACGAGCGAAGCCCAGGATATGCTGTTGAAATACGATTATCCGGGAAATGTCCGGGAGCTGGAAAACATCCTGGAGAGGGCCGTGGTTATCGCCCGCGATGATTTAATCGCTCTGGAAGACCTTCCCTTTCGCGATACGGATCTAAGTGAGTATGCGGCCATGAAAACGGAAGGCGGCGTCCTGCGGCAAGCCCTTGATGACCTGGAACGCAAAATGATCACCTCCGCCATGGCCAAGGCGGACAACCATCAAACCAAAGCTGCCGAAATTCTCGGCCTGAGCGAACGCATGTTAAGATACAAGCTTAAAAAATATGCACTGAAAGAATGACAGTTCGACTTAAATCGCCTGCTTGATCTCCCTGGCGAAGTCCGCAACCCTGCTCACCAAGTCATCCCGTCCACTGTTCTCTTCAATCATTTGAACAAAGGCGCTGCCCACGACAACGGCGTCGGCAAGGGGAGCAAGCTCTGCTGCCTGTGCCGGGGTTGAGATGCCGAAACCGACCGCTACCGGCAGCGTACTGAAGCGCCTGATTCTTGCCATGTCCCCTTTGACACTACTCACTTCCGGTTTTTTCGTACCCGTGATCCCCATTACGGAAATATAATAGAGGAAGCCCGTGGCCCGGGAAGCGATTGCACCGATTCTTGCGTTATCCGTCGTCGGCGCAATCAGCGTAATAAAATCGAGGCCGCGGGGATCGGTGAATTTTCGCAGTTCCGGCGCCTCTTCCGGCGGCAAATCTACCACCAGCAGCCCGTCCAGACCGACCTCCTTCGCCCGGCGGGCAAAAATGGCCGGCACGTAGCTGAAAATGGGATTGTAATAGCCGAAAAGTACAATGGGTACCGGCGATTTCCTTCTTATCCTCTCGATGAGATCAAGCACTTTATCCAGTGTCACGCCCTCTTGCAGGGCTCGCCGGGCGGCGGCCTGGATCACCGGTCCGTCGGCGGTGGGATCGGAAAAAGGCACGCCGATCTCCAGGATATCGACACCGGCTGCGGCCAGGGCCAGGCATATTTCCCCGGTTTTCTCTAAAGTTGGATCACCGGCAGTAATGTAGGCAATGAGCGCCTTCTCGCCTTTTGCCTTTAACGCGGCGAATTTATCTCCAATGCGGCTCATGGCTGCTTCATCCTCCCGATAATGGTTTCCGCATCCTTGTCCCCCCGCCCGGAAAGATTGACCACGATGATCTTCCCTCTCCCCAGGCGCGGAGCAAGCTGCATGGCATAGGCGACGGCGTGGGCGCTCTCCAGCGCCGGGATGATGCCTTCCAGTTTGGAAAGGGAGAGAAAAGCGGAAACCGCTTCGTCGTCGCCAATTGTCACATACTTGGCCCGACCGGTGGCATGAAAATAGCTGTGCTCCGGGCCAATGCCGGGATAATCGAGGCCCGCCGCCAAGGAATAGGCATCCCTGACCTGACCGGCGCTATCCTGGAGAAGGTAGGTTTTATTGCCGTGCAGCACCCCTACCCGGCCCGCCGTAATGCTTGCCGCGTGCAGCCCGGTCGCAATACCCTCGCCGGATGCTTCGACGCCGAACATGGATACCTCAGCCAGGCTGCGGAAAGGATAAAATAGCCCCATGGCGTTGCTGCCGCCGCCGACACAGGCGACCAGCGCATCGGGATAGCGGCCCGCGCTTTTGATGATCTGTCTTTTTGTTTCCCGGCCGATGACGCTCTGAAAATCTCGCACCATCCGCGGATAGGGATGGGGACCAGCCGTGGAACCGATCACATAATAGGTGTCCCGCACCTGGGAGACCCACTGGCGCATTGCCTCATTCATGGCATCCTTCAGGGTAGCCGTGCCGGAATCGACGGGAATGACTTCCGCCCCCAGTATTTTCATGCGAAAGACATTCGGCGCTTGGCGTCGAATATCTTCCTCGCCCATGAATATTTGGCAGGACATGCCGAAGAGGGCCGCGACGGTGGCCGTGGCGACCCCGTGCTGACCGGCGCCCGTCTCGGCAATAATTTTTCTCTTACCCATCCGGCGGGCCAAAAGCGCCTGCCCTAGGGTATTGTTAATTTTGTGGGAACCGGTATGGTTTAAATCCTCCCGCTTCAAGTAGATGGTGGCGCCGTTCAGATGTTCCGTCAGTCGCTGCGCCAGGTACAGCGGTGTTTCACGTCCCGCGTAATCGTGCAGATAAGCGCGCCACTCGCTCAGGAAGGCTTTATCTTTCCGTGCAGTTTCGTAGGCTTTTTCCAGCTCGAGCAAAGCCGGCATAAGCGTCTCGGCGGCATAACGCCCCCCAAAAATGCCAAAATGTCCCTTTTTATCGGGTAAAGAATTTCTCATATATCGTCTCGTTTCAAATGTACGACTTCACTCTCCGTTGCTCTTCTCCCCCGCTTTTACTCCCCTCAATCCCCTCCCTCGACGGGAGGGGATTGAGGGGAGGGTGCCCCCCGCCCTGACCCTCCCCTTTAGGCCTTTTGGGTCCGTCGAGGGGGAGGAAATATTGGCTATCGTTCAGTTTGAGGGCGAGGAATAAATAGTTTCCTCACCCCTTTTCTATCGTCCTTGCCCCTGATAATATCCACCATGCGGCGCACCTTATCGTGATCCTTCCGGCCCGGCGCTATTTCCACGCCGCTGTTGATGTCCACGGCATCTGGAGAAACCTCCGCCAAGGCCGCGACAATATTTTCTTCCCTCAACCCCCCGGAGAGGATCAGCGTCCGGTTTTCCTTAACCCGGCGCGCCAATTTCCAGTTGGCCTGCCGTCCCGTGCCGCCGTAGCAACCGGCAGTGCGGGAATCAACGAGCAGCGCCTGCACTTGATACGCAGCCAGCGCAGAAAGTTCGCTTGCCGTGAGAGAAACCGCCTTGATCAAGAGCGAAGGGGGAAACTGGCGGCAATAGGCAGGTGTCTCGTCACCGTGGAGCTGGATGTAATCAAGCCCGCAATCTTCAAAGATCCGCTGCACTTCATCCGGCTTCTGGTTGACAAACACGCCTACCCTGGCCACCTCAGGCGGCAGAGCCGCGATGATCCGCTTCGCGTCGGACGGGGCAATATATCTGGGGCTGCGATCATAAAATATAAATCCCAGCGCCTCCACCCTGCAGGCTGCGGCAAAGAGGGCATCCTCCAGATCGGTGATGCCGCAAATCTTGATCTCCGTCACGGCGTTACCCGCCTGCCGGACAGCTCCCGGAGCTGCTGCCCCGGTTCCGCCGCACGCATCAATGTTTCACCGATGAGAAAAGCATGAATACCCGCCTCCATGAGCATCTCAATGTCGATCCGGTTCCTGATGCCGCTTTCGCTCACCAGGATTTTCCCGGCCGGCACATGGGCGGCCAGAACCAGAGAATTACTGATATCCGTAATAAATGTCTGGAGATTACGGTTGTTGACCCCGATAATCTCAGCGCCGGCCGCCAAAGCTACCTCCAGATCGTTGATCGCATGAACCTCCACCAATGGCCAGATTCCCAGTGAACGGGCGATGGCGATGAATTCCCGCAATCGCGTCTCCGGCAAGACGCCGGCGATCAGCAGCATCGCATCGGCGCCTATAAGGCGGGATTCATAAATCTGGTAGGCGTCGATAATGAAATCTTTGCGCAACACCGGAATACCCACCCGCTGCTTGATCGCCACAAGATCAGCCGACGCCCCATGAAAGAATTCCCGTTCCGTCAGCACGGAAATGGCCGCCGCGCCATTTTGTTCGTAAACGGCAGCCGCCTCGCCGGGATCTATTTCCTCCCGCAGGGCGCCGCAAGATGGCGAATGCCTTTTAATCTCGGCAATAATGGCACAGCTACCCCCCAGCGCCACACGGAAATCCGGCCCCGTGGCCACGGGCACGTCCTTCACCCGCGCCTGCAACTCCGGCAAAGGCATGCTTTTTTTCAGAAGCGCTACTTCTCTTTTCTTCGCCGTAATTATTTTATCCAAGATAGTCATGTATTTCGTCCACCCCCACCCTAACCCTCCCCTTTAGGCCCTTTGGGTCCGTCAACTGTTCGTACGTTGAATCAAGGTTTCAAGTTTGGCCGACGCAGCGCCGCTGTCAATGCAGGCAGCGGCTATGCCGATTCCTTCGCGCACATTGCCCGCCTTGTTGCCGGCCACGAGCGCCAGGGCGGCATTCAGCAGCACGACCTTACGGCGGGGGCTGTCTTCTCCAGCCAGAATCTGGCGCGTGATCACGGCGTTTTCTGCCGGTGTCCCCCCCTTTAGATCCTTGAGGGCGCATGTCTCCCCGAAGAAATCCCGGGGATCGATGTTGTAAGTGCTAACCAGCCCGTCCTTCAACTCGGACACCCGGGTTTCGCCTGTCACCGTTGCCTCATCAAGCCCGTCGGCGCCGTGGACGATAAAGGCGCGTTTCGTCCCGAGATTTTTCAGGACACCGGCAAACATTTCCGTTAATTTGGCGTCGTAAACGCCAATAAGCTGGCAGTTCGCGCCGGCAGGATTCGTAAGTGGTCCCAGCATATTGAAAATGGTGCGGATACCGATCTCGCGACGCGGCCCGATGGCGTGTTTCATCGCTCCATGGAGCAGGGGAGCAAAAAGAAAGCCGATGCCGATCTGCCCGAGACACTCCTCCACGATCTCCGGCCCCACATTGATGTTCACACCCAGGGCCTCCAGCACATCGGCGCTGCCGCTACCGCTGGAGACGGCGCGATTACCGTGTTTGGCTACCGCCAAACCGGCGGCAGCCACGACAAAAGCCGTCGTCGTCGAGATATTGAAGGTATTGATCCCATCCCCGCCCGTGCCGCAGGTATCCACGATTACCGGGGCGCAGGCATCGATGCGGGTGGCCATCTGGCGCATAATCCGGGCAGCGCCGGTGACTTCCGCCACCGTTTCTCCTTTCATCCGCAGGGCCGTGATGAAGGCGGCGATCTGGGGCGCTGTCGCAACACCGGTCATCACCTCGGACATAACCTCCATCATGACCTTCTCCGACAAATCCTCGCCCTTCACAACGGTTGCGATTGCTTCTTTAATCATTTAATTGCTCCTGGACAGTCCGCCACCAGGTCCAAAAAGTTCTTGATCAATCTTTTGCCCTGGGGGGTGAGGATAGATTCCGGATGAAACTGGATACCCTCCAGCAGATATTTCCGGTGCCTGATCCCCATGATTTCACCTTCTTGCGTGGAAGCGCTGATTTCAAACTCTGCCGGCAAGGTCTGCCGGTCGATGATCAGCGAGTGATAACGACCCGCCTTGAAGGGATTAGGCAAACCTTGAAAAATCGTCCGGCCGTCGTTGATAATTTCCGACGTTTTGCCGTGCATCACACGGTCCGCCCGAATCACTGCGGCCCCAAAGGCATACCCGATGGCCTGATGCCCCAGACATACCCCCAGGATCGGCAAGCGGCCGGAAAAATGTTTGATTGCCGCTACAGTAACGCCAGCCTCGCGGGGCGTGCAGGGACCAGGCGAAAGAAAAATGGCTGTCGGCTTTAACGCCTCGATCTCCGACAGATCAATCTTGTCATTGCGGCGCACCAGCACCTCCGCGCCCAACTGCCCCAGATATTGCACCAGGTTGTAGGTAAAAGAATCATAATTGTCTATCATTAAAATCATCTTGACACCTTTTTGATCTGTAATTTTATTACTCCCCCTCTGACGGAGCCAACGGGCCTCAAGGGGAAGGCCAGGGAGGTTCACCCTCCCCTCAATCCCCTCCCGTCAAGGGCTGGAAGAAAGGCCGATACGTTTCATCCTGTAATCTCGAATCCCTTTTTTGCCAGCAGGATCGCCTGTTTCATCCCCTCCGCCTTGTTCATCGTTTCCTGGTACTCCCGCCCCGGGTCGGAATCCGCGACAATCCCGGCGCCCGCCTGGATATAAAGCTGGTCACCCTTCATCATAATCGTCCTAATGGTAATGCAGAAATCCATATTGCCGCCAAAACTGAAATAGCCCACCGCCCCGCCGTAAGGTCCCCGCCGCGTCGGCTCCAGTTCATCGATGATTTCCATGGCCCGGATCTTCGGCGCCCCGCTTAACGTCCCGGCGGGAAAAGTGGCCCGCAACACATCGAAGGCATCGTTGCCTGCCGCCAACTGCGCCTGAATGTTGGAAACCAGATGCATCACATGGGAGTACCTTTCCACCGTCATGAGCTGTGTCACCTGCACGCTCCCGACCACGGCAATCCGGCCCAGATCGTTCCGGCCCAGATCAACGAGCATGACGTGCTCCGCCCTTTCCTTGGGATCTTCCAGCAGATCATCGGCAAGCCGCCGGTCTTCCTGCTCGCTTGCGCCCCTTTTTCTCGTGCCGGCGATCGGCCGCAACTCCACCGTTTTTTCTTCCAGGCGCACCATGACCTCCGGTGAAGAACCGATCAGGGTCAGCTCCGGCAACTTCAGGAAAAACAGGTAGGGAGAAGGATTCACATAACGCAGCGCCCGGTAGAGATTGACGGGGCTCAAGCGATTCGCCATCTGGAAGCGCTGGGAAAGCACGACCTGGATGATGTCCCCGCTCATGATATACTCTTTCGCTTTTTCCACTATCCCTTCGAAGTAAGCACGGGACATGTTGCTCTCAAAAACCGCTTCCTCACCGGCCACAGGCGCCGCCGCTTCTTCCTCGATGTCCGGGGCAGCAAGGAGGGCCAGCATTTCGTCTATTTTACGGGCGCAATTATGGTAAACCTCTGTGAGCGTTTCCTTTCCTTCCGTAAAACCGCAGGCAACCACTTTGATCGTATGGCGGACGCTGTCAAAGACAATCAGCGTGTCCGTGATGAGAAAGACGGCGTCGTCCGTCGGCAGGTCATTTTTTGCCCGGGCCGGCAAGCTTTCAAAATAGCGCACCATGTCATAGCCGAAAAATCCCACCGCGCCGCCGTAAAAGCGGGGACAACCGGCAACGGCAACCGGCCGGTAAGGACTGATCATTTCCTTGAGAAAGCGCAGCGGCTCGCCCTGATGGGGCTCACGACGGCTTTGGCCGTTCTGTTCGATGATGACCTCCGCACCCCGCACCCGCAAGACCGCCTGCGGATCAGCGCCCAGAAAGGTGTAACGACCCCACTTCTCGCCGCCTTCCATGCTTTCCAGCAAAAAGGCCGAAGGCCGGTCGCTCAGCTTCTTCAGTACCGAGACCGGCGTCTCCGTATCCGCCAGAATTTCGCGGTAAAGGGGAATCAAATTCCCCTCCCTGGCTAATTTTTCAAAATCTGCAAAAGCCGGGTAATACATAAAATCCCCTTTTAATTCCATAATTTTTCACTAGCAACAAAAAAGGCCGTGATTTCTCGCGGCCTTTTTGTCAAACATTTTTTACCGGTACGTCAGATAGGCATCCCGCAAGCGCAACAGGTGTTTCCTGATGTAATCCTCCGTTAAGCGATCGCGATTGTAGAAGATCCGCTCCAGATTGTACCGCGGCTGCGGATTAACGCCAATGGAAGTCGCCAGATAATTCGCCTCCCCCGGCGAGACAATCTTCGTTTCCTGCGAATAGCTCCACTCGTCGCTACCCTTAACCTGGACGATATAAGGCTTCATATCCCGACGGAAAGTCAGGGGGATGGAAAACTGCACGCCGGCCATCTGCACATGTTCCTCGGCTGCCGTTTGGGAATCCTTAAAGTATATCGTTAGCGCCGTATCACCGAAGAATCTCTTTAACTCCAGCCGGTAACCGCGATCCTGATCCAGAAATTTACCGGCAGTCCCTATCAGGTAGAGATCGAGCGGGCTGGAATAGTAGCGGTAGGAGCCTAGGTAAACGCTTTTTTTCTCATCAGGAACGCTACTTTCCGTATTGTCGAGATAGGCATGCTTCAGCATAAAACGGTGATTGCCGCTCCCCGGCGTCCACATCAGTTCATTAAGGGTCCCGTAGGTATCCCTAAGGATGTAGCCCGCTCCGAGGTTGAGCATCACGGAAGGCGTGGCCTTGATAGCCTGAAAAAGCATAAGCCGTTCGAACTGGCTGCCCTTGCGGCTATTCCCATAGACCTGCCCGTCGTCGTAAACGTCGCTCCAATCAAGGGGAATGTCCCAGCGCGCATTCAAGACGGCGCCCGGCCAGAGATTAACGTATAAATCCGGTTTCAGCGACAGCATGTAATCGAAGTTTCCGTAATCGGAGGCAACCAGCGTGGACAGGGCCGGCGCAAGGAATAACTCCGATTTCAGGAAGGAAGGATTGGCTTTTTCGTCAATGAAACGCACAGAATCATCTACCGCCACTTCGGTAGTTATCCCCAGCGTGCCATCCAATTGATATTCGTTGTCCGGATTCTGTAAAAAACTGCGAAAATCCGCGAGGGGCGCCGTAAGCTGGAGCATCCTGATACCCTGTACTTTGATAATAAGCTGCAGAATCTCGAAATCGGGAGAAACGTTATCCACAACAGTGCCGATGACGACTCCGAGGCCATCCAACTGATTATAGTTATAACGGCGGTTCTCATATTCGATGACCAGCAGCGCCCCCTCCGGATCCGTACCCACCCGGACATTCTGGAAGCCGTCGGCCGCCAGTTTTTCCTGTAAGGTTTGCAGAGCGGGTTTGCCGTCTCCCACCTTGTCCTGTGCACTTGCTGCGGTCACCCCTCCTGTCGTCATGGCGAGGCGCCCGGGTGGCGCGGCAATCTCTTGGACGCTCGCCGGTTCATGGAATTGCTTCGTTTTACTCGCAATGACCGGCGAATCGTTTCGCGACGTGCCTGCCACGGTTGCTGCCGCTTTGTCGGGCACAGGCTGCCGGTTGTGGCGGTCCATGCCTAAAACAAACTGGAGACCGATGCCGAACTCCAGGTCCCGTGACCGGTGATCGAGGGATGATTTAGCGGTAGCCTGAAGGCTTATGGGCCAGCCGCCTAACTCCGGCGTGACCAACCTGAGCCCCACATTCGCCTCTTCCGTGTCTCTTTCGCCAAGGAGATAAAGCCAGTCAAAGGCCTTAAGCTCCAGGCCGCCAAAGGCGCCGTCCAGCCGGTCCGGACCAAAGCCGTACCCCATGGTGAAGCGCAACCGCCACCATTCCTTCGAGGCCACCAGATATTTCGTCTGGAAATTCTTCGCGCCCCCCCCCACGTCCTGCATGCCGAAAGCGAGATCGGGAAGATAACTATCCTCCGGGATAAAGGGCATTTTGATCTTAAAATTGGCCGACAGATCGCGTATCTCCCCCGGGGCGGCATCAGTTATGCGTCCACCTATTTCAAAACAAGGCAACAGGCCAAGGGAGAAGATATAGCTGTCCTCACGGGTAAGCCAATCGCGCTTGCTGCTTTCCTCCTGATCGGAATAGAATAAAACAACTTTCCCCTGATCCGTCACGGCGGCGTTCGGAATATTGAGCAGCCCCGTATATCCCTGAAGCGACATGGCATTCTGAAATCCTGCCGCAGCGCAAACCGGCGCCGTCAAAAGAAGTACGATAATACCCAGGTACAGAGCGACAGTTTTCATACACTTGCTTTCATGGTGGGAAAATTAGGAGAAACGAGAGCGCAGGGGCATCAAAAAGTGTTACAGGGGGGAGACTTACCGCCTCCCCCCTGTAACTTTCAAACTTCTCTTAAATTTTTAGCAGAGATCAACTCACACTTCCGGCCATAGCAACGATCAGAAGCCGCTCCCGGTGCCGCCCGTGCCACCGGTACCACCAGTGCCGCCAGTGCTGCCCGTTGCCCCAGCGGTTACGGTGATTGTGAAGGCCGGCAGAGACACAAGAGCGTTACCCGGACCATCTGAAACGGAAATCACTATGCCGGCGTGCGTTCCGGCCTGGGTGGGCGTGCCACTTAACTGGCCCGTGGCGGTATTGAAAGTAGTCCCGCTCGGTTTATTTACGATGCTGAAGAGCAACGTATCGCCATCCGGGTCGTACGCAGTGGGTGTGAATGAATACAACGCACCAACGGTACCCTGCGTGCCGGGTTGACCAGAAATGGTCGGCGGCCTGTTAACCGACGCTTGAACCGTTACTGTTGTGGTCGCATCTGCTGCCGCCGTATCTGCAGCCGAGTTCAACGCCGAGACACCGGCCTGTGATACCAGAGATGCCTCCTCTACAGTACCGGTTGTGCTAGTGGAGCCGATTACCGTCGCCACGTTTTGGATAAGCGAATCGGGAACTATCAGCGCAGCGGTGTTTGCGGCGGCGGCAAAGGTGATCCTGCTATGCAAAGTGGCATCGTCCAGGGTTTGCTGGACTGCAACCCGCAGCGCTGCTGCTAAGGTACTCACCGTGGTTAAACCCGCGGCTGTCGTCGTGTCTTTAAGCTGGTTGGCGATATTGGCCATGGCAGTTGATTGCAGAGCGACAATCTGCCGATTAGTTAAAGTACCACCAGCGCTGGTGTTCATGGTTTTTGTCAAGCTGTTGATCGTCGCCTGAATGCTATGCACAAAAAACGCGGCGGCCGACGTAGTCCCCCGTGTAATGTCTGCATCGTAATCCACCCCCAGCCGGGAAATAACTGCCGCCATCGACGGTTCTGCAACCACCAAAGTCGTAAGGGGAGAAACTCTCAGGGAACCGGACGGGGCCATCATGGTTATAGCCGTATTGCCGGTCAAAGAATCTACTCCGGCGATGGAAACAAGGATATAAGGATAAGAAGGTGTAACGGGAAGCGTGAAGGTTCCTTCCCTTCCAGATATCGCCGAAGATGTCGTTTGCGTAGCTGCTTCGCTGGCATTGACGGTACCGTCCGCTTCGACGCCTGTCGCATGATCGGCATAAACAAATGCCCCCATAACATCACCGAGGACAACCTTACCTGACACGGGTGGTGGCAACGGATCATCGTCACCCCGGCAATTAATCAGCAAAGCCGAAGTAAATAATATCGCCAAAATCCCCACAACGCTTGAAAACTTTTTGACTGTAACCTTCATTGTCATCCTCCTCATTACTGTACTAGTTAACAAACCATTTACCCGTATAATTATGGCCGATTACTTTCGTGCCAGTTTTATGTAATCCACACTCCCAATCCATATTCCCATCTAAAGGAAATGATGAATCAGACAGCACACAACTGATAACTACAGCCCGCTCGGAGAAAGTATCATAAAAAAAACAAATGTCAACAACATTTTCGACAACGCTAAAATTGATGACCTCGTAAAAAGTAAATTCCCCCCTCACCCATTACGACACAGTCTCCCACGGGGAGGGAATTTGGGACTTTTTACGAGGCCATCAAAGTTAGAGGCCTGAACCATTATGCAACCGCTGCTCCCACCGCCAGGCATCGGCAACGATCGTCGGGAGATCGTCAAAGCGCGGTTGCCAGCCGAGCTGTTCCCGGATGCGTTCCGCTTTAGCCACCAGACTGGCTGGATCTCCCGGGCGGCGCGGCGCTTCCAGGACGGCAAAATCAACCCCCGTGACCTCTTTCATCACCTTGATCACCTCCCGGACACTGCTGCCCTGGCCGTAACCAACATTAAACGTCGTTGACTCGCCGCCCCCCTCCAGGTACTTGAGCGCCGCCAGATGGGCGCTTGCCAGATCCTCGATGTGGATATAATCACGAATCCCCGTGCCGTCAGGGGTCGGATAGTCCGTGCCAAAAATGGCGACAGCTTCCCGCATCCCCAGCGCCGCCTGGCAGCAAACCTTGATCAGGTGCGTGGCATCGGGCGTCCGCTGCCCCATCCGCGCCTGCGGATCGGCGCCCGCCACATTGAAATAGCGGAGCGCGACATACTTAATGCCGTGTGCCAGGGCCGTATCCCGCAGCATCCATTCACTCATCAGTTTGGAAGCGCCATAGGGATTGATGGGAACGGTGGGACTTTCCTCCGCAGCCACGCCGGTTTTCGGCAAACCATAAACCGCCGCCGTACTGGAAAAGATAAACCGCCGCACCCCGAAACGAACACAAGCGGTAAGCAGATTCAGGGTGTTGCGGGTGTTGTTGTTGTAAAACTTGAGCGGCTCCGTGACCGACTCCGGCGCCACGATGGAAGCGGCAAAATGCAGCACCGTGTGGACAGGATGCTCCTCAAAAAGCGTTTGTAACGCCGCCGTATCGCCAAGCTCTCCCACAACCAGCTCTTCGCCATGGAGCAATGCAGCGGGCGAACCAGTCGAGAGATTGTCAAAAACAACCACCCGCTGCCCCGTCTCCGCAAGCTGCCGCACCACATGGCTCCCGATATAACCCGCCCCTCCCGTAACCAGAATCATAATTGTCCGCCCCTCATATAATTGCTCCCCTTGCTGCCATCCAGCCCCTCTTCTTACTCCCCGCAAAAGCGGGAATTCAGGATCATCCTTCACTGCGGCATGTATTCCGGCACGATCTCTTTCAGTTTGCTTTTTATGGCCTCGGCATCAAACCTATCCGCGATGACGACTAATTCATCAACCGCCGCCGAAATTTCTGCGTAGGAAAAATGATGATTTCCCCGCAGCACCATGATCTTTTCGTGATGCGTCGGAATAATCCCCTCGCCTTCCGTAATCAGTTCTTCGTAGAGTTTTTCTCCCGGCCGCATGCCTGTCGTCACAATTTCGATATCTTTGCCTGGTTCTAAACCGCTTAGTTTGATCATGGAATGGGCCAAATCGATGATGCGCATGGGCTCGCCCATTTTCAGGATGAAGATTTCCCCACCCTTGCCCATCGCGCCGGCCTGCAAAATAAGCTGGGCGGCCTCGGGAATGCTCATGAAATAGCGGGTGACATCGGGATGGGTAATCGTTATCGGGCCGCCGGCGGCTATCTGTTGGCGGAAAAGGGGAATAACCGAGCCGGAACTGCCCAGCACATTGCCGAACCGCACGGCAAGAAATACCGTTTTAACACTGCCATTGAAGCTGGAAGAAAGAATTTCGCAAATACGTTTTGTCGTCCCCATGACATTGGTGGGTCGCACGGCCTTGTCCGAGGAAACAAGGATAAATTTTTCGGCGTTGCAGGCGATGGCGGAAAGCGCCGTGTTCCTCGTTCCCAGCAGATTATTATGGACCGCTTCCCAGGGATTTACTTCCTGCATCGGCACATGTTTATAAGCGGCAGCATGGAAAACAACCTGTGGTTTAAATTCCTGAAAGACACGTTCTGTCGCGCCGGGGTTCCGCAAATCGACAAGATAGGCGCAAACATCTTTATAGGCTAATATTTCCCGACATTCCATCTCCACCTTATAAAGATTTAATTCGCTGAAATCCAGCAGGGCCAGAGCTTGCGGCCGAAATCGTGCAATCTGCCGCACGAGCTCCTCACCAATGGAGCCGCCGGCGCCGGTAATCAAAACGCGCTTCCCCAGGAGGTAGCTTTCTATCTCCTTATTGTCCAAGCGGACTTCCTCCCTGCCGATCAAGTCGGCGATGGTGACTTCTCGCACCATCTTCAGGGAAACAAGTCCATCAATTAACTCGGCAATAGCCGGCATGGTCTTAAAAGGCTTGCCGGTACTTTTACACGCGACGACAATACGTCGCATCTGAGTGCTGTTGGCCGAAGGCGACGTTATAAGAATCTCATCAAAAAAATCGCGATACGATTTTATCTGATCAATATTCCCCAGCACGCAAATGCCATGGATAGATCTCCCTATTTTTTCATGGTCATCGTCGAGCAAACCGATGGGGACAAGCTTCACGCCGGGGTTTATCAGCATTTCGCGGATAACGCGCTCCGCTGTTGTGCCGGCGCCAATGAGCAGCAACCTTTTGCCATCATGATGTTTTTCGTTCAGAAATAAAGACGGCCGCGTCTGCTCATTAGCCAAAGCAATGCGGATTGCCAGACGCGACCCGGCTATAAAGAATAACGTCAGTATGTAATCCATGATCACAATGGAATGTGAAAACCCCGCCAATCCGAAGAGAAATGTTTTGACCAGCACAAGCAGGACGGAGGCAGACGAAGTAGCCTTCAGAATATTCAGGAAATCCACCAGGCTGGTGTACCGCCACATCCCCCGGTAGAGATTAAAGACTATAAAACAAACCATCTTCAACGGCACGGCAACAAAGATGGTCTGCCTGAAAGTAACAAAGTAATCTTCCGGGATTCGCCCTTCAAAGCGCAACGCGTAAGCAAGGAAATACGCCAACCCGCTGAGAACTGCATCAACGGCAAACATCACCCAAAAGCTCTTATTCCTAACCAGTTGCTTCATAAGCTATCGCCTTCCTTCGGCTGCTACCGCCCCTGCTATGAGCGCTGCCATAAAATTTTAAAGACCTGCCCCCCAAAGTTGCATGTTGTTCGGGGTTTGAAAATCAATTTGGTTGTTGTCGATCGTCCGGGCGGTTTCCAGGGAACGATTCAGGATCACGAATTTTTCCGGGTGGTAGGCGTCGATGAAGCTGCGGCCGGAGCGACTGAGCCCGGGCCGATCCAGATCGGCGAATTTGACTTCCATGGCCATGATTTTCCCCGCCTGTTCGACCACGAAGTCCACCTCCCCACCGCCCTTGCTTCTCCAGAAATGGATGTCTGAAGTCAGCGGTATACGTTTGTAAAGCTCCGAGAACGCCCAGTTCTCCATCAGGGCGCCTTTGTCGGTTCTCAACAAAATGTCGTCCGAAAAGGCATTGAGCAACTGATTCCGTATCCCGTTATCGATAAAAAATATTTTAGGCGCCGTGGTAAGTTCCCGGCGCTTCCCGCCGGCAAAGGGCCGGACAACTTTGACGATATGGCTCTCCTCAAGAATTTCCACGTAGGCATGGATCGTGCCCGCGTCCACACGGCACACCGAAGCCAGTTCCGAAAAATTCACAAGATTTCCGGTTTGTCCTGCCAGCAACGTGAGGAGTTTCCGGAAAACATCCACCCGTTTGATGCGGAAGAGATCCGATGCGTCTCGCAGTATCAAGGCTTCGGTCAGGTCGGAGAGCAGGCGAACCCGATCCTGGTCCGCGGGCGCAAGATAAACGGCCGGGTAACTGCCGTGGATCATCTGCCGGTGGAAAATTCTCTCGCATAAACTCCTCATGGCGACAGGATTCTCCGGGGTTTCCTGTCGCATCAATTCCTTGAGACTGAACGGCAGCAGCCGCAGCCGGTCCGCCCTGCCCGCGAGGGATTCCCTTGTCTTGCTCATCAAGTGGAAGGATGAAGAACCGGTCACCAGAACGGGGATGCCCAATCTGGCGTCTACCAACCCCTTCACGAAGATGCCGGCGTCGGTCAGGTGTTGGGCTTCGTCAAGAAAGAGGGCACGGATGAAGGAATAGCGTTCCCGGAGCAGCGAAACAAGCTCTACAGCAACGCCGAGGACCGAGCGCAGGAGCGGGTCTTCCAGATTGAGGTAAAGAATATTGGGCGCAAGAGATTGGAGAAGGCGCCAGGCAAGGGTGGACTTCCCGGATTGACGGGGGCCGACGATGAGGAGGGCGCGATCTTTCCGGAGCGAAACCGGTTCAGGCTCGCGCAGAACATAGGTTCCGGGAAGATAGCGACGAATCAATCCGTCGGCCTGGCCAGGCTGCGTCAGCCAGGGATTGTATTGAAGTATCCGGTTTTGGACTTCGCCACTCAACATGGCCACTGTCTATCCTGTCTAATAATGATTGTCAACCATAATCAGCCATCATAATCGGGGATGTCTGCAAAAATAGGAATGGATAGGCGCTGTCTGTCCCCGGAAAAGCTTACAAGCTGTTTCAATACGTGTTTTCTTACACTGCCGTAGAGGGCTTTGTATATCAATCGAGGTAATTCGTCAAACCCTGTATTCCATTTTCTTCACTCGCACTATAGAAGTAAGCCCTTTATCGAAGGGAACCATAGCGCTTTACATATCCCCCCTTTTGTGTTGGCAAAAGCGGTGAAGGTTTCTATTGCGAGACCTTTGAATTTTGTCATTTCGAGGAGCATTAGCGACGAGAAATCTTAATGCTCGTGTATAGTTAAAGATTTCTCCCTTCGGTCGAAATGACAATATTGGCAGTTATTCAAAGGTCTCAATGACGCCCTAATTAACCGTCCCCCCGGCAAAACGCTAAAAAGCAAGACCTGACCCCCAAGTACTCCTTAATGGTGAACATTCTCCGCCCGCGTAACCTTAAAAAACGTCAAAACCAGTATCTTCAAATCAAACCAAAACGAGCAGTGATGCAAATAATACTCATCAAACTCCACCTTTTGGGGAATCGGAATATCATCCCGGCCGTTAATCTGCGCCCAGCCCGTGATCCCCGGAATTAATCGATGAACACCGCGTTCCGTCCGCAAGGCAATCAGATCATCCTGATTGAACAACGCCGGCCGGGGCCCCACAAAACTCATATCGCCCTTCAAAACACTCCACAATTGCGGTAATTCATCCAGACTTGATCTTCGCAGAAAGGGACCAATTGGCGTCAGAAACTGATCGGGATCCGATAACAAGTGCGTCGCAACCGCAGGCGTATCAATACGCATCGTCCTGAATTTCGGCATACGGAAAATACTGTTGTCCTTACCAACCCGATCAGACCAATATAAAAAAGGCCCTTTTGATGTCGTTTTCACCAAAAGGGCAACAATAATCATCGGAACGATTAAGACTAAAAGAAGAATTATCGTAGCAGTTAAATCAAATAATCGCTTAACGACCTTATAAACCACCTGATTCCCGCATTCCCTACCTTGCTCTGTGGCTGGTTCAATCTTACAGATTGGACCAAAACACTAAGCAACTATGAACTAAGAACTAATAACTAAAAAGACCTGACCCCCAAAACTTGCTCACCACAAAACGTGCAACCCGTTTTTACGGTACGCTGAAAAGGCCTTGTCCTGAGATATGAGCGTTAGTTTGTGAGTAATGGCCTGCCAAATAATCAAACGGTCAAAGGGATCTTTGTGTTCCTTGCGCGGCAGGTTGTGAAAGGTGGCCGCATCTGTATCGGCAAGCGGCAGGATGTCAAAACCCGATTGGAGAACAAGTGCGGGGAAGTTCTCAGGCGTTACATTGCCCAGGTCAAGCCTGCCAATAGAATACTTGAGGGATATCTCCCAAAAGCTGACCACACTGACCAACACGGCCATGTCGGGGTTCCGGATACTAATCGCAGCTTTTTTCCCAAGCCGTTCGGGATCAAAAAGCGACCAGAGCAACGTATGTGTATCAAGAAGGAAACTCATAGAGACAGAAACTCATTCTCACTGATCTTGAAGTCATCCTTTAGGGAAAACGATGCCTTCCCGGCCAAGAGCCCTAACTTACGTTCCGGTTTGCGTTCGTAGTGCGAAAAGGGAACCAGCACGGCTATCTTCTCCTTCTTTTTGCCGAAGCTGATGACGATGTCCTCACCCTGTTGCACTAATTCAAGCGCCTTTGAAAAATGCGCTTTCACGTTACCAACTGTCATGGTATGCATAGCCACTTACCTCATTTTTTATTTCAGTATATGCTTTTCGTGACATGTTGTCAAGAAAATGAAGGCAGTGCTATAGTACACTCAGCACTATCTTTCCCCGGCAAAACGCTAAAATGCAAGACCTGACCCCCAAAATCATTGCTTAAAGGGTGGCCGAATTGAGCCAGTCTTCCAGGTTGACGTTCAAGGCCATGTTCCTCTTTTTCAGCAGCAGGAGAAAGTCCCAGGTGTCCAAATCCAGCAGGCGGCAGGCTTCTTCAACGGAAAGATCGCCGGTCTGATACTTCGCCAAAAGCCTCTCCTGCCTGTCTTCTGCAAACCCTTTTTGCAGGATTTCCCGCAGATACGCCGACTTATCGAGGCGCATATCTTTGACAAACGAGGTTAGCTCCTTCAAAAACTCTTCAGGTATCCTCACGGTTGCCGGTTTCAACATTTCCCATCTCCTTCAGTATCAATAAAGCTTCAGCAATGATATCCGGTGCATACTGTCCCTCAATGCGCATCTTTTCAATGGCTGCTTTTGCCAAAGGTTTTTCGATGCATCCATGCCGGTACAGCTCCGTGGCGATCTTCGGGGATATGATAAAGGGCAGATTCAGAAATCTGCATGTTTTAATGGCCTTCCCGTCGTCCGTGGCCAGGATCGCGCCTTCGCCCATCTCCTGTGCGAGCCTGATTGCCGCCCATTCCCCCTTGCCAAGCGTAAGGGGAGGCTTGCGATCCGGTAATTCTTTGGAGAATATTTCAATGTTTCCCTGTGAAGTCATGACGGATATACTTTTCGCATCGGGAAACTTCTCGATCGTATCCTGATTGACCACTTCTTCGAATACCGCCGCCGGGATGATTGAGTCAAGACGAAAAACCAGAAACTGTAGAAACGCTAAAATGTGTATTGTTAAAAGGGTGCGGGCTGATTCGGAGAGCTTTTCCGGCTGGCCGGCAGCCCACAGGACAATGTGGGTATCGAGCAGCAGCTTCACGAAGGCGTTCCTTCAAAAAGTTCGACCAGCGACCTTGCCGCCAGAGAATCAAAATCGTCGGGTACCGCAATCTCACCGGCCATAAACCCCAGCTTTTCAGCCCCTTGCAACTCCCCTTCCGATAGCGGCGAAACCTTAACCATCGGCTTGCCTGCCTTGGCAATGATAAAAACATTCCCTTTGGCGGCCTCATCGACCAGGCGTGAAAGGTGCGTCTTCGCTTCGTGGATATTGACGGTTTGCATGGAACACCTCATAGGACTTAGTTTAGTGGGCTAAGCCTAATCTTCTCATATTCAGCCTTTGTCAAGTTTTCCTCTTGCTCCCCGGAAAAACGCTAAATGTTCAAGACCTGACCCCCAAATAGAGGCTGTTCTTGAGCGCCATGTCCACCTTTTCCATGAGCTCATCTGAGAGAGTCGCAAGTTTCGACCCGGTCAACCGCCCCTTATCGAGGGTGCGGATCTGTGAGAGATTGACGATGGAATCCTTTTTCAGGCCGGAATCTTTGCCGATGACTACGCAGATTGGGTAAGTAGCTTTTTTCTCGGAATATTCGGTGATGACGGCGACGATGGTCGTGGGTGAATACCGATTGCCGACATCGTTCTGAACAATCAGCACCGGCCGGGTTTTTCCGGTTTCGCTTCCCACCACTGGGTCGAGCGCTGCGTAATAGATTTCTCTTCTTTTGACCTGCAGAGGAGTCATGGAGCAACCTCGGGGAGATTTTCGGCGTCAGAGAATTTGAAATCCTCACAGATACGGATGTTTTCCTCGGCGAGATCCTGATAGGCTGCTTTCATTCGTGCCTCGAGATCCTGCCTGTCGAGCTGCATTAATTTTTCCTCGATGGATTCCCGCACGAGTGTGGAAACATTTTTCCCTTCCCGGGTAGAGGCTTGGGAAAGCCTGTTCTTGATCTCTGCAGAGAGTTGAATATTGAGCCGCGTTTTTTCCTGCTGTGCCGTTGAGAGCATTTTCACACCTCTATTTTATGTATAAATGATGTGTAATATCTTGTAGCAAAAAACGACAGGGAGAGCAATGGAAAATCTTCCCCACCTCCCCGGCAAAACGCTAAATTTCAAGACCTGACCCCCAAAAAGTTGCAATATTTTGCCAGGGGACTATCGAAATGTTTTTGTTGGTCAGGGCTTTATCTCCGCCATAAATTAGCCGGGCCGGCGCTTCCGGCTGCCCGGCCAGCTTCAGCCAACGCTTTAGTGACGTGAAGGAATCCGGAGCGATTGTCTGCCCCGATTTAATTTCGATTGCCTCGAGTTCCTCGCCCTCTTCCCGGATCAGATCGATTTCCAGACCTTTACTATCTCTCCAATAAAAGAGATTTGCCGGCAGCCCCTCGTTGAAGCGGCCTTTTAAAAATTCGGTCACCACAAACGTCTCAAATAGCGCTCCCCGCTGGGCATGAAAGCGAACCTGTTCCGGGGTGTTAATTCCCAGCAACCAGGCCGCCAAACCGACATCGCAGAAATACAACTTGGGTGCCTTGATCAAGCGTTTATTGAAGTTCCGGTGATGGGGGCGCAGCAGATAGATCAGATAACTCGCCTCCAGGACGGATATCCACGCTGCCGCGGTATTATGCGTAATGCCGCAATCGGAGGCCAGTGATGACAAGTTCAGAATTTGACCGGTGCGGGCGGCGCACATCTTGACGAAGCGCTGGAATGCCGAGAGATCGCGGACGTTGATCAACTGTCGCGCATCCCGTTCCACATAGGTGGCGATGTAGCCGGAAAACCAGTCGCCGGAAAAAATGTCACGGTCGTACAGCGGGGGGTACAATCCCCGCACCAGCAGCTCTTCAAGAGAATCAGGCAGCTGCCGAACAGCGGCAAGCTCTTCGGCGGCAAAGGTCAGCAGGTGTATCATCCCGACACGCCCCGCTAATGATTGAGTAATGCCCGACAGCAGCCCAAATTGCTGAGAACCGGTCAATACAAACATACCGGGGATGATTTTCTCATCCACTTTTGTCTGGAGATAGGAGAAAAGGTGCGGCGCACGCTGAGCTTCATCCAGGATCGCGCCGTCACGAAAAGCGGCCAAAAGACCTCGGGGGTCGCTTTCCGCCGTGGCTCTGACATCGGGATCTTCCAGCGACAGATAGGGTTTTTGGGGGAAGGTCAGTTTTGCCAGCGTGGTCTTGCCGGATTGACGCGGCCCCGTAATGGCAACGATGGGAAAGCCTTTTGCCAGACGGAGCAGGGCTTTTTGTGCTGTTCTCGGTATCATGGGTGCATATTATGCGGAGTTGCACATATTGTCAATACAATTTACAATATGTGCAACTCAAAACGCTAAATTTCAAGACCTGACCCCCAATTACTTGCTAATTGCAGACCAGAATCCTCTTGGGGTCACGATTTTCGTGTCCTTATAGGCAAGCAGACATAATAAATCCTGGTCTCCCGTGATTATGTATTCTGCCAATGAACGGTGAGCGAGGCCCAACACATGAATATCGTTCTTATCTCTGCACAATGACTCATCTAAATCATCGGTCCCGGAAACAAGACAATTTTCTCTCAAATACGACACGATCAACCGGCATTGCGGTAAGGGGAGCTTGATTTTTCGCTCTAAATTTGTTGATACTTCCGCTAAAATCGCTTCACTCACGATGACATCAAACCGGTCAAGGCAGAGCTCGAAAACTGCGCTGCAGAGCCCACGACTGGCAAAGGCAGCAATGATCACATTGGTATCAAGAATGACCTTCATGAAATCATGTTGAATATATCTTCATCAGACAATATGCCCTGCGCCTCTGCAAATGGCAGTACCATATTTTTTAACCTGCGAAAGCGGTAAATAGCCAAATACCGTTTTAAGGATTCGCGCACGATATCACTCACCGGTTTATTCTCGTTTCTGCTTAATTCCTGCAACCCTTCTCTCATGTCATCGGGCAGCCGGATAGTAAGAGTTTGATTCATAGAGCACCTCCATTCGTGTTACAACGTAACACGCCCTGGTATTGCTGTCAACAAAAAACCGCGCAATAACATCGGGACAGACAAAACGCTAAATTTCAAGACCTGACCTCCAAAAATTGCATTTCTGACAACCAGTTTTGAGCGGTGCGGATTTCCAGGCCGTCGGGATAGGTTTTTTCCCTTTTGAGTTCCTTGACAATCTGGATTTTTTTTGCGCCGGGCAGATATTTCTCGAATAAAGAAAATTTCGCACGACCCTCCGCATCGCTCCATTTAACTTCGAGCATCAGTGCCGGCTTATCTTCCCTGGTGAGAAAAAAATCAATCTCCCTGCCGTCCTTGTTTCTGAGGTAATAAACGTTCCATTTTTCGCCGAGGCAATCCTCGCGGAAATGCATTTCTTTCAGCAAGGCACAGGCAACAAGATTTTCCAGCTTCATTCCCGGATCATCCGGCGCCTGCCCGGTATCGTAAAAATAGTATTTGGGCGCCTTGAGAATGGACCGGGAAATGTTGCGATGAAAAGGGGGTACCTTGAAAACGACATAGAGTGTTTCCAGAATAGTCAGCCATCTCTTGACGGTCTTGTCCGAACACTGAAGATCCTCGGCCAGCGAGCTGTATGATATGGGACTGCCAATCTTTCTCCTCAGAAGCTGGATGAGTGTTTCAAACGAAGTTATCTGCTGCACATTTTCCAGATCGATCAAGTCCTGCTTCAGAATGATGTCCAGATGGCTTCTCTTCCAGCGATTGTAATAGGACGCATCGCTTTCCAGAAAGGGCTCAGGAAATCCGCCGATCGCCAAAAGCCTGTCAAGTTTTTCCTCCAGTTTATCTGGCCCCAGCACACTTTTAATTTCCTTCAGATCAAGGGGGTGGAGCCGAAACTCAAAAAACCTTCCCGCCAGGGAATCGCCTGCCTTTTTAAAGACATCCAGCTTTGCGCTTCCGGTCACCACCAGGGAAGGCGGGATGCTTTCGGCATCGTAGATGCCCTTCAGCCATGATTTCCAGTTCTTGAGTTTGTGAAGCTCGTCAAAAATCACCAGATCTTTGGAGCGATCCCATGACTTATCCAGCAGACTCAGGCGGTGTTCGGCATAATCATAATTGAAATAATCGAAATTATGACTGAGCATCTTTGCCAGGGTCGTCTTGCCGACCTGTCTCGGGCCGGTGATCAGGACGATTTTTCTTTTAAGATCTTTCTGAATGTATTCTTCGAGGTATCTCTTCATGCGGCTATTCTATCCTGCATTCCGAAAAAGTCAAGACTTTTTCGGAATGGCTGCCTGTTCCTATGGACATTATAGCCATGCAGCATTCAGGTTTAAGTGTGAGACAAATTGCCCGTAAACTGGGCATTCACAGAAATACGGTGAAGAAGCGAGACCTTTGAATTTTGTCATTTCGGGGAGCATTAGCGACGAGAAATCTTAATGCTCGTGCATAGTTAAAGATTTCTCCCTTCGGTCGAAATGACAATATTGGCAGTTATTCAAAGGTCTCGCAGCATATTGAGAACAAAGCGTTTCCTCATTACCATCAGTCTAAACGAGGCGTAAGCATTCTGGAACCATATAAGCAAATCATCAACGATTACCTTGACCAGGATGACTACCAGGCAACCTGGGTTTTCGATAGAATCAAAAGGACCGGATATCCCGGTTTCCAAAACGCTAAATTTCAAGACCTGACCCCCAAAAGTTGCAGTTTTTCTATTAAGGTGGGGAGGCTCACAAATGTTACTTCTATCCCTTTGTAATTTCTGCTAAACGGTTTTTCGACATCCGTGGCCGCCACCAGGGAATCTCCTTCGGGATAACGTTCACGAAACAGTTTCAGATTACCCGGATCGAAATCGGTCGCCGACCATTTGCATTCAATCGCCACCGGCGGCTTTCCTCTTGCGGCGATCACAAAATCAATTTCATGACCGCGCTTATCACGCCAGTACATCACATTCCTCATCTGGAGACGTCCCTGAATCTCGTTCAGGACATAATGCTCCCAGAGCAGCCCCCGGTCTTCCCGCCGGAGTTCACGCCATCCCCGGTAATAACAGACAAATCCCGTATCAAAGCCATACACTTTGGGAGCGGAAATGATCTCCGCCGCCTTGTTGCTGCTGAAGGGCCGGACAATGTGCGCCACGTAGGTCGCCTCGAGAACGGCAAGGTAATTGGCAATGGTCGGCCGGCTGACCTCGCAGGGTCCGGTAAAGCGTGATGCCTCAAAAATGCCGCCGCTCTGCGCCATCAGCAGCTCGAAAAACCGCTGGAAGGCGTGTCGACGGCCCAGATGAAAGAGCTCTTGAATATCTTTCGCCCAATAACCGTCCACCCAATCCTGGAAATTCCGCTCCGGCACGGTCTCGGATAAATAGAACGGCGGCATTCCCCCAAAAAGCAGCCGCTTCGCCAGATCGGCATCCCCGAAATCGGCAAGATCCTGCACCAGCATGGGGGTGAGCCAGAGGGACTCCTTGCGGCCCGTCAGCGTATCCTTGAATTTGGCGGATGCGCCCAGGGTGGAAGAACCGGTGGCAAGAATCCGCACATCCGGATAGTGATCTGCAGCGATCTTGAGAAGCTCCGAGGGATTTTGCAGACGATGGATTTCGTCGAGGATGATCGTGCGCCCCCGGAGGGGTCGAAGAAACCCTTCGGCATCTTCCAGCATCGCCCGAACACGGGGCAGCTCGCAATCGAAGTATTCAGCATCCGTAAGACTCTGGCTCAGAAAGGTCTTCCCCACGCGCCTGACCCCGGAGAGCCAGATCACCGATCGCCTTTCCCAAGCCTTGCCTATCTGTTCCAACCAGAATGATCTTTTCTTCATGCAACCATAATTTCACATAGTGACACTAATTGCAAGTAAAACATCATTTAGTACAAAACGCTAAATCACCGCGAAGCAGGCCCGATAGTTTTGGTTGAGGCAAACCCATACGGCGCCCGGCTTCCTCTTGTGAGACCTTTGAATAACTGCCAATATTGTCATTTCGACCGAAGGGAGAAATCTTTAACTATGCACGAGCATTAAGATTTCTCGTCGCTAATGCTCCTCGAAATGACAAAATTCAAAGGTCTCCTTGTGACAAGCCAAGATTGCGCACAGCCTTAGTGATTTCAATCACGAGCCCAGACTTGATTTTGAGTTTATCGGCCTCAGGCAAGTCAAGATCGGTTTGCGGTTCACGGACGTTTTCCAGCGGTCTAAGAAATCAGTAACGGTGCGTTTCATGGATGACTAAATACACTATGTGTGTATTTTCTGCAAGGACTATTTACCTTAGACAGGTGTTACTTCTCAGTGCGTAGCTCCCACCCCGGCAAAACGATAAATTTAAAGACCCCCAAAACTAAGCTTGACAATCTGTATTTTATAAAATACGATACCGGCATGTACGAGATTATGCAGAGTGCCACATTCTCCCAATGGTTGAGTGGCTTGAAAGACCAACAGGCACGAATGCGCATACGAGACCTTTGAATAACCGCCAATATTGTCATTTCGACCGAAGGGAGAAATCTTTAACTATGCACGAGCATTAAGATTTCTCGTCGCTAATGCTCCTCGAAATGACAAAATTCAAAGGTCTCGCATACATGTGCGACTTGACCGTGTTAGGTTGGGCAATTTTGGTGATGCAGAGCCCACTGGGGAAGGACTTTCCGAATTGCGTATTCACTACGGCCCAGGTTATCGGCTATATTACATTCGGCGCGCGCTACGGGTCGTGATGTTGTGCGGTGGCGATAAGTCCTCTCAGCCCCACGATATTGAAAAAGCGAAAATAATCGCTAAGGAATGGAGGGATTAGATTATGTCCGAGAAATTTACCCGATACGATACGGCCGAATACCTGAAAACCGATGCGGATATGGCGGCTTACCTTGATGCCTGTCTGGAAGAAGCAGGGGACGACCCTGCCTTTATCGCCAATGCGTTGGGTGTGATTGCACGCGCGCGCGGAATGACGCAGCTTGCTCGCGACACTGGATTGGCGCGGGAAAATTTATACAAAGCGCTTTCCGCCGATGGAAATCCTGAATTTGGCACGATTCTGAAAGTTATTAAAGCTCTCGGACTAAAGCTCCACGCGCAATCTGCATGATGAGAGCTTTGCATAACTACGATTTCACCCCCCCGGCCCATTTATCGACAACGACAACCTCCGCAGGCTATTTTAGACGCAGCTACCGTCCCAATACTGTTCGGCCCCTAATTTGCTTATCATTTCGAAGGTTCTTTTTGTAGGTTTGCGTCCTGTCCAGAGGGTAATGAGCATGCCTGAGATCAGGGCGCAATAGATTTGTATGGTTAGCCCGTTTTTAGATAGGGCGACGAGGTGATTGCACCCGAGGACGCATTTGAACCACCGGAAGAAGAGTTCGATCTGCCAACGGCGCGTAAAGAGAAGAGCAATGGTTTCTGCCGGCAGGTCCAGGAGGTTCGTTGCCAGTAGTAAGTTGTAATCGACATCCTTGGTGCGAAAGGTTTTCTTGCTGGAAACCCTTGAGGGTCTATGATCGTTTTCATCCCCTTTGTGGAAAAGCTCAATAATGCGGAGGTGATGGGGGCAGTCGTTTTGTCTGCTTTTGCAGCCCGGCGTGACAGCCAGTGCCTTAAGTAGGGGATTCAGAAGTTTGGCGTCAAAGACCTGAGATGCTTCGGAAAGGGAACCCAGGCTTGTTTTCTTGATGCCAAGCCGTTTCTGGATTTTTTCCAGTGTAGTCGCCTGCTGGATTCCCCGCAGGCTGGTGAGCACGGGGGTAAAGAAATAAAGAAGCAGCAAGGCCAGATATTGATCATAGTGGAGTTCCCGGTTCTGATGATCTTTAACGTCATGGAGACTGGTTAATGTTTTGAAGAAAGAATCCAAATACTTGAACCCCTGGATGTCCTCCTCCCGGATTGGTGGTTTTTTGGGGGGGCCGGGTTTTTTCTGTTCTTCCGAAGTATTCATAGGGAACAGAGCCTCCGGCGAAAGTCCTTGACCAAGGGATAGGCGTAGACATCCTTGACAGGGGCCTGGATGTCATGATGAGACCTTTGAATTTTGTCGTTTCGAGGAGCATTAGCGACGAGAAATCTTAATGCTCGTGCATAGTTAAAGATTTCTCCCTTCGGTCGAAATGACAATATTGGCAGTTATTCAAAGGTCTCGATGCGACTGGCGATCCGGGAGAGGATATGACTGGCCAGATGGGGAACCCGGACCCAGGGCAGGATAAGGAAGCGCATGTTGTTCGTCAGATGCCGCAGGTTGCCTTCCCGGTACTTTTGTGTCCAG
>JBAQLR010000109.1:0-2863 GCA_049302035.1 Syntrophales bacterium
GGAGAAGTTCCAGGGAAAGGCCGCCGGTATGGGGACGCAGCAGGATCTGCAGACGGCTGTCCGCCTCCACGGTTTCGGCCGCAGCATTCTCACCGGCCACATCGGAATGTATGGCCACGTGCGGCGAAACCGCCGTAATCGCAGCCATTACTTGCGCTTCGCCGCTCAGGGGCGCAAGCAGCTCGTCGCCGATAATATCGGCGATGCGCCGCTGTTCGTTGGTCGGCTCGAACAACAGCAAGCGGCTTGTCCCCTCCCAGAGGAAAAACGCGCGGCTTTCCGTCTCGACAGCAGGGATCAGCTTGACACAGAGACTCCCCTTCACCCGCTTCACTTCCAGAGCGAAGTCCCCCTTAAGCACACTAACCTGCTCTTCATGGTGCATGGCGTTAAATACCAGCGGATGCCCGACCATGGCCCGGAGCGCCCGTATCATGTCAAACTCGTAAAACTCTTTGCCGTAATAACCATAGCCGCTACGACTTTTTTTTATGCAGGCCGCAATATCCCGATCCTGAGGAGAAAGGCGATCCATACCCGCCCCTTCCTCCTTTAAGCGCTTCAACGCCACATTGCGCCCGGCAGTCCACCCCCGCGCTGTCTGCTTTTGTTCGATCGGTTGAATATCAACGTAACCATCGGTAGCAGATAGCATCCAGATGATCCGGGATGCTTTGACTGTTCCCCCCCTTGCGGCTGGCGGCACGGTGTCACCCAGCGCCGTCAGCGCCTTAAGTGAACGCAGCCATTTTTCGGCACTTTCTTCCCCGCTGATGCTTATAATTTTCTCATCATGAAACAGTTGCTTAGCCTCGGCGATCTGCTCTTTCTCCTGGGGATTGAATCTGGCTCGCAAGAAGGCTGCCTCAGCGGCAATCCAGTGATAGCCGGCTTTCTTCGCTGCAGACTGAATACTCTCCAGAACTCGCAAATGAGGCGCCGCAACTGTTTCCGGCATCCAATAACCGACCAGTGAATGAAAAAGCTGCGACACCGGCCCCAGTTTCTGCTCATGATTACAGACCTGCTCGAGATCGTTTTTGGAGCGTGATTTGCCAAGCGTTACTTCCGCATACTGATAGAGCATCCAGATCACAAAGTGCTGCGGGTATCTGCGCTGGTTGACCGCCCATTCTCCCAGTTCAACGGCGGTTTGCAAGTGATGCGGCAGGCCACTGCGCACCAGCGCAAAAAGGTAAAAAATCCCGGACAGATCGCCAAAAAAAACCTTGCGCTTGCCGGTTTCTTTTTTCAGCCGGGCCAGTCCCTTCTCAAAATGGGCGATGGCCTTATCATCATCCGACGTCAGCACCGCCAGCCAGCCCCGCAATTCATCCAACGGCATCGTCTCCCTGGCCGCCAAAATGGCTGCTGCTTTGCGGATATCCCCCCGTAGCAGCAGATGCTTCAGGTAGAGTTTCAATCTTTCCAGTGAGAGTTCCTTGGAGCTGTTGAGGAAATCTTCCAGCAGCCCGAAGGCAATGTCTGACGGTTGCAGCAGAATCAGGGAGCGTTCGAGGTAGAGCCTGATAATCATCGTCTGGAGCGTTTCCGGCATTTCCTTAATCCAGGCGCTGTCCGGCGGTTCGCCGCATATCATGGCAAGGGGGTGATTCTGCCTGAATTCCTGCGGGTAATTGGTCCCGGTGATTATCAGCAGCCTCGTAACTTCCGACTGGTTGCCACGGTACAGAGCGATGCGGACGTCCTGCACACAGTGTGCAAAGGAGCGGTAATAGGTAGAATTCCAACCCTCGCGGGGAGTAATAACATCCTGCACCGCTTTCGCATAGCAATCAAAAAGACCTTCCTTCTGCACTTGCCGCACCAGTAAATGAGCCAGCAGTGGATTGCAGCGGTAGGCGCCGCCGGTATCAAGCGCCAGCTTGCCTTCAACAAGTTTATTAAGCAGCGACAGCACTGCGGAGGGACTCAGAATTCTTTCCTGGAAACTCCTTATTTCGGCTTTCTGGAGGCACTGAACAAAGTTGCTGCGGGTAACGGGAACGCACATGACAGCCAGCAGGCCAAGCGCGGCGCGCTCTTCCGGATGCAGAGCAGCCATCGCTTTAAGAAGCGGGCTCAATTGTTCAAGAGGGGCAGTAAACATCGATCACCTATATAAGGAGGAATAGTATTTTTTCATTAAGCTAAACGTGAAGTGTCTCATTCTCATCGACAAGTCCCCTTTAGCCAATCCGTCCCAAAAGCCGCAACAAACCATCCAAAATCGTCAGGGGATGGGGTGGGCAGCCGGGAATAAACAGGTCCACCGGCATGATCGTGCCTACGCCGTTATTAACTTGCGCATGGTCAATATAAGGTCCGCCGGAGATGGCACAGGCTCCTACCACGATGACCAGCTTCGGATCGGCCATGGCAACGTAGGTTTTTTCCAGAGCGAGTTTCATATTTTGGGTAACCGGGCCGGTAATCAAAAGTCCGTCGGCATGTCGCGGGGAAGCGACGAACTGGATGCCGAACCGCCCCATATCCCAGCCGATGGTGCTGAGCACATTGACGTCTGCTTCGCAGGCGTTGCACCCCCCGGCGCTGACCTGGCGCAGTTTCAGGGAACGGCCAAACAGGCTTTGGGATTTTTTATCCAGAGCGTCCGCAAGGACAAGCGCCCCTTGATCCGATGTGACCGTCAGGTTCTGGCGACAGCGGACGGCGAGGCGATAATCGTTCGTATAGGTAATCGCCTGCTGGGGGCAAATGTTCGTACAACTCGTACAAAAGAGACATTGCCCCAGGTCAATGCGCACCTGGCACGCAGAAGAGGTAACAGCGCCCGTCGGACATGCTTCCACGCAGGCTCGACAACCATCCGGGCAAGGGCCCGGCTTGATCTTCGGGAGGC
>JBAQLR010000110.1:0-16766 GCA_049302035.1 Syntrophales bacterium
TGCCCCGTCCACAGCCGCGGTTGCCGCCGCATCTGCGGCGACGGTAGCAGAAGTTGATGGCCTGAAGTTCACCAAAGGCCAGTTTGATACGGAAATGAAACGCAACCTTGACGGGATTGGTGGGCAAATGCCTCCCGAACAGATTGAAAAGCTTAAGCCAGAGATCAAAAAGCAGATAATTGATGATTTTGTGAATCGCACGGTTTTATCCCTGGAAGCAAAAAGGCTTAAGATCGACGCGGCGCCGCCAGAAATTTCGGCAGCGACAGAGCAGGTGAAAAAAGGTTTGCCGCCGGGAGTGACCCTGGAAGAACTTCTGAAAAAAATGGACATGCCTGCGGCGGATTTTCAAGAGCGGCTAACCCTGGGGGTGAAAATAAATAAACTTGTTCTTGCTCAACCTCTGAGCAAGGCAGACCCCACAGAAAAAGAAGTGTCGGATTATTATAAGGAAAATAAGGAAAAGTTTAAGATGCCGGAAATGGTGCATGCCCGCCATATCCTCGTGAGCTTAACTGCCGGAGATAATGATAAAACAAAGGCGGAAAAGAAGGCAAAGGCAGAGGCGCTTCGCAAACAACTGCTGGCAGGAGCTGATTTTGCCGGTTTGGCGGCAAAAAATTCTGATTGTCCCAGCAAAGCCAAGGGTGGCGATCTTGGCACTTTTCCCCGTGGCCAGATGGCAAAGCCTTTTGAGGATGCTGCTTTTTCCCAGCAGGCTAACGTGATTGGCCCGGTCGTGACGACGGAATTTGGGTATCATATTATCCAGGTGTTAGCTCATAATGAGCCGAAAGTGATCAAGCTGGATGACAAGGTCCGGGGGGAAATCAGCAAGTTCCTGAAACGGCAGAAAATGCAGGACGCTTATACCGAACTGCTGAAAAAATTACGGGCCAAAGCAACTATTATTGTAAGCGGCCAATAAGCTATGTATCGAGCTGCCATCAGTAGGGTGGTGGCAGCTCGACCCTCTCTGTTATTCACCAATTCCCGCCTTGGCAAGAAAATCGAGGATTTGCTGGACTGTCTGGATTTCTTCAAGTGCTTCTTCCGTAAATCTCAAAGTCCTGCCCATGTTGTTGAATTCCTCCTCAAGGGCAAAGATCAAGTTTACCAAATCCAGTGAATCGGCGCCCAGATCTTCCACCAGTGAGGCTTCGGGAACGATGGATTTTTCGGTTATGGCCAGGACGCCGGCAATGACATGTTTTACCCTATCAAAGACTGTTTTCATTTTCAGGCTCCTTTTCTAACTCCCGGATCATCTCCAGGAGGTGCGACGGCTCAAAAAAAGAGACATGCGGATCGATATATCTGCCCGCCTCCTCGTCCCAGGCGCCATCAAAAGCATTATGAACCCGGTCGTATATTTCCTTGACGGTCTTGCTGAACAAAGTATAGCGTTTCGTTTCGCCGCCGGCTTCCAGCTCCTTGTTCAGAACCGCAACCAGACCGTCCATTCCCGAAAGGCTGCCCACGAGGTGCATTTCCGCGTCCGCACGTCCCACCAGAGAGGCGGAGTAGGGCAAATAAATGAGACCGCCCGGGGCGTCCTGTTGCTTCTGAACGCCCGTCTGGTGCAGGCCGGCTTGGGTAGTAAATATCCTCCGGCCAATGATCGGGGCTTTCGAAGATACGGGATAAACCTCGGCTTCCATCAATTCCGCTATCTCGGTCAGGGCCGGGAGATGAAGCCCCGGATCACCGTAAAGGCGGATCAGGGCGGCGACCATCTGTTCCAGCGGGGTGTTTCCCGTTCTTTCGCCCAGGCCGGCGAAGGAAGTGTTGACCCGGTTACAGCCATAGAGCCAGGCGGCGATGGAATTGGCGGTGGCCAGGCCGAAATCGTTGTGACCGTGGAATTCCAATTCGGCGCCGGTTTCTGCGAAGATGAAGGAAATTAGCCGGGGTATGCCGAATGGCAATTCGGCATAGGGGTCCGGGATGCCCCAACCCATGGTATCGCAAATGCGGAAGCAGGCCTGTCCGTTTGTCTCTTTCATGACCCGTTTGATGAAAGGAATAACCCAGCCGCAAATATCCGCCTTGGTGGCGTCCTCCAAATGGACCCGGGGGCGAATGCCGCTTTCCAGGGCAGTCATGATCGGTTCCAGGTATTTTTCGACAGCCGCTTCCTTCGTGCGGAACTGGAGTTTGTCGAAGATATGATGGTCCGAGGCGGAGGCCAACATGCCTGTTTCCTTGATACGCCCTTGGGATAAATCTGTCAGGAGGCGGATGTCCTTCGGATTGGCTCTGGTCCAGGTGGTTACCCTGGGGAACTCATAGCCGCGTTCCAACATTTTTTCCAAAACCCAGCGGTCCCGCTTTTGGTAAATGAAGACCTCCACGTTTTCGATGCGGCCCGTGCCATTGTCCAAGCGATGCAGCAGGTCGAAGTAGCGAAGTTTGGCTTCATGGGGGAAAAGCGCTACCAGGGGGTCCTGTGTCCCATCCCGCAAGGTGGTATCGGTAATCCGCTTCGGGTGAGTTCGTGCGGACTCCGGAGGAACTAGCGCCGACATTTGGGGATTCAGGGGGGCGGGGGGGAAACCGCCGCCATAGTTATAATAGACACGCTCCGGATTGATTTTTTCTGCCGCCATCGTGGCTTAATCCTCCTCTAAAGTACTGGTATCTCCCTCGGGAAGGCCAAGTTCACGGGCCTTGAGCAGACGGCGCATGATCTTGCCGCTGCGCGTTTTGGGAAGGGAGGGCAGGAAATCTATCTCCCTGGGGGCTACCGCGGCGGCCAGTTTTTTGCGGGCAAAATTCATGATGTCCCGGCGTAATTCCTCGGTAGGCTCATAACCATCTCGCAGGGCCACAAAGGCCTTGACAACTTCCATCGCGATGGGATCCGGCTTGCCGATAACCCCTGCTTCCACCACGGCAGGATGCTCAATCAGGACGCTCTCCACTTCGAAAGGTCCCACCAGGTGCCCGGCGGAATTAATCACGTCGTCGGTACGTCCCACAAACCAGAAATAGCCGTCCTCATCGCGGCGCGCCCGGTCGCCGGAAATATACCAACCCTTGCGAAAGCGCGAGTTATACAATTCGGTGTTACGCCAATAGGTACGGAACATGGAAGGCCAGCCAGGCCGGATGGCTAGATTGCCTTCAAGCCCGGCGGGCAACTGGTT
Source organism: Syntrophales bacterium (assembly GCA_049302035.1). Classification (GTDB taxonomy): domain Bacteria; phylum Desulfobacterota; class Syntrophia; order Syntrophales; family JACQWR01; genus JAPLJV01. The sequence continues at coordinate 3,150 of JBAQLR010000110.1, forward strand.
ATAGTTGTCGTCTATGATTCCCGCCGTAATGCCCGGTATCGGTTTTCCCATTGAGCCAGGGCGCACATCCAGAGCGGGCACATTGGCGATCAGCATCGCGCCTGTCTCTGTTTGCCACCAGTTATCGTGGATAGCCTGGTTAAAAACTTTCAGGCCCCAGACAATGGCTTCCGGATTAAGAGGTTCGCCGACACTGTTGATGTGACGCAGGGTACCAAGGTTATATCGTCCGGGGATTTCTTCCCCGGCTTTCATAAGCATGCGGATGGCGGTGGGGGCGGAATACCAGACGGTAATTTTGTAATGCTGAATGAGCTCATACCAGGTAGCGGCTTTAAAGCCTCCTTCAAAAATCAGTTGGGTAACGCCGTTGCTCCAGGGCGCGAACATGCCGTAAGAAGTGCCGGTAACCCATCCCGGATCAGCGGTACACCAGTAGATATCGTCGGGATGAAAATCGAGGACCCATTTGCCGGTAGCATAATGTTGGAGTACCGCCAAGTGGCAGTGCACAGCGCCTTTGGGTTTACCGGTAGTTCCGGAAGTATAGTGCATGACGGAATGATCATACATGTTGGTCTGGGCCATCTCGAACTCCGGAACGGCTTGGGACATGAGGGCGTAGTAATCCAAATCCTTGCCGACAAACGGTTCCTGATCCCGCTGATTCTTGTTTACCACGATAATATGCTGCAGCTCAGGCAGATCGGGAAGTATTTCGGTAATGCGGCGTCTTAGGGTTGGTTGCGTTACCAGAACTGTGGCGCCGCTGTCCAACAGGCGGTCCCGGACAGGATCAGGTCCAAAGGCGGAAAAAAGGGGTCCGACCACAGCACCCAATTTTAGGGCGCCGAAGATAGCAACGTATAACTCCGGCAGCCGCTCCATGAACATAAAGACACGAGCTCCCTTTTTGATGCCCAGCCCCTTAAGTACATTAGCAAACCTGTCGCTTTCTTCTTTGAGGCGGCCAAAGGTGTAAGTTTCCTGCTCTCCGTTTTTTCCTTCCCATAGCATGGCCGGTTTGTCCTGTCCCTTGCCGCAGGCGTGGCGATCAACGCATTCGTGGGCGATGTTGAGCAGCCCCCCGGGGAGCCAGTCCAATTCCTGCTGGATGTCATCCCATACGGTCTTTCCCGTTTCCCCGTCGATAGCGGCAAGGTTCGGCTTGACCTTCATATCTTCCCACGTCGGTTTCTTGATGATCGGATAATCCATTACCTACCTCCTGAACAGGGTAATAATTTTCAAAGCAACGGAATTGGGCAATAATTTTAACATACAGTGATGATAGGGAATTGGAAAAGCGCCAGGCTGGAATTCCTATAGGGCCTTGGCCAAATAGTCAAGTAGAAATTAGTTTTTCGTGGGTTTACAGCCTACGCAAAATTAGGTGGTGGATTTGGACCAGAGATTATCCTTGACGGTTCCGGGAAAAGTTCATAATAAAAACCATGGTGCAGAAAAAAAGAAAAGGGGGCTGGGAAGGGTTTACCCTGCTCGAGGTAATGATTGCCATGGCAATCCTGGCCATTGCCCTGGCGGCCGTTTATCGTTCCCAGTCGCAGAGCGTGTCGATGGCCGGGGAGGCGCGCTTTCTGACCACCGCCTCCCTGTTGGCACAGGGGAAAATGGCGGAAGTGGAGACGATGAAGCCGCAGAATCTGGCGAATGCCGGGGGTGATTTCGGGGATGATTTCCCCGATTATGCCTGGCGGATTGAGGTTAAGGATACGGCATTGCAATATTTGAAGAAGATCGACGTAATTGTCACTTATGGGAAAATGGCCGCAAATAATGTCTATTACCTGGAATTATATAAATTTATCAAAAAATAAAAAGGGCTTCACCATCCTGGAGATTCTGATCGCCGTTTTCATCCTCGCTGTGGTCCTGTCCACCGTATATGCCGCTTATAGTGGTACCTTCCGGATCATGAAGGAGTTGGAAGGGGATGAGGCATTGTATGGTATGACAAGAAACACCATGCAGCGAATGCTGAAGGACCTGGCGGCGGTGACCGCCAGCGGCGGCGCTTTCAAGTTTGTTTCCCGCCCGGCATATGTGACGGGTGGGAATTTTACGGACCTTACCTTTTTAGCAAGGGCGCATCTGGCCTGGTCGGAAAAGGAATTTTCCGGCGCCCCGGCGGAAATTACCTATTACGTGGAGGAAGATACGGAGGGAGGGTATCGGCTGCTGAGGCGGGACACGCCAAGTGTCCCGGCGGCAAATGATGGACCGGCCCCAAGGGGGTTTGTCGTTTGTGAAGGTTTGCAAGCCCTGAAATACACATTTACGGACCGTGATGGCCAGGAGCACGATTCCTGGGATTCGACCACTGAAGGGGCGGGGGGGAAGAACAGGGCGCCGGTGCAGCTTGCCGTAGAATTGAAACTGGTTAATCCGCAGGATCGGGAGAGACCCTATACATTTTTCACACGGGCCTTTCTGCCCGCTGCCACGGTAGCCGTAACGCCTCCCTAGGGGAAAAGGGGTTCAGGTATCAGGAGGATGAAACGCATTATTTCCAATAATCGGGGGGTCGCCTTGATTGTGGTGATCCTCATGGTCAGTATTATCGTGGCTCTGACGGTGGAATTTAATCGTTCCACCCGCGATGGTCTTTATCAAACCGCCAATTTGAGCGACGGCATCCGGCTTTATTATATCGCCCGCTCGGGCTTTAATGGCGGCGAGGCCATGCTTGGGGCCGAAAAAAACAATTTCGATGCCCTGACGGAGCCTTGGGCAAAAACGGAATTGTTTTCCGCTCAGTCGGAGGGGTATTTCAGGAAGGGCTCCTTTAACGTGCGGATTGAAGATGAAGCGGGTAAAATTCCCATTAATAAACTAATCAGTGGCAACGAGTACAACTTGCCGGTCAAGGAGTTGCTGCTCCGGCTGTTAAACCTGCCGGAATTTAAATTGAGCCCGGACCAGGCAACGGCAATCGTGGATTCGCTTAAAGATTGGCTGGATGGGGATGGCGAGGTGACGGGGCAAGGCGCTGAAAACTCATATTATCAGACGCTTACCAATCCATATGTCGCCAAAAACGGAATTCTGGATTGCATTGACGATTTATTGATGCTAAAGGGCGTCACCAAAGAGCTGTATTACGGCACTGAAACGACGGCGGCGCTGAAAGACTATCTGACTATCTACGGTGAGGGGGCTATCAATATTAATACGGCCCCCAAGCTTGTGCTGCGTGCGCTTGCGCCGACGATAACGCCGGAGTTGGCCGACGAGCTCGATAAATACCGGCGAACGGAAGGGCATGACCTTGCTGATGTCAATTGGTACCGGCGGGTGCCGGGCATGCAGGATATGACTATGACATACGGGTTATTGAGCGTAAAGGGCGATTATTATACCATTATCTCGACGGGGCTATTGGGTGACATGAAGGAAACGGTCGTCGGGTCGGTCAAAAAGAGCGCGGGGCTTGGGGCGGCCGAACTGTTATCCTGGAAAGTCGAGTAATGCCGGAAAAATTTTTAGGGATAGAACTCGGAGACAGCAACCTGACGGCAGTTCTCGTGACCCAGGGTATAAGTACCGGGTTCAAGGTAGAAATGGCGGAGGTCATGGATATTGCCGCCATGGGTGGGGCGGCGCCCGCCCTGGCCGCGCTGGGTGGCAAGGTGGACTTCCGGAGTGTGCAGATAAGCCTTTCCCTGCCCACGGAGCTTGTTTCCTTCCATCAGGTTAAACTGCCTTTCCGGGAAGCAAAGAAAATCCGTCAAACTATTGCTTTCGAACTGGAAACCATGCTTCCCCAGGGCATGGAAAATTTACTGCTTGACTATAATATTATCAGACAAACCCATCAGTCAGAGATATTGGCCGCCCTGGTTCCCCGTACTGCCATCCAGGAGCGGTGCGCCCTTTTCGGCGAAACGCCCCCTACCCCTGGTTTTATCGGAATCGGTGCGCTTGCGATAGCCGTCCTGCTGACAGTCGATAAGACGCTGCGTGAGCCGCTTCTGCTCCTGGATGTGGGCGTGAAGCAAACGACTGCCGTGTTTATAGAGCAGGGCAAGATTGTGCAGGTGCGGCGTTATGCCTTCGGTGGCGCAAGCCTCTTGCGGGAGGAAGCAGCTGCCGGCGAGCCCGCTTCGCAATGCCCGGAGAGTCAGCCGCATGTGCCGGACAGCGTTTCGGCCGACTGTCGGCAATTTTTACAGGAGTTGGCCAATACCATGGAGTGTCTCCAATGGTCCGGCAGCCTGAAGGAAGGCTTGGGACGGCTCTTTTTAACCGGTTGCGGCTTGTTGCGCCACGGTTTAAAGGAATGCCTGGCGGAGGGTCTTTCCCTGGCGGCGGAAATGGTCGATGTGGCGAAGCTTGGGGAAGTTGCGCTGCCGGAGAAGATCGGCAAAACGTGGCAACCCGCCCTGATGAATCAGGCCCTGGCGCTGGCCGTCACCAGGTATAGAAAAGGACAGGGGTTCAACTTCGCACTGCGGGAACTGGATCGGCAGAACCGAAGGGCTGGCTTGGGCCGGACGCTAAAGTGGGGAGTGGGAGTTTCCGCAGTTGCGGCGGTGCTTTTGTTCGCCGATGCCTATCTTGGCTATCGTTATGACCGGCTTCGCCTGGATAGTCTGAAAAAAGAGATCAGGATGATCTTCAAAACGGCGGCGCCGGAGATAACCCGTATCGTTGATCCCGTCCAGCAGTTCAAGGTAAAAATTGCGGAAACGAAAAAGATTTCCGCAGGTTTAGGAGGAATGGAAAGTGGCGCCACCGTTCTCAATATCTTGAAGGATATTTCCACGCTAGCGCCGCCGACCACGGAGTTTCTCATGTCCGGCTTTAATCTGGACGGCAATCGGCTGGTAATTAAAGGAACGGTAAAAAATTTTGATGCGGCGGATGCCCTTAAAAAAGAACTGGCCAGGTCAAAATACCTGACCGGCTTGCAAATCGGCGCTACCAGCCTGCAAAAACAGGGTGAGAAGGTGGAATTTGACCTGAGGATGACTATACAAAAATGAAAAATATGTGGGCCAAATTATCCGGCAGACAGCAGCTTAACCTTACCATCGGGGGAGCGCTGCTTCTTGTCTTGATTGCTTTACAGGTCCTGCTTTTGCCTTTCCTTGATGACGTGAAGACGGTGAACAAGGCCATTCGCAATAACGAGAAGAGTTGGGGAGAAATGATGCTTCTGGCCAGGGAGTATCAGGGGGTGAAGCGTCAGGCGGATAATCTCCAGCAGGCGCTGTTGCGCCGCCCCCGTGATTTCAATTTATTTTCCCATCTCGAAAAGATTGCCGGAAACGCTGGGATGAAATCCAACATCAAATACATCAACGCCTTGCAGGGTGCGGCGGCCGGACCATACGAGGAGTTGCCCGTTGAGATGAAACTGGAAAAGATCACCCTTAAACAGTTGACGGATTTTCTTTATCTTCTGGAAGCGCCGCAGGATCTCATCCGGGCAAAGAGGGTCAGCATTTCCAAGATGAAGGACAACCCGGAATATCTGGAAGCGCAACTGCAAGTTGCCACCTACCAGTTAAAGAAAGTTAACGGAAGATGATGATGGGGAAAATAAATAAACGCACCGTGTTTTATGTGATTTTCTCCATTTCAGCCCTGGTTTTTTTCCTTTACGCCCGCTTTCCCGACAAAGTGGTGGAGAAATACCTGCTGAACCGCTTTGCAGAAAGTAATCCCGGCACATTTCTTTCCGTGGGGTCGGTGAGCTTAAGCTTTCCGCCGGGCCTGCAGGTGGAAAATGTGCTTTTCGGATTCAAGGACAATCAGGATGCCGCAATTCACTTGGAAAGCTTGAAGGTCAGACCGCGCCTGACGGGATACCTGACGGGGCATTCCTCCTTTGCCATCGGGGCCGCCGCCTATGGAGGCGTTCTCGGCGGACGTGTGGATTTTCCCCATCTCCAGCCGGGAAAAACTCCTGAGGGCGTAGATATCTGGTTTGAAGAGGTGGCCCTGGGAAAGTGCGACTATCTGAAGGAAAGGTTAGGACGTCAGGTGAGGGGCCGGTTAAGCGGCGTTTTTGCGCAGCATGGGGACAGCAAATTAGACTTTACTATCAAAAACGGCAGCTATCCCCTCCTCGTTAACCTGTTCGGCTTGAACCGGCTGGATTTCAGCAAGACCGAAGGTCAGTTCACCCTCAGGGGGCAGGTGCTGAAGATCAATAAATTGAAACTTACGGGTGACAAGGTCAACCTGTCTTTGAAAGGCAACATTCTCCTTAAACCGGAATTTAAGAACAGCGAGCTGAGCTTAAACGGCGTCATGGAAATCGCCGCTCTCCGCAACAAAAAAATCGCCCTTGCCATTAGCGGCACAATCGGCAATGCGAAAAGCATTTATCAATGAACAGGAAGGAAGGACGCGGCAGATGGTCTTGACGTTTCTGAGCCGACTCAAGGGTTTGACGCCGAACTTTTCGTTTGCAGAATTGGAGAAGCGTTACAATCATTTATTCATTCTGCTGGCGATTACCGTCATTGCCTATGCCTTGGTGGGATTGGGCTACGATGGCTTGAGCCTGATGCTGCTTAAAGGACAAACGGTGCGACCGGCCGTAGAAGAAGTGGCGCCCGTCAGCGCCTTCTCGAAGGAACCGGCGGAAGTTTATGCCGTTATCCCGCAACGCAATCTTTTTGGTTCCACCGACAAGGCGGTGCATGAAAAACAAGCGGAGACGGCGGCGCCTGTGGAGGGACCTGATCTTGCCACCGTGCTCATGATCAAGGGAATTGTGGCGGGCACGGGTAAGGATGGTTTTGTCGTTATCGAAGAGCAGGGCAAGAACAAGCAGATGCTCTACAAGGTGGGGAATGTGGTGGCGGGCGCCAGGTTGATCAGGATCGACCGCCGGGCCGTTACTTTTCTGATTGGCGAGAGGAAACAAATCCTGAAGATGGCGGGAGCGAATGAGGATCCCCTGTTAACCGCGCTCCCCAGTCTGCCGCCGACGGCAACCGGCCGGTCAGGCCCCCTGGTTGTCAATCGCAGTGAGGTTGACGCCTCATTGAAGGATATGGGGACCTTGCTGAGCCAGGCACAGATCAAACCTTTCTACACCGACGGGGCTCCCGATGGTTTTATGATTTCCAATATCAGGCCGGGAAGCATTTACGAGCGGCTGGGGCTTCTCAATGGCGATGTTGTGCAGGCGGCGGATGGTCAGAAGCTGCTTACTGCCGATGACGTAACGGGGCTTTACAACACCATGAAATCCGCCTCCTCTTTTACGCTCAGCATCAAAAGAGGGGGCCAGCAGCAAAACCTCCCCTACGTTTTCCACTAAGGGTGGTGGGCCATGTACGCAGCATATTTTGGTTTACGGGAAGACCCTTTCAACTTAAATCCCGATCCCCGCTATTTTTATCTCAGTCCGCAACACCAGGAGGCCCTCAACTGCCTCATCTACGGCATTAATGAAAAAAAAGGATTCATCGTAATTACGGGGGGGATTGGAAACGGCAAGACCACCCTGTGCCGTACCTTGCTGGCCGGGTTGGACAACAAGGTGGAAACCGCCTTAATCTTCAATTCCTCTCTCTCCGATCTGGAGTTATTGCAGACCATTAACCAGGAGTTCGGTATTACCATGACGCGAGGACGGCAGACAAAAAAACGCTGCCTCGACGCCTTGAACGAATTTCTCCTGAAAAACTTTGCCTCCGGCAAACAGGCGCTGCTCCTGATAGATGAAGCACAGAACCTCTCTCACAACACCCTGGAGCAGATACGCATGCTTTCCAACCTGGAAACGGACCGGGAAAAACTGCTGCAAATCATCCTTATGGGGCAGCCGGAACTGCAGGCGCTGCTTTCTCTGCCGTCTCTCAGGCAGCTGAATGAGCGGATTACGGTGCGATATGATTTGAAGCCCCTGGATCGAAAGAACGTGCAGGTATATATTGAATATCGGTTGAACATGGCCGGTGGGACGGAGCGGATCAAGTTTTCTCCCCGGGCCTATAAGCTTATCTATCGTTATTCCGCAGGTAACCCGCGGCGCATTAATGCCCTCTGCGACCGGGCCTTGCTGATTTCCTATACGGAGGATGGGGACCTCATCGATGGCAGGATTGTAAAAAAGGCCGTCAAAGATGTGGGCGAGGATTATTTTTTGGGCCGGGGGAAAAGGGTGGCGTTAGACAGCGGGGCCCCCTTGGCTCTAATAATACTAAGTGCAATGATTCTAATGCTTTTAGTTGCCATAGTTATCATCAACTTCCTTAAAATGACTTGACAGGGAAGAAAATGAGTTATATCAACAGCGCTCTTAAAAAGGTGCAAAAAGAGAAGGATGGCCGTTACGCGTTCCGTGGCGATGTGGTCATGACAAGAGGGGCCCAGAAAAGCCCGGCCGGTAAGCGGCGTGCCTCCCTTTTTGCGGTGGGTATCGTCGTCGCTTTGGTCAGCCTGTCGGTTCTAGTCTGGTTGTCCTATCCGGTAGCCACCAGAGAGGCTAATAAGCGTTCGCCTAACGTCACCCCGGCGACAACCGTTGCCTCTTCACCAGCCTTCACGGTGGAGGCGCTCCCTGATAAGGCTGACCGGCTTTATCAAGAGGCCCTGGTCGCCCAGCGGGGCAAAAGATGGGAGGAGGCGGAGAGCTTTTACCGGCAGGTGCTGGCGCGGGATGCGCGCCACTTGCAGGCCCTGAATAATTTGGGCGTGCTCTACATGCGTAAAAACCGTTCCGACGAAGCCATCGAGCTTTTTGTCAAAGCGGTGGCAGCTAAGGGCGATTATGTCGATCCTTACTACAATCTGGCGTGCCTTTACTCACAATTGGGCAATATGGAAGCCAGCTTGCATTATCTCCAAAGGGCGGTAAAAATCGACCGCAATGTCCGGGAATGGGCGAAAAAAGATGCGGATTTTAAGAAGATGCATTCTTTGCCAGCCTTTAAAAAAATAACGGAAGAGCAGATGAAATAATGACAAAAACATTAAGAAAAATAATTGCAGCCATGTTGTTTGTTACCTTTCCGGCGATAGGAGGCATTTATCCTGCTGTTTCCCTGGCCGCAAGGGTGGCGGGAGAGGATGTCCCCGTGCCGGCGGCGCCCCCCCCATCTCCTACATTGGAGAAGCAGCAGGAGAGGAAAATTACCCCCCCGGTATTTCCGCAAAATTTGCAGAAAAAGACAACTGCTGCACCGACGCCGGTAAGACCACCGGTCGTACCGGTTGCCAAACAAGATTCGGCGGCGCCGCCGGCTGATAAAGAACCGGCCAAGGTGGAACAAAATCCTTCACCGGCGGCCGCGCCGACGCCGACGTCACCCCAGGCAACCCCCGACAAGGGTTTCAGGCTGCCATCCGCACCACCGGTTGGCGTTGCGGCCTCTCCGGTCATGCCGGAGGTAGTGAAAAAGCCGGTGAAGGACACAAGGTATGTGACGATAGATTTTGATAACGTGGACATCCAGGTGTTTGTTAAGTTCGTCAGCGAGCTGACGGGTAAGAATTTTGTCATTGACGATAAGGTCAGGGGCAAGGTGACCATTATCTCCCCCCGGAAAATTTCCCTCGACGAAGTTTACAAAGTATTTGAGTCGGTTTTGGAAGTTAACGGCTTTGCCACGGTAACGGCAGGCGAAGTTACCAAGGTCGTGCCCGCCCTGCAGGCCAGGGAAAAACAGCTGGAAACCAGGATCGGCGCCCAGGGGGCGGACAGTGCGGCAGACAAGCTCATTACCCAGATTATTACCCTGGAAAACGCGAATCCCGATGAAATAAAAAGGGTGCTTGAACCGCTCATCTCCCGTTCCAGCATCCTCCTGGCCTATCCGCCCACGGGGATGCTCGTTATTACGGATTATCAGTCCAATATCCGGAAGATCATGGAGATCATCGGCGCCCTGGACGTGGAAGGGATGGCATCCCAGATTACCTATTTGCCCCTGAAGGCGGCAAACGCCTCGGAGTTGGTCAAATCCCTGATGATGCTTTTCCAGGCCCAACCCGGTAGGCCAACTGTTTCCCCGGTGCGGATTGTGGCCGATGACCGGGCGAATGCCCTCATCCTGGTTGCCAGTGAGATGGAAACGGCACGGATCAAGAAGCTGATTGAATTTATGGATCAAGACGTGCCCATGGGAGCGGCGACGCTCCGGGTCTATCGTTTGCAGAATGCCGTCGCCGAGGATCTGGCCAAGGTGCTGATGAATATTCCCAAGGCCACGGCAACCGCCCCTGGGGCGGCGGCGACGACCGGCAAATCGCCGCTTCTTTCCAAGGATGTGCAGGTCACGGCGGACAAGGCTACCAACACCCTTATCATTACGGCCAACAATGATGACTATAAAATTCTGGAAGAAGTGATCAAAGCCCTCGATCTCGCACGTCCCATGGTCTATATCGAAGCCCTGATTATGGAGGTGAACACCAACAAGGATTTCCGGGTGGGAGTGGAATGGCGGGGCTTGAAGGGGACGGGCAGCATCTCCGGGGTCGATACCGGGCAAACGGCGGCTTTCATCAGCTCCGGTAACAGTCTGATCCCCACTACGACCATCAGCGGCACTACCGCCAGCGTTGGCAATCTGCCGGCAGGTTTTGCCTTAGGCATCCTGGGCGCCGGCATAACGATCGGCGGCGTGAGTTTTCCCAACATCGGGGCGGTATTGAATGCCTTCCAGGGCGATACCGATGTTTCCATCCTTTCCAATCCGCAGATTATGACGCTGGATAACGAAGAAGCGGAAATCAACGTGGGGAAAAACGTGCCTTTTATTTCCCGGCAGGACAACACATCCAGCTCGACGACGGGTATTGCCTACAGCAACTATGAATATAAGGATGTGGGCGTGGTCCTCAATATCACGCCTCATATCAATGAAGAGGACTTTGTGCGCCTGAAATTGGACCAGAAAGTGAGCAGCGTCTTTGCCACCGATGCCAATGTTCCCGGACTTACGACAACGCTGAAGAGAGAGGCCAAAACGGTCGTGGTCGTCAAGGACCAGGAAACCATTGTCATCGGCGGCATGTTGGGCGACAGTACAAGTGAAGGCGTCAGTAAGGTGCCATGCCTGGGCGACATTCCTCTCTTGGGATGGCTGTTCAAATCCAGTAACAAGACCAGGGAGAAAACCAATCTCTATGTGTTCATCACCCCCCACATTGTGAGGTCGCAAGGCGATGCCGCCGCCCTTTACAAGGACAAGCGCGAGCAGATGGGCACCGTGGTCGAGGGAGTTATCAAACTGGATAAAATAATTAAGAAGGAACCGGTTCGTAATTAGACGAGATGAGCAAAGTAGAAATGGAACCAAAAGCGAAGCTCGATATGAATCCGGCGGCGATGGAAACGGCCGCTTCGGCGGACGGCGCGCTTGCCGGGTCCCTGGAAAGCCGCCTTCTGCGGGCCGGTCTTACTGCCAAGCTTTTGTCGGAAATAAAAGCGGCCTACCAGGCAGACGGCCTCAGCCTGATGGAGATCCTGCTCCAGAAAAAAGCCTTTACCGAAAGGGAAATCCTGGAGATATTCAGCGAGCATTTCAGTATTCCCCTCTGGGCCGACCTGCCGGTAGAAAACATCAATCCGGATTTTGCCGCTTTCTTTCCCATGCAATATCTCAAAAAACACCGGATGGCGCCCCTCGAAGCAGTTGACGGTCACCGGTTGATCGTTGCCGTCAATGACCCCATCCGTTTTTCCTTTGTGGATGATCTTTGCCGCACGCTGGGCAGGCACGATTGCCTGATCGTGCTGGCTACCCAGGAGGCGATTGCGGCGGCCATTAACCTTTCCTACGATCTCAGCCGCAGCTCCGCCCAGGAGTTTTTCCAGGAAATGACCGATGAGACGCCGGAGCACCTCATCTCCGAGATCGAGGAGACGGCAGACCTGCTCGATGAGACGAGCGATGCGCCGATTATCAAGCTGGTCAATCTCCTGGTGGCCGGGGCTATCCGGGACCGCGCCAGCGACATCCACATCGAGCCATATCAGAGCACCCTCAAGGTACGGTATCGTATCGACGGAATTCTCTACAATATACTGAGTCTTCCCCGACGGGTTCAGTCCCCCCTGACCTCGCGGGTCAAGATCATGGCCAAGTTGAATATTGCGGAAAAGCGGTTGCCTCAGGACGGCCGGATCGAAATTAAGATCGCCGATCGCAGTGTGGACATCCGCGTTTCCGTTTTGCCCACCGCTTTTGGCGAAAGGGTGGTGCTGCGCCTCCTCGATAAAACCTCCTCCGTCCTTCAGCTCTCCGATTTGGGCATGGATCCAAACCGGATAAGGCTCTTTAACCGGCTGATCAAGTCGCCCTACGGCATTATCCTGGTTACCGGCCCCACAGGGAGCGGCAAAAGCACGACTCTTTATGCGGCCCTTTCCACCATTAACCATCCGGAGATCAATATCATCACGATTGAAGACCCCATTGAGTATCAGATTGAGGGGATCGGGCAGATCCAGGTTAATCCCAAGATTGACCTCACTTTTGCCGCCGGGCTGCGTTCCATCGTCCGGCAGGACCCCGATGTCATTCTCGTGGGAGAAATCCGGGATCGGGAGACGGCGGAAATTGCCATCCAGTCCTCCCTGACCGGCCATCTGGTTTTTTCCACCTTGCATACGAATGATGCGGCGAGCGCCGTGACGCGTCTCATCGACATGGGCATCGAGCCTTTTCTCGTGACCTCCGCCGTTATTGCCGTGGTCGGCCAGCGGCTGGTGAGGATGCTTTGTCCCAAATGCAAGGAATCCTATGTACCTGACGACGAATCTCTGGCCTATGCGGGAATCGGGAAGGAGCAGCTTGAAAAGCACGTCCTTTATCGGCGGAAGGGTTGTCCGGCCTGTATGAATACCGGCTACCGGGGCCGTACCGCCATTTTCGAGATCATGATCATGGATGAAGACATCAAGCGTCTGGTTCTGAAGACCTCGGATTCCAACCAGATTGCTGACCTGGCCATTGAACGGGGCATGACCACCATGCTGCAGAACGGCGCGGAAAAAGTATTGCAAGGCATAACCACGCTGGAAGAGGTGCTCCGGGTAACGAGGGTCGTTATCAGGATGGAAGCGGATATGGAGGCTTGATCATTAGCCTGTCGCTCCTGGAAAGATAAAATGGTTGTAAATAATATCAGTTTCAAAAAGAAAATTTTCTTATTCCTTTTGCTGTTTGTGGCGCTTTACGCTGGTTTGGCGCGGGCGGCAGAGCCGACATTCCCCCGTCCCAAAGGGGCGGTGAACGACTTTGCCGGCGTCCTCGACGCTGCTGCGGTGCAGACCATGGAAAACCTGTCCCGCGAGGTACTGGAGAAAACAGGGACGTCCCTTGTCTTGGCCGTGCTGCCTGCTATCGGTGATAATGAGCCTGCCGATTACGCCAATCGTCTTTACCAATCCTGGGGGATCGGAGCCAAGGGGACTGATAAGGGTGTGCTCCTGTTACTGGCGGTGAAAGAGCGCAAGGTCAGGATCGAAACAGGTTATGGCGTTGAGGGGTTTCTCCCCGATGGCAAAGTGGGCGAGATACTCGATAAATATGTCGTCCCGGAGCTCCGCGTCGGCCAGTATGGGCAGGGCTTGACCAGGGGATTCGTTGCGCTGGCGGGGGTAATCGCCCAGGACGCCCATGT
>JBAQLR010000111.1:0-2725 GCA_049302035.1 Syntrophales bacterium
CCGGTTCAGGCAAATTCCGTTCATGGAAATCATCAATAAGTTGCGAAATTACATTTTTCATGATGCAATACTATATCTATTTTAGAGATAAATCAATTAATTATTATATTTATTTTAGATAAACTTAAGCGCCTGAACCAGCAGAAATCGGGATTAGCTTAACTCAAAACTAAGAACTAAAAACTACAAACTGTTGAAACGCTAAATTGGTGAGTAGACCAGTTTCTCCCGACGCTGTAGGTCAATGTTTGTGTTCTCCGTTTCCGCCTGGTTTCCCGGCGGTGCCACATCATCTCAACCATACATCAGTTGGCCCTGGCCCCTCTCAGAACCGTGCTTGCGCTATTTACGCACACGGCTCCCCACGTGGTCAATTCACGGCGAATCCGAACATCCGGCTTTCTCCGCTATGCGGCGCAGTTTCGTTTCCATTTATTCCCCGCTTCTGAGAGCGGTTGGTGTTTCCTCGCACCGCGCTACCATATGTAGCCCCCTTCCCTCCAGCAGCATTACCCGCCTTCACCGGTACTATAAGGCTATCCGACTCCCTGTGCCTCATTTGCCTTCCTACTTCTTCAGTTGTCCGGCATACTCTCGCTACTCCGAGAGAGACGCAGGGCCTCCCGGGTTGCCGTGTAATCATAGTGTCAAACATGCCATGGTCTCTGACCCCGAGGAAGCAGGCATCGCCTTGCCTTTGGCGGCTATGCCTGTGTTGACTTCCACTCCTAATACAGTGTCGTCCTTCCTGTTGCGACAATTTCGTGGCTCAATCCCTTCACCCTTTCGGATTACGGCCTATCTGCTTGCTGTCCTACGCTTAAAACTGACTGTTGCCAGTCAGCCTCCAAGGACTCGCTACCCGGTGGATGGCCTTCCTTCCGGAGCGGGGTTTCCACCCGCTGGATTACACGACCTTGCCCGGCCGCACATAGGGCGCTGTCCCTATTTATTCCTGAAGCCTGAGACACGCTCCCGCTGTTCAGGAGAAAAGAGGAAGGGTTCCACATCCCGGGCCAGGGAATCAAGGTCAAGCTCACCGAGCCGTTCTTCAAAGCGCTGGAGAAACGCCGCCCTGTCCAGGCCGATCGTCCTTTCGATATAGTTAAAATCGGCGGCGGCCAGGCCGGTCAGAAAGGAAACATCGAAAATATCCCGCCCCTTTTCCGGTTTCCGATACAGAACGGCCAACATCTTCTGGGCGAGCAGTATCTCGGTCGGCGCGGACAGTATCTGTCGGTACACGCTGAATCTGTTCAGGAAAACCTTCTTCGGATCGTACAGTTTCTCTTTCGTTTCACTGTCGATGCGGATCAGAATCTTCCTCTCCGCGTCCGGGCTCAATCCCGCTTCGTGGAGAATCTTCGGGAAACGGATATAGCAGTGCCAGGCGCTCTTTTCGACGAATCGGAATTCAATCAGGAAACCCTTATACTCCATGTCCCGGCAGACCGTCTTGAGCAGCTCCTCGAACTGGGAGAAAGTCAACCCGAAATTGTCAAAATCCAGATCCTCCGAGAAGCGGGGACTGTCATGAAGGATGCGAATCGCCGTACCGCCAATGAAACTCAACCGTCCCGCGGCCTCATTTTTGTACAGCGAATCGAGCAATTCATGCTGGAGATATTCCACCAGCATGCCTCGTGGATTTCTCTGTCGCAAAGGCAGGGGAAAATATCCCGATATCTGCGCTACGGTAAGCATCGCCCCACCCACTTTTCCATCTTCTTCACCCCGAACGCCTTTAAATATCTGACGAATTTATCTTTATCAAGGGTCTTGCCCATCTCTTCTTCGTTCAGACGGATGCTGTTAAAATCATCATCCGTATTGATCCGGGCCAGATTGAGGTAAAAGTAATCGAGCAGGGCCTTTTCAGGCTCCGCCATCAGGTACGGACCTTGCTCCGTCTTCCTCTCCACATAGCCCCAGAAAAGGTCGCTCCTGACATGCCGGTAAATGAAACGGCCCCAGTGATTATCGAAGGTACGGGTGACCCTGGCGGTGACGCTGGTATAGGCGTACACGATTTCCGGAATGAAGCCGTACCAGGCCAGGGCGCTCTCGAGGCTCAGATAGCTGGGCTGACAAAGTAAAAATGCGACGCTTTCCGCCCGCACCTTGTCCGTCTCCCGGCTGAAGGCGTAGAGTCCGTTTTTCAGACGGATCAGATACCCCTTTTTCACCCAGAGGCTGAGCTGATAGTCAAGGATGTGATACCCCGACAAAGCCAGGTCGGTTCGGGAAAACAGGGGACTTTTAACGACGGTGGTCAGTTCATTGTATTTCATAAACTTATTATAAATGATAATTTAACGAAACGTCAACGAAAAATCGAGACCTTGAAAATCTACTCCTTACCGTCACCCCGGCGAAAGCCGTGGCCCAGAACGTTTTGAAATCACTGGATTATGAACACTAAGCTTCGCTTTCCGGCTTTCGACGGTATGACGATTTGGCTGATTTCATGAGAAATTCAAAGCTAACCCCGCAAAAACGCTAAATTTCAAGACCTGACCCCCATGCATGCCTTATCTTCCTGAACGTAGTACTTGACGTATTTTCTGAGGAGCTGCTTCATGTTTTCGTCGCTGTCGGGAGACCTTTGAATTTTGTCATTTCGAGGAGCATTAGCGACGAGAAATCTTAATACTCGTGCATAGTTAAAGATTTCTCCCTTCGGTCGAAATGACAATATTGGCAGTTATTCAAAGGTCTCGTCGGG
>JBAQLR010000112.1:0-12265 GCA_049302035.1 Syntrophales bacterium
GGCCAAAGCTCGCTGCAGATCGCGCACCGCCCGTGCGTAGCGTTCGGGGGAACGGTAAATTTCCCTGTTTTTCAACGCCGCCAGATTGTCGTCACGATGACGGATTGCCCGGCGGCTCCAGGTGTCGGAGGCCGTCGCCGCTCGCTGCAGCATATACAGCGCCCCTTCCATATTGGCATCCAACAGTCGGCAAGCGACCCCGTGCCGGGCCAGCGCCCCGGCCAGTTTGGCTATGCCGGCCGGTGGTTCGGATGGTTTTGCTACCGGTGGATAGATAAGCAGCATGGTCTCCTCTTCCTGATGAAAACTTTCTTCTCTAAGCGATGGGTTGATAAAGATTCAGGCAGGGGTTTAAGAGGGAGGCGACGGTTTCAGTGTCACCATGTCGAGTAGAATATTGACGCTCTCGTTCACGAAGGGAGCATACTGGTCGCGGGCTTTTTTCTTAAGCTCTGTAGGCGTTTCCTTCTTCTTGACGCCGCTTTCCTTCTTCATTTCTTTCCGCAAATCTACAAGCCGGATGATGCCTTTCTTGCCGGCGGCCTCTTTGTTGCTCTTAGTGATCTCGGCAAACTTCGCATTTTTGGCAACCCGGGCCTTGGACCTTGCTGCCAGCTCTGCGAGGAGGGGCTGCCCCAGAGATTTCCAGAGTGGCGGGGCGTTTCCTGGGACACCGAGGAAAGGCGGGATAGATTGGGCTGGAAGCGGATAATCCATCGCCGTTTCACCAATGTCTTCGAGACTGAGCCAGACAGGCAGCTCCACATCCGCTTCTACGCCCGTCTTCTGCGTAGATTCGCCGCGGGGCAGGAAGTAAAGGGCGGTGGTGACCTTCATGGCGCCAAGATCGCCTGGCAGGGGCGTCAGTACCTGCACGGACCCCTTGCCGAAGGTATGATCCGCTCCGGCAATTACAGCGCGACGGTAGTCTTTGAAGGCGCCCGCCAGGATTTCACTGGCCGATGCGCTCAGACGGCTCGTCAGCACAACGAGGGGACCGGTATAGAGCGCACGGGGGTCTTCTGCGGGGAACGTCATCACGCGGCGCATGTCGCCTTCCATTTCCGCTGTGGCCGAACCATTGGCAAGAATCGTCACCTGCCCGTGGCTGTCTTTGGTCGCCACGACTCCGCCCTTGTCAAGAAAAAGTCCCGCAAGGCGTACCGCTTCCGTGAGCAGCCCTCCTCCGTTGCGCGACAGGTCCAGCACGATCCCATCGACATGTTGTCGCCTGGCCTTCGCGAGCAGGCCTTTCACGTCTTCATAGGAGGACTTATTCCCCTTCTTGTCGCCGTAGAAGGAAGGCAGATCAATCACTCCGAACTTGTATTGCCTGCCGTCCACTTTCCTTGTCTCGTAGGAGATTTTGGCTTCCTGCTCCTTGATGTCGATTTTGTCGCGGGTAATAACGGCATCGAAGCGATGCGTTTCTTCCGCCTGCCGCAGGATGGTCAGGGTTACCTGGGTGCCTTTCCTGCCGCGGATCATCTTGATAATGTCATGCAGATCCATATCGATGACGTTAACGGGCTTTTCACCCGCCTGGGCTACAGCAATGATCTTGTCCTTCGGCTTTAGCAGACCGGTGCGCTCGGCGCCCCCCCCGGGAATCAACTCCTCAATAACGGTAAAGCCGTTATCGCTGCTGAGGACGGCCCCGATCCCCTCCAGGGAAAGCTGCATTTGAATTATGAGGTTCTCATAATTTTCGGGGGACAGATAGCTCGTGTGCGGGTCCAGAGCCAGGGCAAAGGCCTCGGCAACACTCGTAATAAGCTTTTCGGGATTGCGCTCGACCACCCGCATCGTTTGCAGTTCGTAGCGGTGAAGCTGCTGCTTTTTAGCCTCTGTCAAATCGATGCCTGTCAGAAGGGCGTTTTCGATCTGGAATTGCACGACCTTCCTCAGAAGTTCCTGCTTCTCCGCCACCGTCTTCACATAGGGGCGTTTGTTCACGTTGATATTCAGTTCCACCGTTTCGTCGAGCTGGTAGTCCGGCCCTAGAATTTTTTTGACAATGGCTTCATTTTCCCGCGCCCGCAAGACGATCACGTCGTAAACCCGTTGCAGCGAAGCACAATCCCCCGATTGCATGCTTACAAACACCTTTTGCAGGTCGGGTTTTAGCCTTTCCAAATCTGACTCGTAGAGCAAAGTTTTAGAGGGGTCGAGACTTTTGATCATCTGCTCGACGGCGTGGGCCATGATTTCCCCAGTCATATTCTTCATTGCGTAGTGGTTGGCTAGAAACTTTTCCACGAGCATGGGCAGACGGCTGCAGGTAAGGTTTTTGGTCACGGCGGGAACGGGCAACACCGGGATCAGCAGGAAAACCAGGAGCAGCATCAACTTCCTGAAACGGAACCCGCCCTTGCCGCCTGAGGCAGCTCTGCGGTCAGGTCGATTGCTTCCTGGGATGTTTTCAGCTCTTCTATCGCAGGTACTCATCTTCTTCTCTATTCTTTCCACCGCATTGGGGAATGGCTGCCCCTCACTTTGCCTGCAGGCTATAAATTAAGTGGTTGGACGATAAAAGGTCAGGGGGGTTCTGTCAAGGGAAAAAGAAAAAAAGGCGAGCCTAACTAAGCCCGCCTTTTTTAATTTAAGGTGTTTAATCTGATTGTAACCTTCATTAGGGGCTGGGGTGGGCCTAGGCCCACCCTTTGCTCCTCGCCTATCTAAACATCCCCATCATTTTGGTAACCAATGAATCGAAGACGGTGCTGTCTGTCGCCTCAACAAGGAAACCGCCTCCTTTTGTATGCTGGTTAAATGATGCAAGATCACCAGCCTTGTCTTCATTGATCAGTTCAGTTCTGTGACATGAACCGCAGGCCCTGGAAGCAGGACCGGCGACGTAGCTCGGGACGGCGCCGATGTTTCTGGCTTTGCCCCCGTTTGCCAGGGTGTCATTAGCTGCCGACAAAAGGCCAGGCATGGACTTGGACTGATCCGGCACATTATATGTGCCTGCATTGTGGCACGATTGACAGTTTGTAATGCCAAAAGTGGGGTAATCGGACTCGATTTTATGGCTGTAATGCAGGGCTTGCACCGGATCGGTGAAATCAACGCCCCCGCTGCTAAGTGCGCGGCCGACATCAAATGGCTGGAACGAGTGGATCGCATGGACATAGGAATCGATCGACCTTGACTGCATTTCCAGATGAGAACCACCACTGGCCGTAGTGTGACACATCCTGCAAACAACGATGTTTCCACCTCTATCAGCAGCATGGAAGGTTGTTGCCAACGCATCATGGCAGTTGTTACATCCCGTCGTAACCTTTACGATAGGACTGTAGAAGGTATCGTCAAAGGCCTTAGTAACGAGGTTATATGTTCTGGAAGGAGCGTTCAACGCCACCGTATCACCAGCAGCATTTTTCAAAGTCGGCATAATAGCGATTTCCGCTCTCTTTACCGTGCCAGCGGCGATCTTGTCAGCCCATGTTGACAGGTCTGCCGTTACCACCCAGCTGCCATTTGCTGCCGAGACTGTCGTGAAACGCGCATTTGTCGTACCTACTGCCCATTCCAGATCCCTTGCTGTGTCTATAGTTTTGCCGTGGGGAGAAACGAGGAAATCCTTTGTATTATAGCCATACAACCCGACCATCACGGTTGGTACGATGTTCGCGGCATTAAGTCCACCAGCGGAGCCGGCTGCACTGAAGTTAATGGTAAGAACGTTGGCAGCGCTTAAAGATGCCGAATCTATTGTGGCGGTGATGGCCGTAGAATACTTCGTGCCGACAGCATCCGCATAGATCATCTTGTTGTAGCCGGTGTGAATTGTCTTGAATTCTGGGGCAATACCGCCGACTTTATGGCAGGTATTGCATATTTCATCGAAGGGAATTCCATGGGGTATTACTGTTGCCAATGCCGGCGCCCTATGGGCTTCGGTTCCTCCCACGCCAGTCACTGGGTGACAGCTCTTGCAGGTCTCCAATGTAAAATTGGCATCCGTCGTTGTGGCAGCAAGTTTGCCTGCGTGACATGTGGCGCAGTTTGCCATGGACTGGGGATAACCGAATTCCATGGCATGGGACATATGCACGTCATTCATGAGCTTGGCTTTATAGGCGTACTTGGTATTCTGTGCATCCGTCGGAACTCCATTTTGAGCAGCATATGCGGCAACATCGTCAACTAAAAGCTGCCAGCCTGCAACGTGGCCCGGACGATTGTCATAGTGGCATCCTTTGCAGGTGTAGAAATCGTCGGCGCCGTTGACTGCGCCATAGATATAGGTGTGCTTCAGGTAAGGCTTGGTGTGGCATTTTTCGCAGCCGGAGACGTTTGCGGCAGACGTGTAATTGACTGTTCCTAATTTTAGGATAGCCGCAAAGGGGTATTTACCGCTCGAAATGTGTTTAACGCTGTTTGTATAAAGTACCTCATCTACGCCGTACAATTGGATGATGCCATTCGAAGCGCTGATGGCCGCCGCAGCGGCTATATCACCTGCGGCAGTAAAGGTTTTTGTACTTGTGCAGACGTTAGTGGTCGCATTATAGGTTTTAGTGCCCATTAAGGACAGATCGCTGGGGAATCCTGTACCATCATACGCGGCATAGTAGCTCCCTAGAGAATCTGCCTGGGTGCAGTCAAAATTCGCGCCAGCTTTGGTCATCTGGAAAGTCAGGGTGGCAGTGCCTGCTGCGTACGCGTAAGCCAAATTTGTGACTTTAATGACGCCGTCTTGATATAATTCATTGTAGGCCGCCTGATGTTCGTCACCAGCGCCGGCATGACAAACTGAGCACGACTCCGGCTGGGCAGCGGCAATGGCCTGCGTGGTCGAAGCCAATCTCGCATCGACCACCGAGCCTATCTGATCGACTGTGGCGTCAGCGCCTTTGGCGCCGGGAGCACCGGCAGTGCCATCATCGCCCGAACAACCGACCATGGTAAGCGCGGCTAGAACAAGCAATACAGCTGATAAGTAAATCCAATGTTTCGTTCCCTTTTTCATTCTTATTTCCTCCTTTGTTAAATGGTTTTCCCAATCTTTTGGAAAGAGATATAAAACTATCCCCCCGCCCCCTTCTCGCATGAAAGGAATTACAGAGGAAATGCAATTACCATGCCCTCGTCCATTTAGCGCCTATGTTACCCCCAAAAGGGATGTTATTTAATCAGTACTCCACATTATTGAAACCAATTATGGTGATATGACCAATCGATTCTGGTGATATGGCTAGCCCAATGATCGGGTGTTTAATCGTAAATTTACAACACGCTTCGATGTTTTTTACTTTACGTGAATTTACCCTCTCAAATTTTCTATCTCGCCCTCTTCAACAAGCCCGTGATAGCGAAAGCATCCTCTTCCTTCACCGGATATTTTTTATCGAAATCTTTGCAATAGGCCGAATAACTATCCATTACCGTGTAATGGTCGGTCTGGTAGTTTATCCATATCCAGTTAAACAAGTTTGTTAATCCTTCCTTGGTAGTAGCCGGAGCCCCTACGCCATTGCCCTTCCACAATCTGCCTTTCTGGTCATAACATTCATCCCAATACAACCTGAAGGTTCCTCCCTTATCCACGGGAACGGCATCTGCATAAATTATCCGCTTGGAATACACATAATCCGGGTTGTTGATCATAACTTCCAGCACCCATTGGGACCTTATCTCCCATTCCACCTGGAAGCAGGGACCATTCTTTTTATAATCATAGGGAGGTTTATTTTCCAGCCCTATATAATCTCTGGGAACCAGGAAATCCCGGTGTTCCAGTACCCGGAACTTCATTCTGGAATCAATCTTCTGCCTCCATA
Source organism: Syntrophales bacterium (assembly GCA_049302035.1). Classification (GTDB taxonomy): domain Bacteria; phylum Desulfobacterota; class Syntrophia; order Syntrophales; family JACQWR01; genus JAPLJV01. The sequence continues at coordinate 5,793 of JBAQLR010000112.1, forward strand.
CCTCAAAATCATCCGGCACAGCGTCGCTTCCCAGCAGAGGATCGGTAAGGTCAGCTCCGGTAAGACGGCGCACCCGACGAATCGCAGGTATATAGGCATAACATTCATCTGCCTTGTCAATGTCCCAGTATCTGTTCCTCAACTGTATAAACCCCTTAACTTCGTTAGGTTCGAGAATCATGATAGATTCCCTGAGGCAGATACCTTTTTCTTTAAACGCAGGCAGAACTCCCAAGGGGGGAAAGTCCGTTCTTCCCATGTACTTCATATTAAAAAGATTCCATATATAGTACTTTTCATACTTGGATCCTTTGAACAGTCGAAACTTGCTCGGACCCATCTCAAACTCATCGCTGGAAGAAGTGTTACGGGAAATAGTGGGATGCCCATTCCAGGCTATCTCTACAGCGCTCTTGGGTTCAGGGAAAGGAATTCCGGCTGTCCAGTTTAACAACTGATTGTTGGCTCCTACCCGTGCGGTGCCAGCATATTTCCTGGTAGCCTCCATTTGACCCTTGGTAAGTTTATAAGCGGTGGTTTTCACAATTGGCATGGTTACCAGCCCTTCCTTCACCCCCATGCCGTACCATTTGACTTTGGTGGGGGGGAGGAGTTTCTGTAACTCCGGCAGATACTTATCCCAATTTTCCTTGGTAATTACTACCCCCGGTCTTATGGGCCCTTCATACTTCTGATGAGCGGGCAGCTCCGCAGCCCCCACAAAAACCGGAAATAAAACCCCTACCAGAAGAGCTATCGCAAGATAGGTTATTTTTAGTTTAATCATCTTTTAATTCCTCCATTTATTAAAGTAATAAAAGTCGTACCACTTTAGCTCTTTGAAAATCTGTGCGGCTTCTTTCAAGAGCATTGTTGAGATGTCTTTCTTTCCAATAGCCGAAATCATTCTGTCGTTCCCTTTTTCGTTTTTACTTCCTCCTTTGTTAAATGGTTTTCCCAATCTTTTGGAAAGAGATATAAAACTATCCCCCCCTTCTCGCATGAAAGGAATTACAGAGGGAAAAGCAATTACTATGCCCTCGCCCATTTAACGCCTATGTTACCCCCAGAAGGGATGTTATTTAATCAGTACTCTACATTATTGAAATCAATTATGGTGATATAACCAATCGATTCTGGTGATACGGCTAGCCCAATGATCGGGTGTTTAATCGTAAATTTACAACACACATTCTGCCGATGCCGTGCCCAGGAAGATGTTTCATTGTCGGCCCCGTGCGGAATGAGGGCTCCCCTGAGTCGAAAAGTTAATTATCAGCGGGCTTACTATTAACGAGGGTGGCCACCGTGCGATTCTCTTTCACCAGATATTTCCGGGCCACCCGGATGATGTCTTCCGGGGTGATCTTTTCCATGACCTTTAGATAATCGCTGAGATAGTGATAATCCCCGGCTATTATCTCGTAGTAGGAAAGTTTGCTGGCCAGGCCGGCATTGGAAGCCAGTCCCCTGACAAAATCCGCCTTTAACTGATTGTGCGTTTTTGCCAGCTCTTCCTTGGTAACCGCCTCATGCTGCAATTTTTCCACCTCTTGATAGATGGCTTCTTCCAGTTCCCCTGTGGTATGGGCGCCCCGGGGAGTGGCGGAGAAAACAAAAAGGTTGGGGAAACGTGCACCGGGGAAGCCGTTGGCCGTCTGGACGCTTTCCGCCAGCCCTCGAGACTCTACAATGGTCTTATAAAGGCGGGATGTCCTGCCCTGAGAAAGTATGTTTTCAATGACATCAAAGACATAGTCATCCAGGGAGGGCAGGGTCGGTTTATGGTAGCCGATAATCAGTTGCGGACGTGCCGGAAAAACGACTTCAATCCGGCGCTCGCCGTTTTGGGGCGGTTCGTCGGTTATGTGCAGCGGCGGCAACGCCTGTCGCTTAAGGCCGCCAAAGTATTTCTTGATCAACCGCAGGGTAGCCCTGGCATCCATTCCCCCAACTATGGTGATCACCGTATTGTTGGGTGCATGGTAAAGGCGAAAGAATTCCCCGATATATTTCGGATTGAGAAATTCCATATCGGAGGGCCATCCTAAAATCGGCCTTCCGTAGGGGTGGGCCTGGAAGGAGGCCGCCAAAAACTGCTCCATGAGTTTGCCCTCGGGATCCGATTCCACCGATTGTCTGCGTTCTTCCATGACCACGTCGCGTTCGGTGTAGAATTCCCGGAAGACGGGGTTTTGCATGCGGTCCGCTTCTATCCTGGCCCAAAGTTCGAGCTTGTTGGCGGGCAGGCTTACCTGATAAGTGGTAACATCCTGACCGGTGGAAGCATTTAGACCAACAGCGCCCTCTGCCGTGTATAATCTGTCTATTTCATTTGACGATACTAATTTGCGGTGTTTTTTTTCAAGCTCTCCCAGACTCGCCTTAAGCAGGGCAATTTTCTTTTGATCTGCCGCCGCAAGCTTCCTCTTTTCCCTGTCGAGACGGTCGCCGACAGCCATGATTTTGCCGAGTAGCTCTTTTTCGGCGGCATAGTTTTTTGTGCCGATCGTTTGCGTTCCTTTGAACATCATGTGTTCCAGGAAATGCGCCGCGCCTGTGGAGCCATTCAGCTCATCCACGGCGCCTACCCGATGCCTGATGTAAATAGAAACAGTGGGACTTGCCGGACGTTCCAGCATCAGCACCCGAAGGCCATTGTCCAGAGTGTATTTATGAACCTTTTCCCCCAGTTCGTAAGACCAAAGCGAGCAGGGTTGAAAAAACGTCCAGGCCAAGACTGCCAGGGCAGCAAGCCTTACTGTGGGACGGCGCAGGAACCTTTTTATTTTCATCATTTCAGTCCATCCTTCTTGAGAAATAAGTATAATTGCAGAAAGGAATAAATGAGGCCGACGATGCTGATCATCAGCATCAGGGATTGCGAAAAAAACACCATCACGAATTCCAGCGGATGTTTCATCTGGTAGGCGCTGATGAGGTTAGTTACCGATAATGTTAGAAAAAAAGCGCTCACTAAGGCAATAACAACAATTTTCATCCACCATCCTAACGAGCCCATGTTTTATGTCCTATCATCCTATTCTATTCCCTTTCAAATTTCTGGCTTGTGAATTTAAGTGTCCGGCTGTTCTCGGTGACGGTGCGGACAACGTGATCAGGCGCGGCAGGTAGATAAAACTGGCAAAGTCTTCGGCAGGCCAGGGCATCGCTGTTCTTCGCGTTGGCCTTAAACTGGCGGGTGCTATCTTCGCCGAGAGTTATGCTGGGATGCAAGTCGTCTATCTTCATCTCAGATCACCTTCCACCACGGCACAGCCAGGACCCTGGGCGTCAACCATTCGATCTCCGTACCGTTGTGCATCAGCAACCCTGCACGCGCATCCGCGCCGTACTCGTGCTGGAAGGCAATCAGGTTCGCAGCGTCCCTCACCCTGGGGCGGCTCGTTGATTTAATCTCGATGGGCAGCACCTTCCCCTCTGTCTCGATCACCAAATCCACTTCTTCGCCCGTAGTCGTCCGCCAATAAAGAATCTCCGTGTTCAGAAGCCGATCGCGTTGCCATACCAGCAGATCGAGCAGAATCAGATTTTCGAGGTGAGCGCCCGTCGGTTCGGTCATTCCGGAAAGGTGCATCGCCAGTCCAACGTCTCCCCAGTACAGCTTGGGGGACTTGAGGAGACGTTTCGTACGGTTCACCGCATAGGCCGGCAAGCGAATCAAGAGGTACGAAGTTTCTAACAGGTTCAGGTAGCGGTGCACCGTAGGCTGTTTCAGTGATAGATCGCGGGCCATTTCCGTCTGGTTTACGAGCTGCCCGAGACGAAAACAGGCTGCCCGCATCAGCCGACGAAAATCAGGCAGGGCGGCTATGGAGGAAAGCATCTGAAGATCCCGCTCCAGGTAGGTCCGGACGTATCCATCGAACCAGACCATCCTATCCTCCGCCTTGGACATGTGGACGGCGGGCGTGGGAAATCCGCCGCGTCGGGCAAATTCCTGCCAGTCTTCCGGACCCGATGTGCCAACGCTTAAGAGATCGGGCCATTGGGCGTCATTCGTCGCGACCAGTTCTTCCCACATGCCGCACCGGCCAAGGCCCAGTTGCTCCCGCCGGGTCATCGGCCAGAGGGTGAGGTAGCTGGCGCGACCGGCGAGCGATTCGGATCCTCCCTGCATCGGGAGCAGATTGGCAGATCCGGTCAGCAGAAACCGGCCCGGTTGCCGGTCGGAATCAATCGCCCGTTTTACGGCGATTAGCAGGTCCGGTTCCCGTTGTACCTCATCAAGGGTCACGTTCATCGCACCACCCACGAGTGATTCGGGATTTTTCCTCGCCAGTTCGAAGACATCCATGTCGTCGAGGGAAAAGTAGGAACGCTGTTCCAGCGTAAGCATCTTCACCAGGGTGCTCTTGCCCGTCTGACGGGCGCCGGTTACTACGACTGCGGGCATCACGCGCAGACGTTGGCTCAAAGCGGCCATCAGGTGTCGGGGAAATGTATTTTTATTCACGGCGTGAATTATATCCATTCATGAGCGAATTTGCAAGTATTTACGACGGCGCCTATTATTGCCGCTCTAATTCAGTGCCAGTCTGCCCGGTGTAAAAGGGTGCCATAATCACCGGTCTCATTTAGGGCCAGTGATTTCATTCCCGAAAGAGTCTTACAAACTCTATATCATTTATTTTCATTTCGTTTCCATCATTTCATTGTGCAGATCATGTACAACCGGCCATCAAAGTTGATGGTGGTGGTTATGCAAGAAGTGTCATGTGCTCATTGCGGCACTTATTTTATTCCCGATCCGCGGCAGAAAAATCCGCGATATTGTAGGGAACCGGTCTGTCAGAGAGCTAGGAAGGCGGTGTGGCAGCGGGAGAAGCTGTGTCGTGTGATGGGGATTATCAGGCCAATCAGAAACGCTGTCAGCAAGAGTGGTGTAAGGCCAATCCCCGGCTACTGGAAAGAATATCGTGCCGCACATCCCAAGCAGGCTGAGCGCAATCGGGTGCTCCAGCAGATACGGAACAGAAAGCGCCGTGCTGGCATTGGCCAGATTTGTCCTTCAGCGAGTCAGGCAGTCAAGATGGATGCGTACCTGATTGCAAAGATGGACGCGTTAAAAGTAAATATCTATGAGATAACGGCATCTTGTCCCTGATTGCAAAGAAGGACTCGATGGCAACGTTGACCGTTCCCCGGTAATGAAGCGAGAAAAACGTTTCGGAGGACGCTAACCATGTTTACAAAAAAGATTCTCAAGGAAAAGCGGGTTAGAAAGATTGCCGGAGGATTCAGTTTTATCCCACACCGCTTTTTCCATTCCCCTGAAAGACATTATGCTTGCGCCCGGCAAACGGTTCGATCCGGCTGAACATACCGAACAGGACGTGATTACCCGCATCAAGAAGCTTTATGGCGTGATTGCACAGGTCATGAACATCGTGATTGACAATGGCATGGCGCACATTGAATTCCGGGATGCGACACCGGAAAAGCACAAGGAGGCAACGGCAAAACTCCACAAAGGAATTGAGGAAGCACGAAAGGGTCAGTTTTTAAAAGCCGTGAATCTCTTCAAGGAAGTCCTCTACGTGATACCTGAGAACCTCGATGCCCGCCGGAATATGGCAAGGGCATATCTGGAACTGAACAGCATCGAGAAGGCCAAGAAGTCATTCCAGGAAGTCCTGCAATTGGACCCGACTGATCATAATGCAGCAATTTCCATGGGAAACATTTATGCACGGAACGAAAACAACTTCGATGCGGCCGCGTTCTATTATGACCTCTGTCTTCAAAACCATCCCGATGATGCGACGCTGGCCTGCAATTACGCCGCTATGATGCTTGAGAAAGGCGAATTTCAGAAAGCGGAAATACTGTTCAAGCAAGCGATAAAGGGCGGAAACATACCCAACGCCTATTATGGCCTGGCGCTTCTTTACCAAATGGCGGGAGAAATTGAAGCCGGTAAAAGCGTGCTGGAAACGATGTTTGCCCGGATACCTCAACAGACTTTGGCAAGAGACTACGCGGAGATATACGCCAACGCCAATAACCTCTACAGCAAGTTGAGCAAAGAGGAGAAACATTGAGCTGTCTGTGTCATGATATAATCGCACAGCTTCTTAAAATGTAAATGTATGGCAAAAACATGCAATCGTACGGCGTAGGCATACATCGCAATGAGCAACATGAAGGTCTCATAAAAAATAAGATGGGCAATTCAGAGGCAAAAAAATGGTAAGCGATCACAGGGGGGTAGCCCGCAGAATTATTTTTCAAACTGGTAAGGAATTTATGACGACATTGGATAATTTATGCTACAGCGCCTGCTCAGAAAGGATAGGGCAGGCAGGACATGGCAGAGGCATCCATACAATCCGTGGGCGTCAGATTGACAGCCGGGATATTTCGACCATCCAGGAGCTGATCGATGGAGACGCGTCGCTGGGCAGGACGGCCTTATCGCGTCTTCTGTGTGAGAAATGGCGCTGGGAGCA
>JBAQLR010000113.1:0-6861 GCA_049302035.1 Syntrophales bacterium
TTCGACGGCTGGACGGACCTGCTGCGCTTTGACCTTTGGGAACAGGCGATGGACGAGGTAGGCTTTACTGTTGCACCCTATCTGGCGGCTCGCGATCCCGAGGGGGAACTCCCTTGGGACCGGATCGATTGCGGTGTCGGGCGCTCCTTCTTGCTTGCCGAGGCCAGGGCAGCCCTGACCGGGAAAGCCACGCCCGATTGCCGGACCGGCCTTTGTCAAAACTGCGGTGTTTGCGACCGCGAAACCATCCGGATCATCACCGCTGCCGGGGCCGTTGCCCCGGTGACAAAAAGGGTTGCCTCGCCCGCCCCCGCAGCCGCCTCGCCGACGGATGGGGAAAGCGCTCCCAACCTCCTCCGGTTGAAATTCCGGAAACATGAGAAAGCGCGTTTCCTTTCCCATGCCGAGCTGGTCGAGGCCCTGATCCGAGCCGTCAAGCGCAGCGGCCTGAACTTTCTCTATTCCCAGGGATATCACCCCCATCCAAAGATATCCTTTGCCTTTGCCACCTCCACGGGGATGGAAAGCCGGGAGGAGTATGCGGACCTGCAGGTGGCCGCCGATGGGCGGGATCATCTCCAACTGCAACGGGACATTAATGCTTTGCTGCCGCAGGGGCTGGAGATCATGGAAATCAGCGCCATGACTTACCCGGCGGCAACTTTAGCCAGCCAAGTGACGGGCTTTTCCTATGCCATTGCGCTTCCGCCTGCGGAAATCGCCGATCTTGCCGGATTAAGAAGCAAGATTACAACTTTTCTGCAGTCCGACAGCGTAATTATTACCCGGCAGACCAAGGAAAAACGGGTGGTCAAGGACATCCGGCCCTTCGTGTCCGGACTTGCGTTGGACGAGGAGAAATACGCGCTGCTCCTTCAGGTGCGGATGAGCAGCGCGGGCACAGTCAGACCGCAGGAAATCCTCAAGTCGGTACTGGGGCTAGGCCATAATGCCGCCCAGCAGGCCCGCATCGTAAAAACCGCAACCCTCTGGGCAACAGGCAAGAAGGGTGCGTAACGTCTGCTTATTTCCACCTCCAACAGGCGTATCTCTTTCCTCACAAACTATGGTTCACCATCCTCCGTCTCTTCCGGCGCCAGGCCTGGCAGGTAAGGGAGTTTTGCATCCGGGGCTTCCTCCTCAGAGCCTTCTTCCTCCAGGACGTCTTCATCCCCCCGGACGATGTCTTCTTCCCGTTCCGCCCGGGCGACGCCGACGAGTTTCTCCTCCTCGTCCAGCTCGATCAGTTTCACGCCCTGCGAGGCGCGGTGGAGCAGGGGCACTTCCTCCACCTTAAGCCGGATGATCTTGCCTGCATTGCTCATGAGGATCAGGTCTTCATTTCCCACCATCTGCATGAGACTCGACACGCCGCCCACCCTGGGCACAGTCTTCAGATTGACGACCCCATGACCGCCCCGGTTATGGACGGGATATTCTGCAACATAAGTCCGCTTGCCAAAGCCCTTTTCGGAAACGGTGACGATCGTATTGCCTTCCGTGGGGATCTCCATCCCGATCACGACGTCGTCTTTGGCCATCCGGATGCCCGTGACGCCCCGGCTGACCCGGCCCGTGGGACGCACATCCGTCTCGTGAAAGCAGATGGCCTTGCCGTTCCTGGTCCCCAGGAAGACATCCTGGCTGCCCAGTGTCAGTTGTACATCTATCAGTTCATCGTCGGCATCGATGTTCACCGCGATGATGCCGCCCGCACGGGGCTTGGCATAAGCCGTCAGGGCGGTTTTCTTGATAATCCCCTTTTTCATCGCCATGATGATAAAGCGATCTGCGACGAATTCCTTCACCGGCAGGATCGCCGCTAAGCGTTCTCCCTCGGCGAGGTTCACCAGGTTGACGAGGGCTTTGCCTTTGGCGGCGCGGCCCGCCTGAGGAATCTGATAAACCTTCAACCAGTAAACCTTGCCCAGTGAGGTAAAGATCAGAAGATAATGGTGGGTGGAGGCGATAAAGACCTTCTCGACAAAATCCTCTTCCTTGGTGCCCATCCCGACTTTGCCTCGGCCGCCGCGGTGCTGGCTTTTGTAGAGGCTTACAGGATTGCGTTTAATGTAGCCCGCATGCGATACCGTAACCACCATATCCTCTTCGATGATCATATCTTCGATCGCGATATCGGCGGAACTGGCGACAATCTCCGTGCGCCTTTCGTCGTTGTAGCGCGTTTTAATGTCTTCCAGTTCGGCGATGATGACGTCCAGCACCTTGCGGGGGTCATCGAGAATCGCTTGCAATCTGGCCATCAGGGCCAAGAGATCGGCATATTCTGCGTCAATCTTGTCCCGCTCCAGGCCGGTCAGGCGCTGGAGGCGCATCTCGAGAATGGCCTTGGCCTGCGCCTCGCTGAGACCGAATTGGGTGCAGAGGGCGGCGCCGGCCTCCTGGGGATTGGCGGCGGCCTTGATTACGGCGATGACCCGATCGATATTCTTCAAAGCAATGATGAGCCCTTCCAGGATATGGGCTCTTTCCTTGGCCTTGCCCAAGTCAAAAATGGTGCGGCGCACCACGATTTGTTTACGGAAATTGATGAAACTGATCAACATTTCCTTCAGATTAAACACCTTGGGCTGGCCGTTTTCGATGGCCAGCATGATGATGCCGAAGGTATTTTCCATCTGGGTATGTTTGTAAAGCTGGTTAAGAATCACCCCGGACTGTTCGTCACGTTTCAGATCAATCACAACGCGGATGCCGTCCCGATCCGACTCATCACGGAGATCGGAAATTCCCGTGATCTTCTTCTCCTTCACCAGCTCCGAGATTTTTTCAATGAGATGCGCCTTGTTCACCTGATAAGGAAGCTCGGTAACCACGATGCTCTCCCTGTCGTTACGCGCGTTGCGCTCGATCAGCGCGCGGGCGCGGAGCCGGATGATGCCCCGGCCCGTTTTATAAGCATCCAGGATGCCTTGCCGCCCATTGATAAAACCGGCCGTGGGAAAATCCGGACCGTGGATATGGCGCATTAAATCTTCCATTTCCGCACTCGGATCGTTGATCAGCATGATGGCGCCGTCCACGACCTCGCCTAAATTGTGGGGTGGAATATTCGTCGCCATCCCGACGGCAATTCCAGAGCTGCCGTTGAGTAAAAGGAGGGGCGCCCGGGCCGCCAACACAGAAGGTTCTTCCAAAGATTCATCGTAGTTGGGCACAAAATCGACGGTCTCTTTATCCAGATCTGCCATGATTTCCTCGGCAATCCGCGCCATGCGGACCTCGGTGTAACGCATGGCCGCCGGGGGATCGCCATCGATGGAACCGAAATTGCCCTGGCCGTCCACCAGCATATAACGCAGGGAAAAATCCTGCGCCATGCGGACCATGGTGTCATAGACCGCCGAATCGCCGTGGGGATGATACTTTCCGATAATATCGCCAACGATGCGGGCCGATTTTTTGTAGGGTTTATTCCAGCGGTTGCCCATCTCGTGCATCGCGAAAAGCACCCGCCGATGCACGGGCTTCAATCCATCTCGCACGTCGGGGATGGCCCGGCCGATAATCACGCTCATGGCATAATCGAGGTAAGATTTTTTCATCTCGCTCTCGATATCCACCATGATGTTCTTTCCGTAAAGTTGCTGTTCCATGCTCTTAAATGGTCTCCTTCAAAATCGGGGAAGGCAAGCCTCAGACCGGCCGCCAACAGTTCTTGGTCATACTCTCTGCTTCAGACGTCCAGATTGGATACGTTCAGGGCATTTTTGTAGATAAAATCACGCCGCGGTTCTACCTGGTCACCCATCAGGGTGGTAAATATCTCATCGGCTTCCACGGCATCTTCCACTCGCACCTGCAATAACGTTCTTTTATCGGGATTCATGGTGGTTTGCCACAATTGCTCCGGGTTCATTTCCCCCAGACCTTTATACCGCTGTACGGCCAAGCCTTTTTTCCCGGCTGTCATGACATAATCCACCAGCGACGTCACGCCGGGCAACGTAATACTGTTTTCTTTGTGGCGGCCGGGCACGGCCTCAGATCCGGCAATCTCGGGCATATCACCGTTATCCAAGTCCAAGATGTAAGGCGGCGCGCCCAGCACCCTGATCTGGCTCAGGTGCATCCTTAGTTCTGCAAATTTCGGAGACCGGAAGACGTCCCGATCCACCGTGGTGGTCGTTACCTTGCCTTCACGGGAAATTTTAAATAAAACACGATAGATACCGTGCTCCGGGTCAATTTCCCGGGTGTAAGACTGCACGCCGACATCTGCGGCGGCTGTCCTCTTAGCAATTTCTTCCAGTTTCTCGCTATTCCGGAAATAATCGTCCTGTAAATCCGCCTGGTCGGCCACGATATGTATCACTTCCCGGTCTTTGCCTTCTCTCGCGAACTTATCCAAGATAGCGTCTATGCGCAGGATCTTTTTAATGAAACCCAGGAGTTTATTGCCGGCCAGCGCCGTGACTTCCCCGGCGCCGGTGAGGAACTTAATCTTACTGATGCCATTTTCCAGGACATAGCTTTTCATTTCTTCTTCGTTGTGGATATACACCTCCCGTTTCCTGTCCATCACCTTAAAAAGGGGCGGCTGGGCTATATAGAGATAGCCTCGTTCGATCAGTTCCCGCATCTGACGGAAGAAAAAAGTCAGAAGTAGCGTACGGATATGCGAGCCATCCACATCGGCATCCGTCATGATGATAACCTTATGATAACGCAGCCTGCTCACATCATATTCTTCGTGGCCAATACCTGTGCCCAGGGCCGTGACCATCACCTTGATTTCCTCGTTTTCCAGCATCTTGTCAAAGCGGGCCTTTTCGACATTCAACACCTTGCCCCGGAGCGGCAGGATAGCCTGGTTTTTACGATCTCTTCCTTGTTTAGCCGAGCCGCCGGCTGAATCTCCCTCCACGATATAGATCTCGCTACGTGCCGGATCCCGCTCCTGGCAATCGGCCAGCTTACCGGGCAGGGCGCCCACCTCGAGGGCGCTTTTCCTTCTGGTTAACTCCCGCGCCTTGCGGGCCGCCTCCCTGGCACGGGCCGCATCCAAGCACTTGCCAAGCAACTGCTTGGCTATGGCGGGGTTTTCTTCCAGGTAGGTGCCCATCTTATCATAGACGACCCCATCCACCAGGCCCTTCACTTCACTGTTGCCCAGCTTGGTCTTCGTCTGACCCTCAAATTGAGGGTTTTTGATCTTGATGCTGATGACGCAGGTAAGCCCTTCCCGCAAATCTTCTCCCTTCAGAGAATCCTGGCCGTTTTTGAATATTTTATTGCTTGTGGCATAATTATTAAACACACGGGTAAGAGCGGCACGGAAACCGCTCATGTGCGTGCCCCCCTCCACCGTATTGATGCTGTTGGCAAAAGAAAAGATGTTTTCCGTGTAAGTATCGTTATATTGCAGGGCTACTTCGACAAAACAATCATCCTTCGCGCCGCTCACATAGATAGGAATTTTATGAAGCAACTTTTTACTGCGGTTTAGATATTCGACAAAAGAAACGATGCCACCCCGGTATAAAAATTCACTTCTCTTGTCGCTGCGTTCATCGATTAAGGTGATAGACACTCCGGGATTGAGAAAAGCCAGTTCTCTTAGCCTGTTAGCCAAGGTATCAAAATTATATTCTGTTTCTTCAAAGGTAGTCTCGTCCGGCCTAAAGGTTATCTTTGTTCCCCTGGCCTGGGTTTTACCGATCATCTCCAGCGGCGCCACCGGCACGCCCAACCGGTATGATTGCACATAGACCCCGCCGTCTCTTTTTACCTCCAGCTCCAAAGCGCTGGAAAGAGCGTTCACCACCGACACCCCGACGCCATGCAAGCCGCCGGAAATCTTATAACTGTCATTGGAAAATTTTCCTCCCGCATGGAGGACCGTCATGACGACCTCTGCGGCCGATACCCCTTCCGTCTTATGCATATCCACGGGGATGCCGCGGCCATTATCTTCCACAATGACACTGTTATCTACCCTGATAATCACCTTAATGTTATCGCAATAACCGGCCGCCGCCTCATCAATGCTGTTGTCCACGACTTCATAAACCAGGTGATGCAGCCCCTCTTTCCCCGTGTTGCCGATATACATCGCCGGCCTCTTGCGCACCGCCTCCAGGCCTTCCAGCACTTTAATGCTGTCCGCATCATAATTATTGACTGTATCCGCCATTATTTCTCTTTCTCCCCCTGCCACTTTGTCAATCGAAGTCTTACCATAACTACTCCTTCAAGGGCATGATAATGCACATATAACGGTCATTACCGCTGCCTCTTACGACACTTGGTTTGCTATCAATACCAATCTCAAAATTAACCTGCTGATCATCAATAACCTCTACGGCAGCCAAAAAATAATTAATATTATAACTCTTAATAATTTCCTCGCCGGTATATTTAATTTCGATTTCATCAGAGGCATCGCCAACTTCGGAATCTTGAAAGGTCAACACCATCAGGTTTTCTTTAACGTTCACCACCACTCCGCCATAGCCCTCACTGGAGATAACATTGATCCGTTTCAGCGCATGTAGTATTTTCTCCTTTTCCACTGATACGTTTATGCCTTTTTCCTGAGGTATGACACGGCGGTAATTAGGAAATTCCGCATCAATTAAACTTACTTTTAAAACATCCTCCCCGCTCTTGATAACACATAACCCCCCATCTATTCCGAAAAAAACATCGCCGGTATTATCCTCCTCCAGCAACCTTTTTATCTCAAGCAATCCCTTGCGTGGTATAATAACCCCCTTGGGCAAACAGGAAACCTTCTGCCCTGTTGGCACAGAATCGACGACAGCAAGACGATGGCCGTCCGTTGCCACCATCCTTAATATGGATGACCCCCCCCCGCTTTCTTCCGCCTCCAGAAAT
>JBAQLR010000114.1:0-9831 GCA_049302035.1 Syntrophales bacterium
GCCCAGGTAGGCGTAAACGGCCATGAGTCCCTGGACAGAACCGCGCAACGCCAGGAAAATCAGAAAAAGCGCCGCCACTGCAATGGCCGTTGGTTTCAGGGCGCCCATTAGCTCCACCGGAATGAGCGCCAGGCGCTCCCTGAACGAAAAAGTCAGCTCCCGCATGGCCGGCGTCACCCGCATGCCGTTGTCCAAATATGCCGGTAGATCACTGGCCCGAATCGTTCCGTAGCGGATATTGAAGCCGGTTTCCTTGGTTACGGTGTGCGCCGCCACGCCCGGCGCCCCCAAGAGCGGCAGGATAAGCCGACGGTGGCTGACTACTTTTTCCAGGTCCGTTGCCCTGACCCGGCGCCCCAGCTCCTCCGTGCCAAAGGTGCCTTTGCCTGCGGCACACCAGACGTTAATGCCGTAAGTCTCAAGCACCAGCAGCCAGACGTCCCGCCCCGCCAGGGCGCTACGGACGATATCGTAGCTCATCTTGTAGCTGGCGGTCACCAACACCGGGGCCTCTGGTGTGGGAACGCCAATGGCGTAAAGGCCGGGTGGCACCATGTATTTCAGGCGCCCGATGCCCCAGCGGGCTTTCCAGAGGCCCAGCCGATCGGCAAGGAGAAGCCCCGTGGCAATGCGAGGCACAGGCCCTGCCGCCGTCGTTAGCCAGCCCAGGAAGCCGGGGACATTCTCGTCAATTACTCCGCCACCGGCGGAGGCGGGGGGACCTCAGCAAGGAGGTTTTTCCAGCCCCGTTCCCACAGAGTCACTGTTTAAGCGAGGGGCCAACACCAGGCCTCCTTCGTCAAGTTCCTTCATAGACTTTCCCTTTTTCCTTGGACACGGTTGCTACGTTTTCCATAAATAACCTTCTCTGAAACCAGAAGGCAAGATTTACCAGGCCGATCATTACCGGCACTTCTACCAGGGGGCCGATGACCGCCGCAAAGGCCACGCCGGAGCCAAGACCGAATACCGCCACGGCCACAGCAATCGCCAGTTCAAAATTATTGCTCGCGGCGGTGAAGGCCAGGGTAGTGGTGCGGGAATAGTCCGCCCCCATTTTTCTACCCATGAGGAAGGAGACGACGAACATCACGATAAAATAAATTCCCAGGGGTATGGCGATCCGCAGTACGTCCAGGGGAATCGTCACGATCAGTTTCCCTTTCAGGCTGAACATGACGATAATCGTAAATAACAGGGCAAGGAGCGTCAGGGGGCTGATAATTGGAATAAAGTTTTTATGATAGCGTTCCTTGCCTACCAGCTTCAAGCCGATAAAGCGCGTCAAGGCTCCGGCGAAGCAGGGGATGCCCAGATAGATAAGGACGCTCCCGGCAATCTGGCGAATGCTTACTTCCACAACGCTCCCCGACAAGCCGAAGAAGGGTGGCAGAACCGTGATGAAAAACCAGGCATAGACGCTGAAAAAAAGCACCTGAAAGATGCTGTTGAAGGCCACGAGACCGGCGGCATACTCGGTGTTGCCCTTCGCCAGCTCGTTCCACACGATGACCATGGCGATGCAGCGGGCGAGCCCGATCATAATGAGCCCGACCATGTACTCCGGCTTATCGGGTAAAAAGACAATAGCCAGGACGAACATCAACGCCGGTCCGATCAACCAGTTCTGCACAAGCGAGAGACCCACCACTTTCTTGTCCTGGAAGACCTCCGGCATCTCCTCGTACTTCACCCTGGCAAAAGGAGGATACATCATCAGAATCAGGCCGATGGCGATGGGAATATTGGTGGCCCCGACCTGGAACCGGTTGATGAACTGCTCCACACCAGGCACAAAATAGCCGAGCCCCACGCCCAGCAGCATTGCCGCAAAAATCCAGACCGTGAGATAGCGATCGAGAAAAGACAGCTTTTTACTAATTTCCGTTGCCATCCTTGCCTCCTGCGTTCATTTGAAAAAATCCAGCAGCTTGTTCTTGATTTCGTCGCGCACCATGCGGAAAGCCGCTTGAATTTCCGTTTCGCTGCCCACGGCCGCCGCCGGATCGGCAAAACTCAGGTGCATTTTTTTGACCCCTCCGAAAAACATGGGGCATTGTTCATTGGCACTGTCGCAGAGGGTAATGACGTAATCGAAATGTTGACCGGCAAATTCTTCCACGCCTTTGGAACGCTGATCGGCGATATCGATGCCAATCTCCGCCATGCTCTTCACAGCGTGCGGATTGACTGCTGTCGGCGTTGTCCCTGCCGAATAAGCCTCAATTTTATCACCCAGCTCGTAATTGATGATACCCTCCGCCATCTGAGATCGGCAGGAATTGTTCGTGCAAATGAAAAGGACTCTTTTTTTCATGCTCTTTTCCTTTCTGCCTGCTATCCGGCTTTTACGGCAAAACTGGGGAACAAGGCTCAGGTGCAGCACTGCCTGTTGCCCAGTTGTTCCAGTCGTTTCCTGTCTTGTCCGGCAGTGCCATCGGCCGCCAGCATGTCGCGTAGCGCCGCCGCCATTATCCGGTGCGAGGAGCCTAATTCGGGGGCAAGGGAGTAGTGTCTCCACACTCCAGCCCGCCGGTCGCTAAGCCAACCGGCATTTTTTAAATGCGCAAGGTGACGGGAAACGGTGGATTGCGGTAGTTGCAAGACCGCCATAAAGTGGCAAACGCAAAGCTCTTCCCTTTCCAGCAGGAGGGCGATGATGCGCAATCTAGTTTCATCTTCCAGAGATTTGAATATGTCGGCCAGCTTCTTCATGATTCGCATATATCCGCTAATCCGGATATATGCAAGTTTTTTTCATTGCCGGGAGCAAAAAAACTTTTTGCCCCATTTTATGTCTGTTCCACGATGGACTTTTCTTTCACTGCTATAGTATAGTTCCGGAATCATACTTTCAGTCCCTTTAATCATAAGGATGGACGGCATGCTCGATAAAATTAACCCCACCCGGACCAAGGCATGGCAAGGCTTGAAGGCGCATTACCGTATTATGAAGCACCGGCAGATGCGGGAGATGTTTCTTGCTGATCCGGCCCGCTTCGCCAAATACTCTCTCCGCTTTGAGGACATCTTGCTGGATTATTCGAAAAATATCATGGATGGGGAAACCCTGCGCCTGCTCTTGGCTTTGGCCGCCGAAGCGCATCTGCCCGAGGCGATCGAAAAGATGTTCTCCGGCGATAAAATCAATGAAACCGAAGATCGCGCCGTCTTACATACGGCACTGCGCAATCTTGGCGGCGCCACAGTTTGCCTGGAGGGACGGGATGTCAATGCCGACGTGCAAAAGGTCCTGCGGAAAATGGAGGATTTTTCCGGGCAGGTGCTGTCCGGCGCCTGGCAGGGATATACGGGCAAGCCGATTACCGATATTGTAAACATCGGGATCGGTGGTTCCGATCTGGGACCCGTGATGGTAACGGAAGCGCTGAAACCCTACTGGCAACTCCATATTAAGCCCCACTTTGTCTCCAATGTCGATGCTACGCATATCGTGGAAACCCTTAAAAAATTAGCGCCGGATCAAACACTTTTTCTGATTGCCTCCAAAACCTTCACGACTCAGGAAACCATGACCAACGCGCACACGGCCAGGGATTGGTTTCTTAAAGCCGCCGGTGACGAAGCGCTGGTGAAGCGTCATTTCGTGGCCATCTCCACCAATGAAGCGGCGGTTAAAAGGTTCGGCATTGACCTCGAAAATATGTTTGTCTTCTGGGATTGGGTAGGTGGCCGGTATTCCCTCTGGTCGGCAGTCGGCCTTTCGATTGCCTGCGCCATCGGTTTTGATAATTTCCGGAAGCTGCTCGCAGGCGCCCAGGCCATGGACAAACACTTTCGGGAAATGCCTTTTGATCAGAATATGCCGGTTATCATGGCGCTCCTGGGCATTTGGTACAAGAACTTTTTCGGCGCTGCCACCCAGGCGATTTTGCCTTACGATCAGTATCTGTTCCGCTTCCCGGCCTATCTGCAGCAGGGGGATATGGAAAGCAACGGCAAACAAGTCGATCGGCAAGGCAAAAAGGTTGCCTACGAGACAGGTCCCGTGATCTGGGGGGAACCGGGCACAAATGGACAGCATGCCTTTTACCAGTTGCTGCACCAGGGAACGGGCTTCGTCCCCTGTGATTTCATTGCTCCGGCGCTCAGCCACAATCCCCTGGGCAATCACCACGCCATCCTGCTGGCGAATTTCTTCGCCCAGACAGCGGCGCTCATGCAAGGCAAAACCTATCAGGAGGCCGTTTCGGAATTGTTTTCTCTTGGTAAAAACGAAAAAGAAATCGCAAAATTGGCGCCGTTCAAGGTTTTTACGGGCAACAGGCCAACGAACACCCTCCTGTTAAAGAAGATTACACCGCAGACGCTGGGCAGTCTGATCGCCCTCTACGAGCACAAGATCTTTGTCCAGGGCGTCATCTGGAATATCTTCAGCTTTGACCAATGGGGAGTGGAACTGGGGAAACAATTGGCCGGCCAACTGCTTCCGGAACTGACCGGTGGAGGGGAGGCAAGCTCCCATGACGCCTCGACCAACGGCCTGATTAATGCCTATCAGGCTATGCGCCGCGAGGATGACTGACCTTAAAATCCATCAGCAAGACAGCGGGTGGTCTTTAATACCAGTATGAACAGCAGCGATGCCGTTGCTAAGGAGGCGATAGCCTACCTGGCGGAAGCCCGTCCTCTCCATCATCTGCGAAAATTCCATCGGAGAGGGGAAAAGACGGATAGATTCGGGGAGATAGGTGTAGGCCTGCCGTGATCCCACAATCAGACTGCCCAGTAGCGGCATGATGTGAAAGGAATAAAAATCATAGAGCGCGGCAAACCAAGCCGCTCTCGGCCGGGAAAATTCCAGACAGACGAAGCGGCCGCCGGGTTTCAGGACGCGGTGGATTTCTCTGAGGCCTTCCTCCATATGGGTCAGATTTCTTATTCCGAAACCTACGAGCGCGGCATCGAAGGATGCGGAAGCGAAGGAGATAAACTCGGCATCGCCCTGCACATAGCAGATTTCCTTTCTTTCCGCCCGATGAGCGCTTTTTTTCCGTCCCGCCTCCATCATGGTCCGATTGATGTCATAAAGGATGACCGTACCTTCAGGACCGACGAATTTCACCGCCGCCACGGCAAGATCGCCCGTCCCGCCGCAGACGTCCAGAACTGTGTCGCCCGCCTTTAACCCTGACAATCTGACGGCGGTCCTTTTCCACAAGTAGTGGATGCCAAAGCTGAGCAGGGTATTCATCAAGTCGTATCTTTGCGCCACGGCATCAAAATGCTGGCGTACCCAGTTGACTTTCTCCTTTTCGGGAACATTGCGAAAGCCGAAATGCGTTGTTTTTTCCTCGTGTTTTAAAGAAGACACTCTAACTTCTCCCCTCTTTTTGCCCCCAATTACCTGGCAGCGCCGATTGCGCCATATGTCCCTTTCTACGGATAACGATGCCTAATATCAGAGAAAGGATTCTGCCGCCAGTTGATCTTGCGTTTCGGCCAAATAAGCCACCCCTACACCAAAAATGGCGGCATGCTAACTGAATCTGTGGTATAACACCCGAGCAGTGCATTCTTTCTTGAAAGGAGTTGAGGAATATAATGGTGGCGAAGGCAGGATTTGCGGATCTGAGTAAGGAAGAATTGCTGGCGGTAATAGAACTGTTTTCCAGCAACTGGCTAACGGTCGATGGTCTGTGGTTTACCCTGGTGGAGGACAAATATGGACTTGACGCTGCTTTAGAACTTGATCTCAAAATGTGGGAAAAACAAGCGTTGATTGAAGCCCGAAGAATAAAGAAATATATGAATATTGAAGGCGGGGGAGTAAAAGGTGTTCTAAAAGCGCTCCGGTTCATGACATTTGACCCGGCGATGCCTTTCGACTATTCACTGGATGGAGCAGATCAGAGCACGGCTTATATGTGGGTGCCTTCTTGCAGGCCCCAGGAGGGGAGAAGAAAAGCGGCGAGGGGTGAATTCCCTTGTAAGACTATTGGGATGGCATGTTATGAGAATCTTGCAAAGATAATTGATCCCTCAGTAAAAGTTGAATGCCTGTTTGCCCCCCCTGATAGTCATCCTACCGATATGTGGTGCAAATGGAAACTAACTTCTCCTAAGTTATAAAGCCATGTTTTTATGTATGATTAGTCGAGCGACACCACGAAGCTGTCTGGATATCCATGCTCTTCCAAGTTCTTCTCAGCCTTTTCAGCAGACCTCAGCGACGCATGTTTACCAACACATACGCGAGAGAAGTGATCTCCTCTCACCCATGCTGATCGAATTTCCGAGAAACCATATATCTTTTTCATTTTTCCGGAAAGCCTTTCTGCATTCCTGGGATCGGTAAAAGCGCCTATTTGGACGGTATAATTGCCTGCATCATAGTCCTCCAGCGCCGTGTACTGATTTGCGCCACCTGCTGAGTACCCCAACGCCTCGATCCTCACCGGCGCTGTTCCCGCAAGCGCAACTCCGAGCGCCTTGGCTGCCGAATAGGACAGATCGATGATCCTTCCCTTTACAAACGGCCCCCGGTCATTCACACGCACAATGGTCTCATTACCATTGGCGGTGTTCCTCACCTTGACAAAAACACCGAGCGGCAATGTCTTATGTGCCGCCGTCATGGCATACATATCATAGGTCTCGCCATTGCTCGTTTTTTTGCCGTTAAAATCCTCGCCGTACCAGCTTGCGATGCCGGTCTGAACGAAACCCGCGTGGGTTTGCAGCGGCTCATACCGCTTGCCCAGCACGGTATAGGGCTTTTGATATGCCTTTTGGCGGGCATCCGGTTGCTGTACGACCGGCCGCCTTTTCGATGTGCAGGCTGAGACCAGTATGACACAACACGTGAACAGTATGCACCGCTTCATCATATCTGCCATACCCCTTGCTCTTTTAATCATCCCCGGTTATTATCCCCTGCAGGGCCGCTTGCGAAGGCCGCATGTCCTGCCATCATACAAACCATTGACAGGGAGAGCAACAGAAAATAAGCCGTTTCCCTGACGAAACAAGGTTCCTCGCTGAAATTGAACTGTTTGGCTAACCCCTTTCGGGGCATGAGATAGATTTACGATCAAGAGATCAAACAAAGATGTTTTTACCTACTACGGCAGCAGAGTTGAAGTCCCTGGGCTGGAAACAGCCGGATATCATTTTGGTGACCGGGGATACCTACATCGATAGTCCCCAGATTGGCGCCGCAGTCATCGGCAAGTATCTGTGGAAGCACGGTTTTAAAACGGCGCTGATTGCCCAGCCAGCCGTCGGGGACGGGCGGGACATCACACGGCTGGGGGCGCCGGCTTTGTTCTGGGGCGTTACCGCCGGGTCGATAGATTCCATGGTGGCCAATTTCACCCGCCTGAATAAGTTCCGCCATCAAGACGATTATACTCCCGGCGGCGTCAACGTAAGGCCGAACCGGGCCACGATCGTCTATACAAACCTGATTCGGCAGCACTTCAAGCCCGCGCAGCCCATCGTGCTGGGTGGGATAGAGGCCAGCTTGAGGCGCATTGCTCATTACGACTGCTGGGACGATGCCGTCCGTCGCTCTCTCCTTTTTGATGCCAAGGCCGATATCCTGGCCTACGGCATGGCAGAAAAAACCGTGCTCGAGCTGGCAGCAGCCTTCCGCAATGGCGCCGACTGGAGAAACATTAAAGGAATTTGCTATATTGCCTCCACTCCCGCCGAGGGAAATATCCTGCTCCCCTCCTTTGACGAAGTTGCCGCCCACAAACCTGCTTTCCGCCGCATGTCCATGTTGTTTGATCAGCATGCCGACCACCCCTCCCCGGGGTTCATCCAGCAGCACGGCGATCGCTTCCTCATCCATAATCCTCCGCCGCCTTCCCTCTCGACAGCCGAACTGGACGAGGTCTCCGACCTGGAGTTTGCCGGGGATGCGCACCCTTATTATAAAACCGGGGAAATAAGGGCGCTCGCCACGATCAAACAGTCCATTACAACACATCGCGGCTGCATCGGACAGTGCAACTTTTGCGCGATTGCCGTGCATCAGGGACGTCAGGTTGTTTCCCGCAGCCCGCAGTCTATCATGGCGGAAGCGTCACGCATCAGCCAGGCAGCAGGATTCAACGGCATTATCTATGACGTGGGCGGTCCAACTGCCAACATGTACGGCCTCTCCTGCCGGAAAGGGTGGGCTTGTCAAAACAAGCATTGCCTTATGCCGAAAATTTGCCCGCAGCTGGGGTTCGGACATCGGGCGCAGATGGAAATCCTTCGGCGGCTGCTGGGTCTTACGGGCATAAAAAAGGTATTTGTGGCCTCGGGCATCCGGCCCGATCTGGTTATGGCTGATCAGGAACAGGGGCGACGCTACATTGCGCAGTTGGCCAAACATCACGTCTCTGGCCAGATAAAGCTGGCGCCGGAGCATTCCGAGTTGGCTGTCCTGAAGTTGATGAACAAACCTGCTCCGGAATCCCTGATTAAGTTCAAAGACGCTTTCGACAGCGCCTGCGCTGCCTCGGACAAAAGTTATTATATGACCTACTACCTGATGGCGGCCCATCCGGGCTGCACCAAAGAGCATATGCAGCGTCTCAAATCATTTCTGGCTTCGGGATTAAAGACCACTCCCGAACAGGTGCAGATATTCACCCCCACCCCCGCCACTCTATCTACGGCCATGTATCACTGTGAAACAGACATGGCCGGGAATAAAATCTTTTGCGAGAAAAACTTGCAGGCGATGCAAAAACAAAAAGAGCTGATCCGCAGCCGTCATACCGGGAGGGGCTCTAACTAACGCTTCCTTGACGGGAGGGGATATATTTACCCCCTCAGTTCGAGAAGGAAGCAAAAATTAGAATAAATTTAGCAGCCGATTGGCGTTTAGGCCCATTATCCCCTCAATGACAGAAGCTTCCAGAGGCAAGTTCTTGATCTGTTCCACATTTTTTTTGATGGAGGGAATATCGGGATAATCCGAGCCAAAGATGACCTTGGCGCCGACCTTGGACAGACGGGGGAAATAATCCATCAGTCTGGCAGGCGGCAGGCCGGAGATTTCCAAGAAGACGTTTTTGTGCAGGATGGCCAGGACGAAGGCCTGTTCATACCAGAAGCCTCGCCCGGCATGGGCCATAATAAGGTTCAGGCGGGGGAAATCCACCGCCACATCATCAAGATAAATGGGATCGCAATATTTTAATTTTGTCCCTGCAAAGACAGAAGTCCCCACATGAAAAAGTATCGGAACTCCAAGGCGTTGGGCAGTTTCATATAGGGGATAAAGGCGCCTTTCATTGGGATAAAAGTGCTGGTAGCTGGGCCATAATTTCAACCCTTTGAACCCTTCTGCCACCAAATCTTCCAGCATCGCAGCCAAACTATTGTCCAGGCAGGGGTTGATGCTGCAAAAGGGGATGAGCCGTGGTTCTCCTTTGCATAATGAGGCCACGTATTCGTGGGTTATGAGCCCCGTGACATTGGGAATGTTTTCCGCCAGCAAGACGGCATAATCTATCTCTTCCTCATCCAGAAAGGAAAGGATGCCACTGGTGGTAAGAACTCCTTGAAACCGTTCGTTCCAAGCAGGATTTCTCTTTTTCAGCATCTCCATGGGCTGGGCCAAGAAGTCAACGCACGGACTAAGGGGATGATAGTGAAAATCGATAATCTTCATAGGGGGATGATCTCCTTCGCCGTTTTATGACATAAGAAGCCTTACCTTTCAAGCAGTAATAAGCAACACTGGATATTCGATAAACTACCCGGTGGAAAAGAACTCATGGCGCAAACATACTGCCAAGTGCATCAAGACAGCCATGGAGGCATTTAATCCCGGCGACACGGTGCGATACGAAGATGAAAACGGAT
>JBAQLR010000115.1:0-3849 GCA_049302035.1 Syntrophales bacterium
TTTTACTTCAGGAAGCCTCAAGCAGTCGGGTAATATAAGGCCCAACCGACTATTTACTGCTGACAGCCATATCATCCTCTACCGCATCGGCAGTATAAAACGTGATAAATTGAGCGAAGTTACTAAATGGATGGTTACCGCACATTACTTATCACGGATGTCCCCTGATTTCCCTATGCACAGTCCATGTCCAGGTGGGTCCGATCATTAAATACATCAATCGATGCCGACCCGTTCTTAAAACTCACAACAGTCTTTGAAGCGGTACCCACGCTGAACTTTCTGAATTGGGATAAGCTGGTGTTGTTGATCTTGCAGAGTATCACAGCGATGGTTAGACCATGGGATGTGATCAGGGCGTTCTCGGCCTTGTCGATAATATTTGCGACCACAGACCACGCCCTTTTCTGCAATTCGACAAGTGATTCACCATTCGGCATGGTGACAGAGGCGGGATCGTCCTTCCATTGTTGAAGAAAATCTTTTTCATTTTCAATTAGCTCTTTAAAGGTGAGTCCTTCAAAATCGCCTTGGTCCATTTCCAACAATCCTGGTTCCAAATAAATTGGGACATTATGCATCCTGTTTATGATCTGTGCCGTCTGGTGAGCCCTTTTCATGGGACTCGAATAAATGGTTTTAATATTAGGGCCTTGACTGGAGAAAGCAAGCCTGCGGGCCTGAGATAATCCGATATCGCTTAACTCGATGTCGCTGCTTCCTTGAACCCGGCCTTCCTTATTCCAGAGGGTTTCTCCATGCCTGACCAGAGTGAGTTCCATAGCTTTTCCTTGGGTTTACCGGATGAAGTATGTGACTTTGAAACACGGCAGCAAAACCAAAAGGGACCACACGCCAAGATAAGCGGGTTAGGCTTGCTTGCCCAAGCTGCTGATTTATTCACCTGCGATTGAACGCTACGCCCCGCTCTCCAGCACCGTCAGCTCCAGGTCTTCACTGGCGACGGCCACCCGGACGCGCCCGCCTTTCACCAGTCTGCCGAATAAAACCTCGTCAACGAAGAAATATTTTACCTTGTCCTGGATCAGGCGGCCGATCTCTCTTGCACCGAATTCACGGGAATAGCCATGTTCGGCAACCCAGGCATACACCTCATCTTGAATGTCGAGCAGGATATTCTTTTCTTCAAGCTGCAGATGGAAATCCCAAAGCTGCTTCTTCGCGATATCCACGACGACCTTGCCGTCCAGGTCGTTGAAGGTGATAATGCCATCGAGACGATTACGGAATTCGGGGGTGAAAACTTTTTTCAGCGCCTCGTCGATGGCCTGGGAGGTGACCTGCCGTTCGCCAAAGCCGATATTTGCCTTGCCCAGATCTCGGGCGCCGGCGTTGGAGGTCATGATGATGATTACGTTTCTAAAGTCGGCGCGGCGCCCCGCGTTATCCGTCAGGGTGGCATAATCCATGACCTGCAACAGGGTATTGAATATGTCGGGGTGGGCTTTTTCAAGCTCGTCAAGCAAAAGGACGCAATGCGGCGACTTGCGGATGGCTTCCGTCAAGAGCCCGCCCTCCTCATAACCCACGTATCCTGGAGGAGCGCCCACAAGACGGGAGGTGGTGTGCTTTTCCTGGTACTCGGACATGTCATAGCGATGCAGCGGCATACCCATGGTCAGGGCCAGTTGCCTGGCCAGTTCCGTCTTGCCGACACCGGTCGGTCCTGCAAAGAGCAGAGAAGCGACGGGCTTATTGGGATCGCGGAAGCCGGCCCGCGCCCGGCGGATGGCCTGTGTCACGGCCTGGATGGCCCGGTCTTGACCAAAGATAAATGTTTTGAGGGTGGTTTCCAGTTCCTGCAAGTGTGCCGCTTCCGACGAGGAGACGGATTTTTCGGGAATCCGGGCCATCTTAGCGACCACGGATTCGATTTCGCGGGGCGTAATGGTGATAACCTCCACGTCCTTATCTCTATACATGGCGCTTTTGGCTCCGGCCTCATCTACAACATCAATGGCCTTATCGGGCAGGTGGCGATCGTTAATGTGTTTGGCTGAAAGTTCCGCCGCCGCTTGCAAAGCAGCATCGCTATAGGTCACTTCATGGAAACTTTCATATTTTACCCGGAGGCCCCGGAGGATCTGCACGGTTTCGGGAACCGTCGGTTCGGGAATTTCGATTGCCTGGAACCGCCGGGAAAGGGCTCGGTCTTTCTCGAAATGCTTCCGGTATTCCTCATATGTGGTCGAGCCGATGCAACGCAGTTGGCCGACTGTCAAGGCAGGTTTGAGGATGTTGGAGGCGTCAAGCGAACCGCCTGAGACAGCGCCGGCTCCAACAATCGTATGGATTTCATCGATGAAAAGGATAGAATCTTTTTCTTTTTTCAAAGCGGCCAGAACCTGTTTCATCCGTTCTTCAAAATCACCCCGGAAGCGGGTTCCGGCAACGATGGCGCCCATGTCCAATGAATATATCTTAAAATTTTTTAATAGTTTTGGCGCTTTATCATGGGCAATAAGCTGGGCCAGGCCCTCCGTGATGGCCGTCTTTCCCACCCCCGCTTCACCCACATGGATGGGATTGTTTTTGTAGCGGCGGCAGAGTACCTGCAACGTGCGTTCGAGGATGTCCGCACGGCCGATCAAAGGCTCCAAGGCCCCCTCCCTAGCTTTTTCCACCAGTTCAGTGGCATACAGGGACAACACCTCAATTTCTTTGCCGCCGGTTCGCTTTTCCCCTTCAACGGGGCGCTGCCCAGGCTGCGCCTCATCAGGCGTTACGGAAACACCGTGGGATATATAGTTCAGCAGATTGAACTTTGTGAGGCCTTCACTCTGCAATACAAAGGAGGCGTGAGAGCCCTTTTCATCGAGGATGGAAACGAGGACATCGCCGATGTCAAGTTCCCGCTTCTGCGACATCATGGTATGATGAATCGAGCGGTCCATCACGCTCTGGAAGCTAAGACTCTGCAAAGGTTCCTCGTTCTCGCCGTTGAGAGGCACCTTGCTCTGAAAAAACTCTTCAATCTTTCTCTTCAGGTCCTCGATGCGTCCGCCGCAACGGCTGATGATCTCCTTCGATTCCTTAAAAAACAGCGAGGCAAAAAGGATGTGCTCCGGCATCAGATATTCATGCCGTCGCGACTTGGCCTCAACGTAGGCGGCTCGCAGGATATTGTTCAGTTCTTCACTAACCATCATTGGCTAAAGTCTCCCCGGATCGCTCTTTAATCTGAGATCATGCCTCTTCATAGCTGCATTTGAGAGGAAACTCGTGATCTTTCGCCATTCTATCTACCTGCGCAATCTTGGTGGCTGCCACGTCGTAAGTGTAGACACCGCAGAGACCCTTCCCCTGCTGATGGACATCCAGCATGATTCCCGTCGCCTCGGCAGCCCTTTTACGAAAGACCTTCATCAGCACGGCTACGACAAACTCCATGGTTGTGTAATGATCATTGTGCAGCAAAACCCGATACATCCTGGGTTCCTCAGGCTGCTGATCGTCGTCCGTGGCCAAGTCGTTTGCATGTCTTCCGTCTTCGTAAGGATCATTACCCACGAGCTATTCTTTCCGTCCTCGTTCCAATGTTGGTTTAATTACTTCCCGGCCCTAATATATGACTAACCCCTGATGATGTCAATCCGTCTTGAGGGGGTTTTCTGATCAAACATTCTTCCTGGGCATAACGCGGTCTTGTTCTCGCTGGATGACTGTTTGAGATATGCGGGAGTGCAATGTACCAGGAGATGTTGCCCCTCTCAGGAAAGAGCGGCAAGGATGCTCGCCATCGTGGCGTCCAGCAGGTTCCGTTCCTTTAAATCAAGGACGGAAGAAGAGAGGAGTTGCCTCTCGACTAATGAAGGCAGGGGGGGGATA
>JBAQLR010000116.1:0-42415 GCA_049302035.1 Syntrophales bacterium
CAAAACCTTCCACCAACCGACTCAGCCACCCTAAACCCAGGTGCGCCGTAACCTGATGCGTCAATGACCGAAGCCAATGCCGTTGGCGGTTGGCGCCCAAATCTTTTAACCATGGACCTTTGCCCGCTCTGGACGCTACGCTGGATTTAATCTTCGCCACCGTCACGGAAAACCTCGAAAAATACCCGGCTGGCTTCATCCGTATGACACAACCGCAGCATGGACACAGGTAACGCTTCAAGTACAAACCCGCTTGCAAGCTCTCAAAAAAAGCCCATACAAAACCGTGGCCCCATATACGAACACCCGAACACCGGGGACATCGATCCGGCCTCGGCCAATCATATCCTCTGCCCATGTCCCTTGCATTTATCTCCTTGACATCACTGTTTACTTCCAATATCATCCTTCGCACCTCGTTGGTGAACTTCATAGTTCACCGGGATCAAAGGGCGGTGGCACTTCCAAGTAAACACCGCCCTTACTTAAACAAAAAGGCCTCTCTCCCGAGAGGCCCATCTATTCCGATAATCCGCTGCTTCTTGTCAATCTATTCTGAAAATTTCATGCCCCGTCTACCTTAGATAACTTAAAGATCTACACCCTGTTCCTCTGGTTCATGGAGAAGAACGGCATCCTCTACAGGACTGATGGTTCCCGGCACATCGCCGACAACGCGCTTGTGGCCATCACGCTGATGATTGCCGAAAGCAATCCGAAGGAGAAGGAAATTCTAACCAAAGTGGTCGTAAATCTGATCAGAGACAGGGAGTGATGGATGGCTGGTAGGAGAAATAACAACGGCAATGGAAACGGCAACGGACGGCGGCTCGCCACTCAGCAATCGGTGGATCAGGCGGTCAAGAGCATCTGCGACATTATGCGCCGCGGCAACTGTGCCGGCGCTATGCAGTACGTCCCCGAACTGACCTGGATTCTCTTCCTGCGCATTCTCGACGAAAAGGAACACCGCGAGGAGCAGGAAGCCGAGGCTCTAGGATGCTCGCTTGCAATTGTGGGCAGCTACAGTGGAAATGACAAACAGGGGAAAATGGACGGAAAAATCGGGTTAGGATTTTCGGTAGGGGACTATAGCTTCGACCATCGGAAAGTGGGTCTTGTTCGAGGTTACCACTTTTGCATCGTTTGCTTCGGCTGGCACAGCAATCAATGTATCCGCAGCCGACCCCATGGCTCGGGCCGTACTGGCGGCGGTAGAGCCCTGCCTTTACGGCAATATTGTCGTCAAGGGGAATTTTATGGAAGGCGTGCATGAACTGGTACAGGGCTTTACGTTCCTTGCCCTCCCGGACACCGCTGTATAACTCAGCCACCGTACGTAATAGCTGAAACGAGAAGCGGTTCGGACAGGCCCTCCAGATAGGCAACCGCAGCATCGTTGTCCCGCAGATAGTCGATGAGAATGTCCGTATCAAGAAGCAAGAGATCAGCCATGCATCAGTTCCCGGAAGAGAGGCGATCCAGTTCACCCCTGATTGCCGTAAAGTCGGGTAGGTACTTTCTTTTCTTCCAAAGCCCTTTGCCTTGCCGCAAAAACTTTTTCCGATCCGCTCCGTGAAATTGCTCAAAGAACCCCTCAATTGCCCGCCAAACCAATGCGCTCTTGGTCTTTCCGGTTTCAGAGGAAAGCCATTGGATCTTTGCTTCTTCTTCCTAGGTTAGATAGACTTGCATCCGCACCATGTGACACCTCCTGAAATTCCTTGTGAAGGAATGTCCATTTGCCTGCTGCTAAAAGTCAATGGCAGTTTGAAGTCAAGGAGAAACTGGGAGAAGTGCTGCATTTCTGTCTATGGAATGCAGGTAAATTTCTGTCGTCCGCAAATTCTTGTGCCTTAATAACCCGGATACGGCCTTTACCCCCACACGCTCTTGATCGGCCAGGTAGGACGCCATGAAATGCCGCAAGGCATGGAAGCCAATATACAGGTCAACGTCAACAAACTGTCCCTGTTTCTTGCCATTGCCATATTTCCGACTTCTATATTAGTCCGGCCAGGAATCTCCCCGCCGAAACAATCCTGCCCCCTTTCTCCAGCAGGTCTACCCTATCCTTTTTCACAACCTGATAAATGTGGGGAATTGACAGCCTGTCCCGAAAATAGAGAAGGTTCGGGGATAGCGCAGTATCATTTAGTTTCACTTCGACAGCAAACCAGGGTTTGCCGTCAATAGTCACGAGAAAGTCCACTTCCCGTTTGTCCACGTCTCTCAGATAGGAAAGTTCCGCCCGGTAGCCCTCGTGGTCGCTGAGAAAATGCACGAACTTCAGAAGGTGTGAGGCTATCAGATTCTCAAAGCGGCTCGCTTCATCATCCACCTCTGACCAGTCCCAGAGATACAGTTTCGGTTCTTTTTTGAGTGAACGAATTTTCTTTGCCGAGTACGGATAAATCCGAAAATGATAGTAGAATCCTTCCAGAATATCCATCCAGTGGGTGACGGAGCGGTGGCTGACTTCCAGATCTTCCCGGATGGCATTGAGCGACAGGCGCGAGCCGACCTTGGCGGGCAGGATATCGCTCAGGAGCTTCATGTTGCCGATATCCCGAATTGCTTCTATATCCTGGATGTCTTCCCGGAACATCCGTTCGATTTTCTCATTGTGCCAGCGTCTTAGCTGCCGCGGGCT
Source organism: Syntrophales bacterium (assembly GCA_049302035.1). Classification (GTDB taxonomy): domain Bacteria; phylum Desulfobacterota; class Syntrophia; order Syntrophales; family JACQWR01; genus JAPLJV01. The sequence continues at coordinate 2,654 of JBAQLR010000116.1, forward strand.
CTGTTTGGTGAATGGTTCGGGAAAACCTCCGAAGCTATCGAGAGTGTCCAGGGCATCCTGATGAAAGTCTTGATCCAGCGTTAACCCGCCGAGAACCGTGGGGAGGGTGGTCATGCCCACTATTTCTGTCAAGGTGAAGGGGTGCAGCCGGTAGTAATGATACCTCCCCTGCAGGGAATCGCCGCCTCTCCTATAAAGGTCCAATCGCGCGCTGCCCGTAACGAGGAATCTGAATGCCTCTTTATGCTTGTCGTATTCTCCCTTGATGAGGCCCTTCCACTGCCGGTACTTGTGAATCTCATCAAAAATGAGGAGTTCTGCGTCACCCGGCCAGATTGCGGCCATGATCGCCTTTCGGTCGGCCCGGTTATCCCAATTGAAGTAGGCAGCATTTGTGAAGCGGGTCGCCACAAAATCCCGGCAGAGGGTAGTTTTTCCCACCTGGCGCGGCCCGCCTACAAAGACCATTTTATCCTTTAGGTCATCCAAAATGTACTGTGTAAGGTATCGTTCCTTCAGCATGCGCGCATTATACATGACTTTTGCGTGAAAGCAAAATAATTAGCGCATAATTTTGCTTTCAGGAAAGGCGTCAAGTTCATATTTCCCATATCAGGACGTGCCACATCATGCCCTATTTCTTTGATTTTATCTGTCTATATCCCTTACCATTCGCCTAAAACTAGTCCTTAATAAATTTGACAAGGAGGAAGACCCGACCCGGGGATACGATAACAAAATTAGCGGGATCGTGCACCAGATTTGTTGACAACGGGGGATTTGACAAAGACAGACCTCTTGTGTACACATGCAATACATCAATGACGGGAGGTGTACCATGAGTGCGGCAATATCTGTGAGGCTACCTAAAAATCTCGCCGACCACCTTGAGGACAAACCAGCCGATTCCTTAATAAGAACGTCTCCTGCGTCCTCCCGACAATGGTAATGGGAGGTTTTTTGCCCTATGTCCGACTCAGCCTGGCGAATTTATCTGGGGGAGATACCCCATCCTCCGGAGGGGAATTTTTGGGTAAGCTTTGAAAGCGACCCGAAAATGAGAAAAACAAAGGCCAATATCTATGGCCGTTGCCTTCCCTGCATTCAGAATCTCTATGAGCAACTCCAACAGGGGACGCAGATAATAGCCCTTGGCAATGCCTTTAATTGCTGGAAAGTAACGGCGATTGTCGGGGATATTGATGAAGCGCTTGCCCTGCTGGGTGAATTTGAACACCGATTTCCCGGTGGCCATGTTTATGGCAAGTTCGGCAGTGGCCGGGCGGATGCAGCAACCAGAGTTGTTGTATTTCACGGAGAAAGCGTGGCGGAACGGGATAGCCTTGCCGAGGCGTTGAGACAGTGTCTGGAGTCGTTAACCGTAAGCGAACCCGTGCAAATTTCCCGGGGCTGTGCCGTTCTTTATCATGATCTTCTGGGGGACTGGCAGGAATGGCAACCCACGATGCCGATAAAATATCCGGAAAACGCTGCAATGCTTCTGGAAAAAGTAAAAGGCATCTTGTACCGCTCTGTCGTGTGAGAGTTAAAAAAGATAGCCGATCTCAAGACTGGGAACTATTCCGAAAGCGAATTTGCCTCCGCACTGTATTTTCAAATTGTAAATTTGATTTTTCATAGTCCTGATAAACATGATCGCCTTCAGTTACATTTGATATTTTTGAGTCGAGTTGGGCGGTTTATCACGCCATGTCTGGTTGCGGTCTGTTTTGATAAGGTATCGATTTTTTACGGTGGGAGTATAGGGAGGGGGTTTTGGTGTGTCAAGGGGTTTTTATTTCTTTGAGGCAATTCGCGCCTAAAATTAACTTTGCTTTCTGGCACTGCCGTGGCATATTGACCGCCTCCTGTTGGTTTGGCGATTAACGTGTCTCAAGCCGTTTTATCTGTAAATGTTTTCATGAAACGTTATGGCAGGAGATGAGGGCCTTGGCCGGGATTTCAGGATAGGGGGTGGAGTACATCAGCAGCGCCGGCTTGCGCAGTATTCTCGCTACGGCGAAGATCCTCAAGGGTAAGGCGGGGCGGATTTTGTTCGCCAATGTCCGGGGGACAGTGAGGGAAGTTTTCGATATTTCCGGATTCGACTCGATCTTTAAGTTATACGAATCAGTGGATGCTGCACTTGTCGAGATGGGCTGACACGGTGGCCGAACCGGGCAGGTTGAGGATTGAGGCTACCCTCGAAAATCTTGAAGTTGCCGCGGAATTCGTTCAACGGCATGCCGACCGATTTGGTCTGGGGGCGAAGAAGTGGGTCGGCCTGGCGTTGGCCTTTGAGGAAGCCTTTGTCAATATATGCCATTATGCCTATCCCGGCGGAGGGGGAGAGGTAGAGCTCGCCTGCGGCGCTGAGGGTGACGCGTTCGTTGTCGAACTCGCCGACTAAGGAGTGGCGTTCGATGTGGCGGCGGTTCCGGCGCCGGATACGACTGCCGATATTATGGACTGGCCGCCGCCGTGGCGCGTGCTTCCCTGGAGGGGTGGCTGGTACGCTTTTGATCATCCGGACGAGGCTCTCGATATCGTGATCGGTTACATGGAACGGGCCAAGGTGCCGGCCAACCGGATACACCAGAGATGGATGCTGGAGCGGATGCGCGACCTTATGCTTCCCACCGGCAACCGGCAAGAAATGGGGCGTCTCAAGCGGGCGGATTACGAAGCAGTGGGGCAGGTGCTGCGGGAAAACCTCCTGGTGCGCAGCTTTCCCTGGAGATCGGCAGGTATGGGGAGAGGGAACTCCTCGCTCTGCTCCGGGGAACAGTTGAACGAAACGACCATATCTACGGCTCCGTGGCAGCATTCGAGCCGGATGTCTTCTGCGTTGCGACCCGGCTCTATGCCCCGTATTTCCACAAGGAGAAGGGGGGCCTTCTGCTCACCCGCCTGGAGAGATCACATTCCTATCTGTTCCGGGACTGGTACCAGATCCCCCGCGAGTTGGAAAAGCCGGGATGGAGTGAGCCGTACATCGACCAGGAGAAGGGAAACATCCTCATGACTTCCTATTCCGTCCCATTTTTCGAGAACCGGGACGGAAAACGGCGGCTTAGGGGGGTGGCGGCGTCGGATGTTTCGCTTTCTGCGCTCACCGAACTGGTTTCATCGATCAAAGTGCTGAAAATTGCCCATGATATACAGATGGGTATTCTCCCGAAAATCTTCCCGCCCTTTCCCGACCGTGAGGAGTTCGACATCTATGCCCTGATCGAGCCGGCCAGGGAAGTGGGCGGCGATTTTTACGACTTCTTCCAGATCGACGACACCCACCTCTGTTTCGTCATTGCCGATGTCTCCGGCAAAGGAGTGCCGGCGTCACTCTTCATGGCGGTCGCCAAGACCCTCATAAAGGCGACGGCGTGTAAGGGGATAACGCCGGACAAGATTCTCTGCCAGGTGAATGACGAATTGAGCAGCGACAACGAGACGTGCATGTTCGTCACCATCTTCTGCGGCATTCTTGATACATCAAATGGAGAGTTGCTGTATGCCAACGGCGGCCATAACCTCGCTGCCTACCCATAAATTCAGGGGGAGAAGCCTTTGCGTTCCCCTCTTTTAAGCTGAGAGGGGAGGGAGGTGGGGAGGGAGTTAAGATGAACGTAACCGAACAGGAGGAGGCTATATGAAAGTCCATTTCTGGGGTACCCGCGGGTCGCTGCCTGCGGCCCGGACATTTCAGATGATCGAGACGAAGATCGTCAAAGCGCTGCAGGCCGCACGGGGGCATCAGCTTGATTCCGACGGAGAGATCCTGAGTTTTATCCGCCGGGAACTCCCCCTTCATGTCAGGGGCACCTACGGAACCAATACCTCCTGCATCGAAATTGTCGGTGGGGATGAGTACGTTATTTGTGATGCCGGCACGGGCATCAGAGATTTTGGCAATAATGTTCTGGCTTCACGTGCCGGTCAGAAATTACCCACGGTAGTTCACATTTTCCTGTCCCATCTTCACTGGGACCACATACAAGGCTTTCCCTTCTTTGTCCCGGCCTACATCCCCGGCAATCGCCTTCACATCTATGGTTGCCATCCGTGGCTGCAACAGGCTTTCGAGGATCAGCAACAGCCCGTACATTTTCCGGTGGGGCTGAAAGATATGCTGGCGGACATCACCTTTCACACGCTCGAAACCGATAAGAATTATACGATTGCCGGACTGGAGGTGAGGGCCATCGCCCAGCATCATCCCGGCAATTCATACGGCTATGCCTTTGTCAAAGACGGAAAAAAGCTCGTGTACTCGACCGACGCGGAGCATAAGGAAGACGCTACGGAGGATGTTTACCCCTTTGTCGCCTTCTTTCGTGATGCTGATCTGGTCATTTTTGATGCCCAGTACGCCCTTTTCGATGCTATCGACACCAAGGAGAACTGGGGGCACTCAAGCAACCTCGTGGGAGTTGAACTGGCCGTGAGAGCCGACGTTAAGCGCCTCTGCCTTTTTCACATGGAGCACACTCATGATGATGAGACTCTTCATGCCATCCTTGCGAAAACCCGGTCTTACCTACAGATTCATGCCGGGGAGGGTTATCCCATGGCAATCGATCTGGCGTATGATGGGCTGACGATAGAGCTGTGATCGGGTATTGACGACGGGGAGCAAAGTCACATGTCAACGGACACCTGTATTCCCAGAAGACCGGTGATATTGCGGCAAAAAACCTGTTCTTTTTCTGCCGGTGTGAAGTTTGCCTTATCGAGAAGGCGGTCTATAAGTCTTACTTCGGTGGCGTGACTTAGCCAGGGCCAGTCGGTGCCGAAAATAACGTGGGCGGGGCCATGCCGTTCCAAGAGGCGAAGGAAATCTCTTTCCGAGAGAGTGTGGGCGGCAACAGATGTATCAAGATAGAGATTCGACGCAGGGGGGAGATGGCGATCAACAAGCTCCTGCGGCGCTCCCAGGCCGCCCATATGGGCGGCCACGAAGTTAAGCTCCGGATAGGTGCGCACAAGTTTTCCCAGGAGGGCGGGGGTCGTCAAGCATTCGACGGGTGTACCCAAATAATCGGATGCTAGGTAAAAGGTATCCATGATAACCGTGAAGCGCACCCCGACTGCGGCGGCAACCCCGGCGATCAGCTTGAACAAGTTCTGTGTTTCCGGCGCGTCCGGAGAAAAGCGCTGTGCATAAGAACAAAGTTTGATGATGAAGATTCCCTGGGAATGTAATCGGTAAAGTTCTGCCTCGATATTTTTGCAGTGGGGATGGAGGTTTCCTGCGGTATAGATGGAATCCGTCCCGGCAGCCATTTTCATAAACGCGCTGTTTGTTTTTGTTACCTCGGTAGTGGGTGAGACGGGCAAGAGCAGGCAGGCGGAAACACCGGCGGCGCGGCTTTCCCGCTGCAGGATTTCGACACTCGTGCGCTCCGTAGCCAATTTGGCGTCAAGCTGCAGGAGCGCCGTTAATTCCTCCTGGGCACAGCCTCCGGCAATGACTTTATTCGTAAAGATATGGGTGTGGCTGTCGATAATCATCTCTGCCTCAAATTCCCAATGCCCGGATTTCCCGGATCACATGCAGAGATTTCAATTCTTTTCCCAGGAGATGGGCGATAAACCGCTCCAGGAAATGGCGGCTTTCCCGTGCGCACTGCTCCGAAAGGATCAAACTGCAGAGTCTTTCCCGCTCCAATTCTTTTCCCAGGAGCATCGACCGGATGGTTCCCATCGAGACGCCCAGAAAGTCGCAGCCGACTGGCGCGCAAAGGCCGCATTTTAATCCTCCCTCCCGGACGCTGAAGTGGTACATCGCGCCGGATGTCACCGGTGTGCGGCAGGTAACGCAACGGTCCAAGACCGGCTCATAGCCCACCAGTCTGAGGAGGCGCATCTCAAAAAACCGGATCAGGTCTTCCGAAGCGTCCCCGGTATCCAAAAGTTCCAGGAAATCCCCCACCAGCCGAAAGAGCCCGTCGTTGGTTTTATTTTCTATGGTGAATTGATCGGTAATATCAACAAGATATGAGGCGTAAAGGGTCTTTCCCAGATTCCCCCTGATCCTCGCGTAATGATTAATAACCTTGCCAGCCTCGATAAGGGCCAGCCCCTCCTGGCGCTGCCGGGAAAAGAGGAGGTTAATGTGGGAAAAGGGCTCCAGCGTGTTGGCAAAACGCTTCTGACTGCGGCGGGCGCCCTTGGCGATGCCCTTTACCTTGCCGAAATCCGCGGTATAGAAGTTGACAATACGGTCCGATTCTCCATAATCGAAGTGCCGCAGGACAATAGCTTCCGTTTCATAATTAGTCCGGGACTGCATAAATTCCTGTTACAGGTTCCCTTCGCGATACAGTATTTCCCCGCCCACCATTGTCAACACCGCCTTGCCCCGCAGGTCCCAGCCGGCAAAGGGGGTATTTTTACCCCGCGACTTGAATTTTGCAGGGTCAACCCGCCAGGACTTGGCAAGGTCGATGACTGTCAAATCGGCGACTGCGCCGACCGCCAGCGTCCCCCCGGGAATCCCCAGAATCTGCGCTGGCGCCGATGTCATCTTGGCGATTAACTGCGCCAGTGTAATAATTTCCTCTTCGACAAGCCTCAATCCCAGGGCTAGAGAAGTCTCCAGGCCGCTGATACCGAAGGAAGCATAGTCGAATTCCACTTCCTTGTCCGTTCTGCCGTGTGGGGCATGGTCGCTGGCAATGACGTCGATGGTTCCGTCTTTCAGCCCGGCTTTGATTGCCTCCATATCCACGCTGGTGCGTAAAGGCGGGTTAACCTTGCCGTTTGTATCATAGTTCGCCAGGAAAGTGTCCGTCAGGGAAAAATAATGAGGCGCTGTTTCCGCAGTCACTTTAATGCCACGCTGCTTGGCCGCCCGCACCAGTGCGACTGCTTCCCTGGTGCTGATATGGGCGAGATGCACCGCTGTTTTCGTGAATTCGGACAGGATAATATCCCTGGCCACCATGACATCTTCCGCAATACTGGGCATGCCGGCGAGCCCCGACCGGGTGGATGTCAACCCCTCATTCATTGTACCGCCCGCCGAAAGATGCAGGTCTTCGCAATGGGAAATAACGGGCATTCCGAGCGAGGCTGCGTATTCCAGCGCGTGACGCATTGTGCCGGCGTCCATGACCGGTTGCCCGTCATCGGAAAAAGCGATGGCCCCGGCATCTTTCAAATCGCCAAACTCTGCCAATTGTGAGCCTGCGGATGCCAGGGTGATGGCGGCAATCGGGTAGATGCGCGTCAGGCGGCAAGCCGTCGCTTGTTTCAGGATAAACTCCGTTACGGCGCGATTGTCATTGATGGGGCTGGTGTTCGGCATGCAGGCGAGCGAGGTAAAGCCACCGGCAAGGGCCGCCTCGCTGCCGGTACGGATGGTTTCTTTATACTCAAAGCCTGGCTCCCGCAGATGGGTATGCATGTCGATGAGGCCCGGCGTCACCACCAGGTCGGTCAGATCAAGCAGCTTGAGGTCGGCACTTTTGGCGCGGCGCGCCGTCGCCGCCAGTCGTGAGAGATTTTCCTCTATCCGGGCGATACGACCGTTTTCCACCAGGACATCTAGCGGCCCGGCATCCAATTGCTGCGAGGGGTCAACTACCCTTGCGTTTTTAAGCAGGTAATTCATGTTTTTCCTCCGTCAGCAAATAAAGCAGCGCCATCCGCACCGCCACACCGTGGGTTACCTGATCCAGGATAATGGAATGGGGGCCGTCGGCAATGTCCGGAGAAATCTCCACGCCCCTGTTGACGGGACCGGGGTGCATTACCAGGACATCCTGCCTGGCTAATCCGATATTGCGGGAATTTAAACTGAAATAGGTGGCATATTCTCTTAGCGACGGGAAAATATTACGCTTTTCCCTTTCAGTCTGAATTCTGAGCATCATGATAATATCTGCATCCCCAATCGCATCTTCAATACGATGTGAAACTGTTACGCCCATGCTTTCTATGCCCCGTGGCAGCATCGTCGCCGGCCCCGCCACGGCGACATGCGCGCCCATCTTGGTTAGCCCGCAAATATTGGAACGGGCGACCCGGCTGTGGGCGATGTCGCCGACAATGGCAACTTTAAGACCGGCGATCCGTCCTTTCCGGGTGCGGATGGTCAGCATATCCAGCAGGGCCTGGGTGGGGTGTTCATGGGCGCCGTCACCGGCGTTGATGATAGAGGGTTTAATGAGCCGCGCCAGCATATGGGGGGCGCCTGCCGCGCTGTGACGGATTACGATGATATCGGGATGCATGGCCTCCAGGTTACGGGCCGTGTCGATCAGGTTCTCCCCCTTGGCGACGCTGCTGGTTGAAGAGGAGATGTTGATGGTGTCGGCACTCAGCCGTTTCGCGGCGATTTCAAAGGAGGTTCTGGTTCTCGTGCTGGCCTCGTAAAAAAGGTTGACCACCGTCTTGCCCCGCAAGGTGGGAACCTTCTTGATATCCCTTGTGGAAACCTCCAGAAAGGAATCGGCCGTATCGAGGACAAGGCTAATTTCTTCCACAGAAAGATCCTCTATCCCCAGAATGTCTTTCCTCTTTAATCTCATTAATTCACCCCGCGGCAGCCGTCAGGCGGCATTTTCTATGACCACTTCGTTTTTTCCGTCTTTTTCGGCAAGGTGGACGGCTACTGCTTCCCAGAATGATGAGGGCAGGTTTTTCCCGACGAAATCGGCCCGGATGGGCAATTCCCGGTGTCCACGGTCGATCAGGACTGCCAGTTGGATGAGCCGTGGCCTGCCGAAATCGATCAGGGCATCCATTGCCGCCCGGATTGTCCTTCCCGTAAATAGGACATCGTCAATCAGCACCACTTTTTTTTGATCCAGCGAAAAGGGGATGTCCGTCTTGCCCAGATGGGGCTTTTCCCGGCTGGAGTGCAAGTCATCGCGGTAAAGGGTGATGTCCAGGATACCCAGCGGCGGCAGCGTCCCCTCTATCTCGGCGATCTTTTTTTGCAGCCGTTGCGCCAGATAAACCCCGCCCGTCCTGATTCCGATCAGGATCAGCCCCTCGCTGCCCTTGTTTTTCTCCAGGATTTCGTAGGTAATTCTGGTCAAGGCCCGATCGATCCCGTCCGCGTCCATTACCACCCTTTTTTGCTCCATGCCCCATCCTCTGATAAAAAAAACCTCCTCACCCGACGGGGCGAAGAGGTAAGACGTTCAACCTGAATTGTCCAAGAAGCTCATTACCAATCCTTTTTTAATCTCTCGGATCAAATTAAAAGGCGAAATCCCAACCGTTATTTCAATAAATCCGGTCATAAAACTGGGGGGGGGCGTTTACTATCCCCAACCCTTCCGTTGCGGTTCCATATAATAAATGAAAGGCGTTTGTCAAGCTCTAATCGGCTGCTCACTGCTTCTGCTGCCTACTTGTGTTTTTTATTGACATCTTTCGGAAAAGAATAATAAGGGGTGCCTCGGAGGCGCAAAGTGAAAATTATCATCCTCACCCTCATTAATTCAGGGCTCGTTGTCGGCTTTTACTATCTGCTGCGGAAACCAAACCTGCTTTCCTATCACCAGGGGGGACGTATCTGGCTCACCTATCTCGCCATCGGCGTCATTACCTTGATGGATGAGTTTACCTCCATCTTTTATGTCCCGGCGGAAGCCTACCGCTTCATCGGCTTGAACGCCGTTGTCTTTATTGCCATCACCAGTATCCTGGTGCGTTTTATCAGTACCCGGCTCACGGAGATAGCAGAGATACTGGAGCGCCATGAGTTGGTGGGCGGCGGCGTCTATTCCTTTTCCTACATGGTGCTGGGCCCGATGGTTTCCTTTGTCGCCGTATCCTCGATCATGGTGGACTATATTCTCACGGCCTGCATCTCCGCCGTAAGCGCCGTGTTAAACGCCACTTCCTTTTTTCCCCTTGCCTCGCCAACTGCGATGATCTTTGCGCTGGGCATCATCTGGGCCGTTGCCGGGTTGAATATTCTCGGCATCCGGGAAAATGCCCGCTTCACCTTCATGATCTTTATTATCGCCGTTTTTGTCATGTTCAATCTTGTCGCCGCCGGCTTGTTGGATATGGACGCCTGGTCGGTCAACCGGATTAAACTGGCGACGAGCCGGACCTTGGCAACCGTGACCACCGGTTCGATCCTGCGTGACTACGGTAATTTCATTTCCAGTATCGCTTTTTGCATTTTGGCTTACTCTGGTGTGGAATCGGTACTCCAAACAGCCGGCTTGGTAAGAAGCTGGAAGGAAATCAAGAAGGCCTACTGGTTTCTGGCCTTAACGGTTGGTTTGATGACGCCCTTGGTGTCGGCGCTTGTCTTATCGAAAGATATCGATTTTAAGGCTCATGAAGGCGACTTGATTACTCATTATGCCACCTTGTTGAACGGTGTCCCTTTTGGTTGGCTGGTAGGCATAATGGCCAGCTTCGTCTTGACGCTGGCGGTTAACACCGCCTACGTGGCTTCCAGTGAACTCATGGAGAAGGTGGCGCACCGCTATGGATTCCATTGGTTCATCGTCGCCAACCGCCGCCACGCGCTTTACCGCATACATTTAGCAAGCGCTGTCTTTTTTTCCATCATCATCCTCCTGACCATGGGCAGCCAGGCGGAACTGGCCAATATGTACGCCCTGGGGCTGATCGCTTCTTTTTGCATTAACATGGGCTGTCTCATCCTCTACCGGTATTTTATGGGAAAGTCGGAAGGGATAACCTATTCCACAAATCGTCTGGTTACCCTGCTGCTTTTTATCATCCTGGTCAGTTGCTTTGTGTTTCTGGCGATTGACAAGCCTCGCGCCACCATGCTCTGGGCAACTGTCACGGGCATCATGCTGCTCCTTGGGTTTACCATTTCCCGCAAGTGGTCTCCGGAGCTGAAGGAGATAGAGCAGGGAGAGACGGAAATGGAAATGCTGCTCTATCTGGCCGAATCCGAGCAAAAAGAGGTTCATCTTTTCTTTCGGCGGTCTCAGGAGACCGATCAGGCCAAGTTCAAAGACAATGAAGTTTACATTACCTTTTATTCACCCCGGGTGGGCGGCATACCACCCAAGATAGCCCTCAACCACTTCCGCTTACCCTTGACAAAAATCAGTCTTTTCCATCGTATTGTCAGTATTCTGAAAGTCATGGAATATGAAATGAGCGATCGTCGGATTGTGGTCCATTTTGGCTGGCCTTTGTCTTCCTGGCTTGACCGGATGTCGATCGGGGTAATGGTTTTCAATCTAATGAAATTGCCCAGTATTTTCCCGAAATTTAATTTTGATATCCAATACGGCGGCAGCCATTCCGAGACTACGGTGCAAACGCCGGGCCAATGATACTCGGCAGTTTGTGTGTGGGGCTCGCTGGCATGCCTTACGATTCCGCCAAGTTAAGCAAAAATGCTTTTGTAAACTTGAGGATAGTGCTATATGCGCCTGGTTGGAGACAAGCGGCATGGAAGGGTATGACGAAACTCAGATATTTATCTTTCTCAGCAAGATGCTGGGCAAGAAAGCTTATGACGCTCAGGGACGAAAACTGGGAACAGTTGTGGACGTCCTGGTCCATTTTGTCGAGCCCTATCCGGTGGTTACGAACTTGCTGGTACAAGGCGGGCGAAGGGCGAAGGCCATCTTAATTCCCTGGCAAGAGATTATCGTGACGGAGGAAAAATTCATGACAAGCTCCTTTGTGCCGGTGTCCGGTCATTATCCCATTTTTCCGGAAGGGAGCTTGCTGCTGAGAGACACGTTGTTGGATAAACAGGTTGTCGATACCAACGGCGCCAAAATTCGCCGGGTCAATGACCTGCAATTTCTGAAAGCCCATGAATCACTTTATCTGGTTCACGTAGATGTGGGGTTTCGTGGCCTCATGAGGCGGATAGGCCTGGAAAAATCTATGGATTTCATGTTCGAGGGACTTTTTGACTATAAGCTAGCGGATCAATTGATTTCCTGGAAGTTTGTGCAACCCCTTTCGTCACCCGATCTCTTGCAACTTAATATCGCCCATAGCCGTCTTTCTCAACTGCATCCCGCCGATCTGGCGGATATTATCGAAGATCTCGACATCCATCAACGGGCGGCAGTCTTCCAATCTCTGGATAGGGAAACGGCGGCAGAGATACTGGAGGAGACGGATCCGAAGATTCAGGTCAGCCTGATCGCAGGTCTTAACCATGCTGATGCCTCTGATATTATAGAGGAGATGCCTCTGAGCGAAGCGGCTGATCTCCTGGGTGATCTTCCCGATGAAATGGCCAAGGGTATTTTGAATGAAATGGAAAAGGACATGGCCGATGATGTGAAAGAACTGTTAACCCATCCGGAGGAAAAAGCGGGGGGGTTGATGACCACTTCTTTTCTACACTTACCTCCCGCCGCCACGGTTGGCGAGGCCCTGGAACTTGTCCGTATGGAAGCTGAAGACGTTGATTTTATTTACTATCTGTATGTAGTTGATGAAGAGGAGCAACTCCTCGGGATGGTAAGTCTGCGCGATCTTTTTGTGGCGTCACCCCAGGAAACGCTTGGAACACTGATGGACACCCGGATCGTTTCGGTGAGCATTGACGAAGATAAAGAAGCCATTGCCCAGAATTTTGCCAAGTACGGACTGATGGCCCTCCCGGTCCTGGATGAAGGCGACAGGATTAGCGGTGTGATTATCTTCAAAAACCTCCTCGAGGCCGTAGCGCCTCATTTGGGCAGGTAAAATTTATGGAGAAAGGCGGCGGCCCAAGATGTCTAACCTGGCTCAGAAAACAATCAGTGCGGTACGCATATTGGCCCGGCGCGGCATCACCAGGCTGGGGCTCTTTTTTCTTCTTATCGGACCGGGGATCATCACCTCCAACGTGGATAATGACGCCGGCGGCATCACCACTTACTCGCTGGCCGGCGCCGACTTCGGTCTTGCCCTGCTCTGGACGCTATTGCCCATTACTCTGGTGCTCATTGTCATTCAGGAAATGTGTGCCCGGATGGGCGTGGTTTCCGGCAAAGGGCTATCCGATCTCATCCGGGAACGTTTCGGCGCCAAGATAACGTTTTATCTGATGGTGGTTCTGCTCCTTACCAATCTGGGCAACACGGTTGCAGAGTTTGCCGGTGTGGCGGCCAGCCTCGAGATCTTCGGCATCAGCAAATACACCTCGGTTCCCCTGGGGGCTGTCTTCGTCTGGTGGCTGGTGGTCAAGGGAAACTACAAATCTGTGGAGAAGGCTTTCCTTTTTGCGTGCCTTTTCTATTTTTCTTACATTGTCTCCGGTTTTATGGGCAAGCCGGACTGGGGAGCCGTGCATACGGCCCTTGTTACCCCCCGGTTCAACCTGGAGCTTCCTTTTCTGACGATGGTGGTTGCGCTTGTCGGAACGACGATTGCCCCCTGGATGCAATTCTATCTGCAATCGTCGGTGGTGGATAAAGGACTTAAGGCAAAGGATTATCAGTACACCCGCATGGATGTGATTTTCGGATCTCTCACGGTCAACGTGGTGGCTTTTTTCATCATCATGCTCTGTGCCGTGACCCTTTTTCCGGCCGGGATCAGGATTGAAAGCGCCAAGGATGCGGCGCTGGCTCTGGCGCCGCTGGCCGGAAAGTATTGTTCCTGGCTTTTTGCCTTCGGTCTTCTGAATGCCTCTCTCTTTGCGGCTTCCATCCTGCCGCTTTCCACTGCCTATACAGTGTGCGAGGCCTTTGGCTGGGAAGCCAGTCTGAATCGCAAGTTCAGTGAAGCCCCGCAGTTTTACGGTCTCTATTCTCTGACGGTCTTCCTTGGAGCAGGCATCATCCTGTGGCCTGATATTCCACTAATATCCATCATGTTTTACTCGCAGGTCATAAATGGCTTGTTACTGCCGGTGGTGCTGGTTTTTATGTTGTTCCTAATCAACGACCGTAAGATTATGGGCACTTTTATCAACGGACCGGTAATGAATGTTGTATCATGGGGCACGGTAATTATTCTTACCGGCCTTTCCCTGATTATGGTTTTCGTCGCTCTGTTGTAGCCGGGAAGGAAGCTAAGGACTTTGAAAATAATCGATCGCTACATCTTGCGGGAAATGTCGGTTCCTTTTTCCGTCAGCCTCGGTGTCATGACTTTTGTGCTCTTGCTCGGGAAAATACTGCAGCTGATGGATCTGATGGTCAACAAAGGGATAAAAGTCTTTGATATTGCCAAGCTCGTCCTTTTTTTGATGCCTTACTTTCTTCTCTTCACTATTCCGATTTCGCTGTTACTGTCAGTGCTCATCGGGCTCGGCAAACTCTCAAGCGACAATGAGATTACCGCGATAAAGGCAGCAGGCATCAGTCTTTACCGGCTCTCTTTGCCTATTGCCGGGGCCTCTTTGATCGCCTTTCTGGTGACGCTGTCGCTTAGCCTCTTCTTTGTTCCTTACGGCAACTACGCCACCAAGGATCTCCTTTTTTCTATCGTCAGGCAGAACGCCAGCGCCGGCATAAAGGAAAGAGTGTTCAATGATAATTTCCGGGGGCTGCTCCTCTATGCCAACCATATTCCGGCAGACGGTAAATTTATGGAGGGCGTGCTAATTTATGATAACCGCAGCGACCGGGACCCGGGTACAATTTTTGCGGCCCGGGCTTACCTTATTTCTGACCCGGAATCCAAGCTGGTAAGTTTAAGGTTGGAGAAAGGCAGCAACCACATCCTCGATATAAAACGTAAATCCTATCGTAAAATGGATTTCAGCACCTACGATATCAACCTGGACCTGGAAGCCTCTTTAGTCGAGAAAAAAAGAGCGACTGCTAAGGACAGTACTGAGATGACTCTGGGCGAGTTGATGGTGAGTATAAAGGCCTCTCGAGGCGATGAAGCGGCAGCCAGAGAACTGGTGACGGAATTGAACAAGAAAATTACCCTGCCGCTGAGCTGCGTTATTTTCGGTCTGTTAGGATTATCGATCGGCACTAAGGTTCATAAATCAGCCCGGGTTAGGGGTTTGACCACCGGCATCGTAATTGTGCTTTTTTACTACATCCTGCAATTAGGCGGCACTGCTTTGGCGGAAACCGGTAGAATAACAGCCTGGCTTGGTTCATGGTTGCCCAATATCCTCTTTGCTGCCGTTGGCTTATATTTATTGGCCATGGCCGCGCAAGAAAAGACCCTGGGCGCTGTTTTTACCGGTTACGCAAAAAAAACCGCACCATGGCTGCGGG
Source organism: Syntrophales bacterium (assembly GCA_049302035.1). Lineage (GTDB taxonomy): Bacteria > Desulfobacterota > Syntrophia > Syntrophales > JACQWR01 > JAPLJV01. Next base: position 17,806 of record JBAQLR010000116.1, read on the forward strand.
GTCCCAGATGACCATACTCGATCGCTACTGTGCCAAAGAATTTATCCGCTACCTGCTCATGATCATGCTTGCCTTTGTCGGTCTGTACCTGATCATAGATTTCTTTGAAAAGATCAGGATGTTCGTCAGTAATCGGGCTACCCTTTACCAGATGCTCTCTTTCGTTGCTTTTAATATTCCCATGGTCATGTGGCAAATGTTGCCCGCCAGCATACTTGTGGCCGCGTTAGTGTCCTTCAGCTCACTTTCCCGCAACAACGAAATAATGGCCGTAAAGGCCTGCGGCATCAGCCTCTATCGTCTGGCCCGTCCCATAATTATTATTGCGGTGGTTGTCTCCGGCTTAGCCTTTATCGTTAGTGAATTCGTGACGCCCTATACAAATCAACGAGCCAAGCACATCAAGCTGGTGGAAATACAGAAACGGGAACCGGTAGGCTCCTTCAAATCAAACCAGATATGGTACCGAGCGCCGGAAGGGATATACAACATTAAGGGGTTTGACACTCGCACCAACAACCTTTGGGGCGTTACCCTTTACCAGGTGGATCATAAAATGCGCCTGGTAAAACGTCTTGATGCCGCAAGAGCTGAATGGCGGGAAGGGAAATGGGTTCTGTACAATGTCGTCGTCACCACCTTTACGTCGGCGATGTTCCCGGAATTACACTTTTTGAGTTCCCAAACTGTGGCGTTATCGACGCTGCCGGATAATTTAAAGGCCGGGCAAAAAGACGCTGACAATATGGGGTATATGGAATTAGGAAGATACATCCGGGAAATGCAGGGCAATGGTTATGACGCGACCAGCTACCGGGTTGATCTCTATGGCAAATTGGCCTTTCCCCTGGCCAGCATTATCATGGCGGTCATCGGTTTTGCCTCTGCCCTGCAGGGTGTAAAAACCGGCAATAGGACCAAGGGGCTGGTCGTAGGCATTGCGATCGGTTTTTCTTATTGGATTGTTTTTGCCTTTACGATTTCTTTGGGACATGCGGGTGGTCTCTCCCCCCTCCTGGCGGCCTGGTCAGCCAATCTCCTCTTCGGTTTGGCGGCCTGTTTTCTTTGCCTGCGGGTGCGAACTTAAGCAAATAAAAAAAGGGGGACAGATTCTCACAAATCTGTCCCCCTTTTGCGGTTGGCGCTATTTTTATCCTCGTCTAGTAACGGTAATGTCCAGGCTTAAAGGGGCCCTGCGGAGACAAGCACAGGTAGTCGGCCTGTTTTTGCGTCAGCCTGGTCAAGCTTACCCCAAGACGTTCCAGATGCAATCTGGCTACCTCCTCATCCAGTTCCTTCGGCAAGGTATAGACGCCTGGCGCCATCTTTTTCGTGGCTAACTCTATTTGCGCCAGGCACTGATTGGTGAAGCTGGTACTCATGACGAAGCTGGAATGACCCGTGGCGCAACCTAAATTGACCAACCTGCCTTCGGCAAGGACAATCAGCGACCGCCCCGACGTCAGTATCCATTTATCTACCTGAGGTTTGATATTGATTTTGCGGCAGCCTTGATTGTTTTCCAGGTAGTGCATGTCGATCTCACTGTCGAAGTGACCGATATTGCAGACGATGGCTTCATGCTTCATCATTTCCATGTGCGCGCCCGTGAGCACGTCGCAACAACCCGTGGCCGTGACAAAAATATCACCAATCCGGACGACCTCTTCCAGCGTCTTTACTTCGTAACCTTCCATCGCCGCTTGCAGGGCGCAGATCGGATCGATTTCCGTGATGATAACCCGGGCTCCGAAGCCCCGCATGGACTGGGCACAGCCCTTACCCACGTCGCCATAGCCGCAGATGATAACCACCTTACCCGCCACCATGACATCCGTGGCCCGTTTGATGCCGTCGGCCAGCGACTCCCGGCAGCCATAAAGATTATCAAACTTCGATTTCGTCACGGAATCATTGACGTTAATGGCCGGGAAATGCAATTCGCCAGCCTGGGCCATCTGATAAAGGCGATGCACCCCCGTCGTTGTTTCTTCGGAAATGCCGCGAATGCCGACAGCTACCCTTTGCCAATGCCCGGGGTCACGCTGGAGACTATGGCGCAGGCGGTCCATGATCACCTGGAATTCTTTATTGTCGTAACTTTTATCTAAAAGGGCCGGATCTTTTTCCACCTTCATGCCTTGATGGACCAGGAGGGTGGCATCGCCGCCGTCGTCCACGATGAGGTCGGGCCCCTTGCCATCTGGCCAGGTGAGCGCCTGCTCAGTGCACCACCAGTAGTCTTCCAGGGTTTCTCCCTTCCAGGCGAAAACTGCGGCAGTGTCAGCCTGGGCGATGGCGGCGGCGGCATGATCCTGGGTCGAGAAAATGTTGCAGGAGGCCCAGCGCAGGTCGGCCCCAAGCGCTTTCAGGGTCTCGATGAGCATGGCCGTCTGGATGGTCATGTGCAGGCTGCCCATGACCTTTAAGCCCGCAAGAGGCTTGGCGGGGCCATATTTTTGTCGCACGGCCATCAAGCCGGGCATCTCGTTTTCGGCCAGGTCCAATTCCTTGCGCCCCCAGTCCGCCAGGGAAATGTCCGCAATCTTGTATCTTAACGCCTTATCGATTTCCTTCATATTCTCCCTTTCCGTGTACGATGCTTCAGCTTTTGGCAGCCGCTTTTAGTTTTTCCACCATATCTGTTTTTTCCCAGGGATAATCGTCCAGGAATAGCGTCAGGGGCAGTTTTCGGTAGATGGCCGGACTGAGTAAATCAAAGCCTTCCATCATCCCGCGAGGCGTCAGATCAAAAAGTTCCTCCACGATAGCGGCGATTCGCTCATCGGAAACGCTGCCCGTGCCGAAAGTGCTCACATAAGTGGAAAAGGGCTTGGCGATACCGATCGCGTAGGACAGCTGCACGGAGCATTTGGTCGCCAAACCGGCGGCCACGATGTTTTTGGCCACGTAACGTGCGCCGAAGGCGGCCGAGCAATCCACCTTTTCCGGGGATTTGTTGACGACTGCGCCGCCACCCAGCTGGGCGCCGGGATAACCGCCATAAAACTGCACCACCAGTTTGCGGCCCGTAATGCCGGAATCAGCGGCGCTGCAGGAATTGATCGATTGCCATTCGCCCGTCGGATTAAAGAAAAATTCCGTCTTGTCGTCCACCCAGCTTCCGAGAGAAGCCATGGCAATGTCTTTGGCCTGTTCGGTAATGGACACCCTGACATCACGTGCGACTTTGCGGTAGTCGATGGCGTTCGACATCAACACCTTGGCCACACGCTGCGGCGTCCCATCAACATTGTACTCCACCGTTACCTGGCCTTTACCGTCGGGAGCGAAAAAAGTACCCTTGGCCTTCTCAAAAGCCCGCATCATCCTGCTTGCCAGCACATAGGGAAGGGGAAGTAATTCCGGCGTTTCATTGCAGGCAAAGCCATAGATTATTCCCTGATCCCCGGCGCCGATTTCCTGGCAAACCGATGTTTCCGCCCGTGTTCCCATGTTGATATCGCAGGACTGGGGAATAATCGCATTCATAATGCCCATGGAGTTGCCATCCAGGCCCAGCAGAGGGTGATCATAGCCTAGAGAAAGGACGCTTTCGCGGACACACCTGTCCACGTCCACGTGCGCCTGGGTGGAAATTTCGCCGCCCACTACGCAGAGGCCTTTGCCTAAAAAAACTTCGACGCCGCAGTGGGGCATGTTGTCGATGGTCATGCCAAGCTTCAGCTCCGCCTGGATGATTTCCGCGATGATATTAGCGGCAATGAAATCAGCCACCATATCAGGATGACCTATTTTAACGCTTTCTGATGTAATACGCATGCAGCCTCCTGTAACAACAATTTTATTGATTACTTTGTTTTATTTTTGCGCATCCTGGCAGATTGGCAACCGTTCGGCAGGCATCACCATGCCCGCCGAGATAATAAGAGCAAAGGCATCTTCCACCGTCATATCCAGATAGATAAGTTCCTCTTCCGGCATGAGCATATAGAGGCCTGTTGTCGGATTGGGCGCGGTAGGCATAAAAACGCTGACATAATTGGCGTGTTGACCAAGTCTGGCTTTTAACTCCCCTTCGGGAGTACCTGTGACAAAGCCCACGGAATAGACATTCTTGCTTGGGAACTCGAAGAGCACGACCTTCTTGAAACTGGCGCGGTCCATGAACATGGTGTCGGCAATCTGTTTGATGGCTGAGTATATCGACCGGATGAAGGGCACCTTGTTCAACATCCCTTCGCCCACCAGTACCATCTTGTTGCCGAAATAGCTCTGGGCGACGAGACCGCACAGAAAGACCAGGATGAAGGTTATGATGGCGCCCAGGCCAGGGATATGAAAGGGCAGGAAAACATCGGGATGGAACCGGTCAGGCAGAATCAGCAGGAGACCGTCCATGAAGCCAACGAGAACGGAGATAATGTAAATGGTTAAGCATGCCGGCACAAGTACCGCCAGGCCGGTAAGCAAGGTATTTTTAAAGTTCAGGTTCAATCCTCGTGGTTCTCCTCAAGCGGCCAAAGCGGCTCGCCTGCTTAGCAGAATAAAAGATAAAATTCAACATTTACTTATGTTCTTTGATCCGGTTGTTTTCATCCAGGAGGACACACGTTGGATTCCAGGACTTTGCCTCGGCATCATCGAGCAGGATATAGGTGGCAATGATGATAAGATCCCCCCGGGCAACTTTTCTGGCCGCAGCGCCATTCAGGCATATGACCCCGCTCCCTCGTTCTCCCTTAATCGCGTAGGTGGTAAAGCGTTCGCCATTGGATACATCGTAGATGGCCACTTTCTCGTAGGGGATTATTTCCGCCGCTTCCATTAAGCCCTCATCGATAGAGACGCTTCCTTCATAATGCAGGTCGGCATCAGTGACGGTAGCACGGTGGAGTTTTGATTTAAGCATGAATCGTTGCATAGTCTTTATCCTTTATTAACACTTTTATTATTGGACTCCGGCGGTGCCAACCACCGGACGTTACACCCCTTTTCCCGTTAGTCCCTTATCGTTTTGATATACAGTGGCTCACCAAAAACGTGATTGTCAATCAATCTGGTCTGGCCAACCCGGACAGCTAATGCCAAAACCGCTTTCTCTTCCAGGTGTGACAGTTCCTGCAAAGTGTCAATGTCGCAAATCCGGGCGTATTCAATTCGTAAAAGCGGGCTTTGCTCCAGGTGGGCTGTCACAGCCTCCAATATCCGGGCGGCGTCACGTTCACCGGCCTCGTGCAAATCATTCGCCAAGAGAAGAGATTGGCTTAAGCGGAGCGCTGCCGTCCTTTCCTCGGCCTGCAAATATGTATTGCGGGAACTCATGGCCAGTCCATCCGTTTCTCGGACGGTGGGCATGCCGATGATTTCCAGATCGAGGTTCAGATCCCGGACCATGCGTCTTATAACAACCAGTTGCTGAAAGTCCTTTTTGCCGAAGATCGCTGTGCGGGGGGAGATAATGTTGAATAGCTTGCAGCAGACCGTAGTCACACCGCGAAAATGGCCGGGCCGCGCCTGTCCGCAAAGATTCTGCGTCACGTCTTCAACATTCACAAAAGTTTGGTAATGCTCGGGATACATGTCACGGTTCTCCGGACAAAAGATGATATCGACACCGGCGGCGTCGGCCAGTTCCACATCGCGATCCAGATTTCTGGGATACTTTTCAAAGTCTTCGCCTGCGCCAAATTGGGTCGGATTTACGTAGATGCTGAGCACCAGGCAACCTCCTCTTCTCTTCCCTTCCTGCAGCAGTTGCACGTGTCCCGCGTGCAGGCAGCCCATCGTAGGAACAAAGGAAATCCTATGTCCTGATTCCCGGAGCTGCCGGGAGAAGTCTCTCATTTCTTTTACGGAGCTGACTATTTTCATTGTCCCCTGCGTTTAACCCCGATAAACGGGATAAGTGCGTTAACGAAATTATCTTTTGCCACTCTTTTCAGTGCCCCCTTGAGGGGAGGGAAAACGCAAAAATAATTTCTAACATACTAATAAAAAAAGCCCCCTGCAGAGACAGGAGGCTTGTGTGATTACCTATTGCAACGCACAACCGTAAACCCCCGTCCCAGTCCGGCATCCGGATCCAAGCGGTGTCTGTTCAGTACCACAATTATTTTACCATCGTCAAGGATTTTTTTGCTGTGTAATCATCCTTGCACTTGGAGGACGGATAGGCAATAATAACAGCCAAAGTATGAGAGATAAAGGAGATGCTATGAAGAAATCTATCGGAGCCAAGACAATTGTGTATCCAACGCCGGTTTTTATTGTGGGCACTTATGATAAAACCGGTAAACCCAACGCCATGAACGCTGCCTGGGGAGGCATATGCTGCTCGGCGCCGCCCTGCGTGGCCGTTGCCCTGCGCAAGGCAACCTATACCTACGGCAACATTATGGAACAGAAGGCTTTTACGGTCAGTATCCCGTCCCAGGAGTTTGTCCGGGAGGCCGATTATTTCGGTTTGGTCTCGGGACGGGACGAAGAGAAGTTCTTCCGGACGGGACTGACGCCGGAAAAAAGTAGCCTCGTTAATGCCCCCTATGTGCGGGAGTTTCCTCTTACCCTGGAATGCAGGCTCCTTCATGTCTTGGAAATAGGGTTGCATACCCAGTTCGTTGGTGAAATACTGGACGTCAAGGTTGACGTTGACGTTTTGGGAAGCGATGATTTGCCTGATATAGAAAAAGTAAAACCCCTGCTGTTCGAACCGGGCAGGCAGCGTTATTACGGTTTGGGGGCATTCCTGGGCAAGGCCTTTACAATCGGGAAAGATATGAAACACCGTGCCTGAAGATTTGCGGTTTCTGTCCGGCCCGTGTTATTTCAGGCGCGGGTCGAGGGAGTCCCTAAGGCCTTCGCCGAGCAGGTTGTAGCCCAGGACGGTAAGCAGGATGGCCAAGCCGGGATAAAGGGAGAGCCACCAGGCGATATCGATATTGTCTTTGCCTGCGGTGAGGATGTTGCCCCAACTGGGGGTAGGCGGTTGAACGCCGATGCCGAGAAAGCTGAGGGCCGACTCCGTCAGGATGGCGCCGGCGATTCCCAGCGTGGCGGCGACCAGTACTGAGGCCAGGGCATTGGGCAGGATGTGGATGACGATAATCCTCAGGTCGCCCGCGCCTATGCCTCGTGCTGCCAGGACAAAATCCCTTTCGCGGAGGGAGGCAAAGTCCGCCCGGACGAGCCTCGTTATCCCCATCCAGCCGGTAATACCGATGACGATCATGATGTTCCAGATGGAAGGCTCCAAAAAGGCAATGACGGCGAGGATCAGGAATAAGGTGGGAAAGCAGAGCATAATATCCACGAATCTCATGATCAGCGCGTCTCTCCAGCCGCCATAGTATCCGGCGATGGCGCCTAGCATCGTGCCGATGAAAATGGCCAGGCCGGTGGCGACGAAACCGACTTTGAGCGATATTCTGGTGCCCCAGATCATGCGGGAAAGGACGTCTCGCCCCAACTGATCCGTGCCCAGAAGATGGCCTGAGGAGGGCGGCATCAGCACCGCCTGGAGGTCGATGGCGCCTGGGTCGCAGGGGGATAGCCAGGGCGCAAAAAACGATAGGGCGAAAAACAGCAGCACGATGCTGCCGCCCGCCAGAGCCATTTTGTTTTGCAGAAATCGTTGCCAAAAAAGGGTCTCATTCATGCGCTCATGATACACAAATTTGGGAGATATGCCAATAACTAACGTCATGGATTAACTATTTTAAACAATTGGAACGGGAATAAAAGGAAGAACAGTAGATGAAGCCAGTCATAGCTATCGTAGGGCGGTCCAACGTGGGGAAATCAACGCTTTTTAACCGTTTAGCGGAAAGGAAGAAGGCCATCGTTATTGATGAGCCAGGGGCGACAAGAGATCGCAATTATGCCGATGGCGACTGGTATGGTCGCCCCTTTCTGCTGATCGATACGGGAGGTTTTGAGCCGACCGCCACCACGCAAATTTTGGTACAGATGCGGGAACAAACCCTGCTTGCCATAGAAGAGGCGGACATAATTATTTTTCTGATGGACGGCCGTGCGGGCCTGCTGCCTGCCGACAGGGAAATTGCCCGGATGTTAAGGGGGGTTGCCAAGCCTGTCTTCATCGTTCTCAACAAAGTCGATGGGCCGCGACACGAGGGCCTGGTACCGGAATTTTTCGAGCTGGGGATCGAGAAGATTTATCCTCTTTCAGCGCTCCACGGGCTGGGAATTGACAATTTCATGGATGATGTGGCCTTACATCTCATCCTTGCCGAAGAGGAAACCCCTGAGCAGGCTGACTTGGTGAAAATTGCCGTGGTGGGCAAACCCAACGTGGGCAAATCTTCCCTTGTGAATAAGATATTGGGTTTTGAGAGAACCATCGTGAATCAACTGCCTGGCACCACTCGGGATGCGATCGATACACTTTTTAGTCTGGAGGGTAAGAATTACCTGCTGGTTGATACGGCCGGCATCCGGCGTAAAAGCCGCGTTAGCCTCAACCTGGAAAAATACAGTGTTATCCAGGCCATGAAGACCATTGACCGCTGCGACATTGCGCTTATGCTCATCGATGGGGAAGAGGGCATTACGGAGCAGGATGCGAAGATTGCCGGTCTGGTTTATGAAAAAGGCAAAGCCTGCATCGTTGTGGTGAACAAATGGGACAAGGTGGAAAAGGACGACCGGACGGCGGGCAAGCATGCGCAAGACATCAAGGATGTCTTGAAATTCATGGATTTTGCCCCGATTATCTTCGTTTCCGCCCTTAGCGGGCAGCGGGTGTTAAAAATATTTGCCCTGGTGGAACAGGTTTACAGTCAGTACACGAAAAGGGTGAATACGGGCGAACTAAACCGGATTGTCAGCGATATTGTGGCCGGCAATCCGCCGGCGCGCGTTCATGGCAGGGAGCAAAAGCTAAATTATGTCACGCAGGGAGCGATCAAGCCCCCTACTTTTGTCTTTTTTGTTAAGGAACCGAAAACGATTCACTTTTCCTACAAGCGCTTCCTGATCAATCAGCTTCGTGCGAGTTTCGGTTTTGATCAAGCGCCGCTCCGCATCTTTTTTCGCAAGAAGAATTGATTTCTTTTTCCTACTTGCCTGCCAGGATAATTCGAAGTCCCGCCATCCTGGGAATTATTTCCTGGCTGTAGGGAGGGGCTAAAATCCCTCCCTACAGTCCATTAGTTACCAGTTGAATACCTGATCCAGGTCCTCGTCCTTCACCAGGAAGGTGAGGTTGTGCGGCGCAACGGGTTCGTTGTAGAAGAAACGCGGCAGCCGATCGTGCTGTTTGGTGAAGCCGGCACGGGTGTTGAAGTCCCGTTCGGCGGAAAGAATCATCTGTCCCATCGCTATAACGCCGTCGGCGGTCATCGTGGCGCCATAGAAGGCGCCAAGCAGGTCGAGCATCGCCTGGAGGGTTTCCGGCTGATCCGTGAGGGGAAAGGCAATGAAGAGACACATGCCGGTAGCATCGAGGGCGGCGCTGAATATCTGCAGGTAGCGGCTGAGGTCCACCTGACCTTCGGGCTTTAACGGGTTAACAGCCCCCGTAACAACGTTGGCGGCAATGGTATAACCGGCGGTGTGGTCGGCGCCCTGGGTGCTGGTGGCATAGGTAACGCCTATCCCCTGGACAGCGCGCGGATCGTAGCCCGGCAGGGCCTGATCCTTGACGACCGGCACCCGTTCAACACCGAAGACCTTACCGGTGACGGCAGCGCCGCTGCCGAGGATGCGTCCCAGCGGCGTTCCCTTGCCGACTTCTTCCAAGAGCCGGATGGCGCCCGCTCCGTCGCCAAACTTGATAATCCCCGCTTCCATGGCTACGCCAAGGGCGACGCCCAATTCGATGGTGTCCACGCCCACATTGTCATCCATGAAATCAAGCCGGGCAATGGTATCCAGATCATCGATGCCGCAGTTGGCGCCGTGCGACCAAACCGTCTCGTACTCCGGCTGTTTGGTCAGGTAATTACCATCCTTGTCGTTGTAAATCCCCGAGCACTGGATTACGCAGCCGCGATGGCAGCCATGCGTGGCCTTGCCGCCCCGCTTGACTTCCAGTTCCGCCAGGGTCTCGCCGTTTATATTGCCGACGCCGGCAAACTGCCCCTGTTTAAAATTGTAAGTGGGGTATCCACCGGCCTCGTTAAGCACACTGGCCAGGGCGTTAGTGCCCAAGGCGGGCATTCCCTGACCAGACAGGGGGTGCTTGCGCAACCCTTCGACGAACCTGCGGTTGGCATCACGGTATTTTTCCGGGTCTTTCGGGGGGCGCATCGACATGCCCGCATCATCAAGGATGATAGCCTTTACCCTTTTAGCGCCCATCACCGCCCCGGTGCCGCCGCGGCCGCAGTGGCGTGTTGGATGCAGCTCCGGGTCGGTGCAAGCTATGGAGGATGCCAGGAGTTTCCGTTCTCCGGCGGAACCGATGGACATATAGGCCACCTTGTCGCCATATTCCCGGCGCAGCTTTTCGATGAGGGGATAATTATCCAGCAGCTTGAGGCTGTTATCCACAACGACCTGAATGCCATCCTTGTTGATAAATATCTTATACAGGTCGTCGCCTTGCGGTTTCCCCTCAAGGATCAGGGCGGCATAGCCGAGCCGGGCCAGTACCTGGGCCGCCTGACCGCCGGCATTGGATTCTTTGATGCCGCCGGTCAGCGGGCTTTTGCAGCCCACCGAAATCCGGCCGGTCATGGAACCGATGGTGCCGCTCAACATGCCGGGGGCGATGACCAACTTGTTTTCCGCTCCCAGCGGGTGGGCCAGCGGATGGACTTCTTTGGAAACAACGACAGAAGTCATTGCCCTGCCGCCGAGTCCGGCATAATTGCCCAGCGGTTCCACTGTTACCTTGGGACCGCCCGCCGCCCCCATGTCAATCCTTGCAATCTTATCCATATGTCTGCTCCTTTCCCCTGCTGCTGATTGTTTTGGTTTGAGGTTAATAAGGCCATATCAATGGAATGTCAAGTGAAATGGGGAGAGAGGAAAAGCTGGCTTTTACCGGGGGGATGATGGTAAACCGGCAAAGCTGGCGGGAGTGTTTTTTATCATCTCTTGCCAGGCAGGTTGAGGAAATTGGCCGTTCAGGCCTGTAAGCGGGAGCAGTATGACCAAGCCAGCCAACAAAACGCCGCCCGCCATTTTACGGGAGGATTACCTTCCGCCTGATTACCGGATCGAAACGGCGCGCCTGCACTTTGATTTGGGAGAGGCACGGACCATTGTCAAGTCACAGCTTGCCCTGGTTTGCAACCACGACCGCAGCGAAGGCTTACGTCCCCTCGTGCTCCAGGGGCAAGGGCTGAAACTGCTCGCCTTAAAGGTGGAGGGGCGATCGCTGGGGAAAAAAGATTACGAAAATACCGATGAGACCCTCACGATTTGGCCTGAGGCGGATCACTTTACGCTGGATATCGAAACGGCCTGCGATCCGGGCGGTAATACGGAATTGTCGGGATTATACCGCGCCGCGGGCCTGTTTTTGACTCAGTGCGAGGCGGAAGGCTTCCGGAAGATCACCTACTATTCCGACCGGCCCGATGTGCTGGCCCGGTTCTCCACTACCATCGTGGCGGATAGGGAAAAATACCCCGTGCTGCTTTCCAACGGCAACCTCGTCGCTGCCGGCGAATTGCCAGATGGCAGGCATTTCGCCACCTGGCACGATCCCTTTCCCAAACCGGCCTATCTTTTCGCCATGGTGGCGGGCCGCCTGACGCGAATCGAGGATAAATTCACAACCATGTCGGGCCGGGAGGTGTCCCTCCATATCTATGTCCAGCATCATAACCGGGAAAAATGCCGCCATGCCATGGACTCCCTTAAACAGGCCATGAGGTGGGACGAAGAGACCTACGGGCGTGAATACGACTTGGATTTGTTCATGATTGTTGCCACCGACGACTTCAACATGGGCGCTATGGAAAACAAGGGGCTCAACATCTTCAACTCCAAGTACGTGCTGGCAAAACCTGATACGGCCACGGACAACGACTTCCAGAACATCACGGGGATAGTAGCCCATGAATACTTTCACAACTGGTCCGGTGACCGCGTCACCTGCCGGGACTGGTTCCAGCTCTCCCTCAAGGAAGGACTTACCGTCTTTCGCGATCAGCAGTTTATGGAGGACATGACTTCGCCGGGGGTGCAGCGTATCAGTGAGGTCAACATCCTGCGGACCCATCAGTTCATCGAGGATGGCGGCCCGATGGCTCATCCGGTGCGGCCCGATTCCTACATGGAAATCAATAACTTCTATACCGTGACGGTTTATAACAAGGGTGCGGAACTGATCAGGATGTGCCGGACTATCCTGGGGCCGGAAGGTTTCCGTAAAGGCACCGACCTTTACTTTCTGCGTCATGACGGTCAAGCGGTGACCACGGACGATTTCGTGCAGGCCCTGGAGGATGCCACAGGCGCCGATCTTACCCAGTTCCGGCGCTGGTACTGCCAAGCGGGGACACCGGAAATCCAGGTTACGCGCTCTTATGATGCCCTGGCCCAGACCTACGCCCTGACGATCAAACAGACCTGTCTCCCGACGCCCTGCCAGCCGGTAAAAGAGCCCCTACATATACCTATTGCCCTTGGACTTTTGGATAAAAGCGGTGCGAACATGTCTATGCAACTTGTCGGCGAGGAGCGGCCGGTGGCCGGGACAAGGCTGCTGCAGTTGCGAGAAGCGGCCGAGACGTTTCTTTTCATCAAGGTGCCGCAGGAACCGGCGCCTTCTATCTTGCGCGGCTTTTCCGCGCCCCTTAAGGTGGCGTTCAATCTCACGGATGACGAGCGTCTCTTTCTCATGGCCCATGACAGCGATGCTTTCAACCGCTGGGACGCCGGTCAGCAATTAGCGCTGAAGCTCATCCTGTCACTGGTCCGTGATTATCAGGAGGGTAGGCCAATGGCGCTGGAGAGCAAGTTCATAGAGGCCTTCCGGCAGATATTGAGCAAGCCGATGGTCGATAAGGCCTTCCAGGCTCTGATCCTCACCATGCCGTCGGAAACCTACCTTGCCGATGCCCTGGAGGTGATAGATCCCGAGGCTGTTCATGAGGCCCGGAAGTTCGTCCGGCAGACCCTGGCCGTGACGCTGCGAGAAAACCTCCTTACCGTCTATCGACAAAACCAGGACAGTGGTCCTTACCGTCTTGATCAGGAAGCCACGGGACGGCGCAGTTTAAAAAATGTCTGTCTGGCCTACCTGATGGAGCTGGCAGACGGGGAGGGGCGCGATATCTGTTTGCGGCAATTTGACCAGGCGAAAAACATGACCGATGTCATGGCGGCCCTGACAAGCATTGCCAATCACGCGGGAAGGGAAAGGGAGGAAGCGCTGGCAACCTTCTATGAAAAGTGGCAGGATGATCCCCTGGTGGTGGATAAGTGGCTGGCGCTCCAGGCCGCATCTTCCCTGCCCGACGCTCTGGAACGGGTGAAAGCCCTGACGGGCCATCCGGCATTCACCCTCAGGAACCCGAACAAAGTCCGGTCGCTGATAGGCGCCTTCGCGACAAACCAGGTACGCTTCCATGACATTAGCGGCGTCGGCTACGCCTTCCTGGCCGATCATATCCTGATTCTCGACCCCATCAACCCGCAGATTGCCGCCCGCCTCGCCTCGTCCTTTACGACCTGGAGGCGTTATGATGCGCGGCGTCAGTCTCGTATGCAGGCAGAGCTCGAGCGCATCCTCCAGGCCCCAAAGCTTTCCAGGGATGTGTACGAGATCGTCGCCAAGAGTCTGATAAGGACTGACGCTTAAAGAACGCTAACCGGGTTCTATCGCAAGAGCGTCACTCTTTGGCGGAAGGCGTCGGCAATATCACGTACAATCGGGAAATTTCCGGTGCAGTGCCTGTTCCAGCCGTTTCAGGACGGCCGGTTTTCCTAAAACAGCGGTGAGCTTGTCCAGCTCCGGTCCTTGGGTGTGTCCGGTAACGGCGCATCTGATCGGCAGAAAAAGCGCACGGCCCTTCAGGGCGGTGAGGCGTTGCGTCTTTTCGATGGCCCACTCGTAAAAATTTTCCTTCGGGCAGGCGCTGTCCATCAAGCAATCATAAAAATACCTGACTACGGGCAAGCTCTCCGTGCGGGCGAGAAGTGTCCCGGCTTCCGGTGACCAGGAGAATTTCTCGTCGTCAAAGATGGGCAGATAGTCCTTAATTTCCAACATGGTGCGGAGATTACCCCGGACGGCGTCGATAATGGCGGAGAGGGGATGGGAGGCAACGTGATCGCCTTCATAACCAGCTTCCCTGATAAAAGGCATCAGCAAGGCCTGCAGTTCTGCCGACGGGTATTTCTTCAGATAAATGCCGTTCAACCAGTAAAGCTTGGCTTCGTCAAAAACGGCCGCACTCTTGCCCGTCCCCGCGACGATGAAGGTCTTAATTATTTCCGTCAGATCACAGACCTCGCGGCATTCCCCAAAGCTGTTGCCCATCAGAGAGAGGTAATTCAAAAGCGCCTCGGGCAAAAAACCCCGTGCCCGGAACTCACGGACGGACACGGCGCCGTGTCTTTTGCTTAATTTAGTTCGGTCCTTTCCCAGGATCAGCGAATGATGGGCAAAAATGGGACTGGAAAATCCCAGGGCGCGGCCAAGGAGTATCTGACCGGCGGTATTGGACAGATGGTCTTCGCCCCGGATGACATGGGTAATCTCCATCAGGTGGTCGTCAATTACCACGGCGAAATTATAAGCCGGCAAGCCATTGGAACGAACGATGATGAAATCACCGATAGCGCCGCCGTCAAACTTCATAATTCCTCGGATCATATCCCTGAATTCAATGGGACCGGCATCCACCTGGAAACGGTAGGTGGGCTTTTTTCCCGCTGCTTCAAGCCCTCTTTGCTCTGCGCCCGTCAAATCGCGGCATTTTCCCATATACCGGGGCATCATCTTTTTAGCTGCCAGCGCGGCTCGTTCCGCCTCCAGCTCTTCCTCTGAACAGTAACAGGGATAAACCTTGCCCATTACTAACAACTTATCCAGATAGGACTTATAGATGTCGAGACGTTCTGTCTGATGATAGGGGCCGAAATCCCCTTCTTTGCCGGGGCCTTCGTCCCAATCTATACCCAGCCATGCAAGATCGGCGAGAAGGTTCTGCTCGTAAACCGGAGCGGTCCTCACCCGATCGGTGTCTTCGATCCGGAGGACGAAGGCGCCGCCCTGTTGCCGGGCAAAAAGCCAGTTGAAAAGAGCCGTTCGCGCGTTGCCAACGTGCAGATCCCCCGTAGGGGAAGGTGCGAACCTGACCCGCGGCTTACAATTGCTCAATCCCGGTTCTCCTTAATCGTGACTACGGCAAAAGCTGCGACACCTTCGTTCTTGCCCACCCAGCCCATGCCTTCATTAGTCTTGGCCTTGATATTTACCATCGACGGCGCCAGTTGGATTGTCGCGGCGATATTTGCCGTCATGGCGGCGAGATAGCTTTTTAATTGCGGCCTTTCCAGGATGACCGTGCAGTCCAGATTATGTAGCGCCAATCCTTTTTCATCCACCAGGCGCATTACCCTTTGCAACAGGATCAGGCTGGAAATATCTTTGTAGGTTTCATCGTCGTCGGGGAAATGGCGACCGATGTCGCCCGCCCCGATTGCGCCCAGCACAGCATCACAGATGGCGTGGAGCAAGGCATCGGCGTCGGAATGACCCAGAGAACCAAGCCTATGGGGTATTTCCACCCCGCCCAGGATGAGCTTCCTGCCGCTGACGAGACGATGACTGTCGTATCCAAAACCGATTCTCATCTGCCTGCCTCAGCTTTTCCTCTTGCTTTTTTCTTGTTTGCTAACTGCATATTCCTTGCCGCCCTGCCAGTATAAATTCCCCCCAGGCGAGATCGCCGACGGTGGTTATTTTGATATTATCAAAGGAGCCAGCCAGCATTTTCACCTTAACCCCCATTCGTTCGACAAGGCCGGCCTCGTCGGTGCCGTAGAAACAATCATCAGCGGCTGCCGCGTAGGCTGCCTTAAGGAGGGGAGTTGTGAAGGCCTGGGGAGTTTGAGTGCACCACAGGCGCTCCCTGTTCACCGTTGCCTCTATGCAGCCGTGATCATCCAGCCGCTTGAGGGTATCCTGTATTGGCATGCCAACGGTCACCGCCTGGGAAAGCCGCGCCTCCTGAATGGTCCTGTCGATCATTGCCGGGGAAACGAAGGGACGGACGGCATCATGGATAATTACGATGTCACAATCCGGTCCCAAAGCGTCGAGCCCCTGTTTTACCGAATCTTGCCGTCGCGCCCCACCCGGCAATATTCGCTGCACTTTTGGTAGATTGTATCGTGATAAAAGATTTTGCGGCGCTGTCGCCACATCTGCGGGGGGGAGTACGAGAAAAATATCATCTACCAGTTGCGCTTCCTGGAGGGCCATCAGGGTACGCACTATTATGGGCATGCCTCCCAACAGGAGATATTGTTTAGGAATGTCGCCGCCCATGCGAATCCCCGTTCCCCCGGCAGGTATAATGGCGACGGTCTTCATCCTTTTATTTCAGTTCTGAAAAGATCATACGGCCCGCCGTGGTCTGGAGCACGCTGGTAACCGTGACGTCAACCATAGAACCATGGTGTTTCAGGGCGTCTTCTATGATGATCATCGTGCCATCATCAAGATAGGCTATCCCCTGTCCCGGCTCTTTGCCTTCCTTGATCACCTTTACCGTCATCATCTCGCCGGGCAGCACCAGCGGTTTCATGGCGTTTGCCAGTTGATTGAAGTTAAGTATTGCCACGCCCTGGAGTTCAGCCACTTTGTTCAAGTTAAAATCGTTAGTGACAAGCTTGCCGGAGATTTTTCTAGCCAGGGCGATCAGCTTGGCATCCACGGTTTTAATTTTGGGGAAGTCCAGGTCAGTAATTTCAATATTGATCGCTGTGTTTTTCTGCATCCGGTTCAACACGTCTAGGCCGCGGCGCCCCCGGGTGCGTTTGATGGAATCGGAAGAATCGGCAATGTATTGCAACTCCTCCAGCACAAAGCGTGGCACGATGAGTGTGCCCTGCATGAAACCTGCCTCGGCTACATCCGCAATTCGACCATCAATAATGACGCTTGTATCCAGAATGCGGACATCCGGAGGGGCCGCTGTTTGTTGTCCCCATCCCGACAAATTTAATTCATCTATCTTTTTTGCGCCGAGAGCAAGCCCCATGTAGCCCATTACGCCCGTCAGCAAGGCGTAAACCCAAGGCACGACCTGCTGTCTTTCCATAATATTGCTTACGAAGCTGAGGCCGTAGGCCAGCATGAAGGCAATCAACAGGCCGATCATCATGCCCACGACGCCGCCAAAAATATTGCCCAGGGGAACTTTGCGAAGAGCCTGTTCGATCTTTATAACCAGCAGCGCCAAGATCAATCCCAAGGCCAAACCCAGCCAGGACCTGGGGGCGCCATAGTAGCTGTAAACTATGAAGTAAGTGCTGACAGAACATGCCAGAGCCAGGATAAATCTAGCGAACACTTACCTCACCTCTCACGAAACATTAAATTACTGGACGGAAAAAATTGTTTGCAGGTACTGTTCTATCTTTGTCTCTTCAGATTTACTGGCCACGGATATTTCCGTAACCAGGAGGCTTTTGGCCGTATCCATCATTTTTCTTTCGCCAAAGGAAAGGTTTTTGTCGGCTTTCAATATGAAGAGATCGCGAAGCACGCTCGCAATTTCAAATACCGATCCCGTCTTAATCTTTTCCAAATAGTCGCGGTAGCGTTTGTTCCAGGTCTGCCGGTCAATAGTTACATCCTTATCGAGAAGTATCGCGTAAATTTTGGGGATATCTCCTACCGCGATGACTTCTCGGAGACCAACAGTATCGGCGCTATCGGTAGGAATCATTATTTTCATACCATTGCCCATGATTCTCATGATATAGAATCTCTGCGCACACCCCATCACTTCGCGATATTCGATGGCCTCAATGATCCCCACGCCTTGGGCCGGATACACCGCTAAATCACCTACGTTGAACATTTTTACCTCGAGTTACAGGATAAAGTTTGTCCGGGACCTATACCACATCTAATCTCTAATGGCAAGGTCATCGTTGGTGGTTTCTACATAAGAAGAAAGGGAGTTACTGAGCCTGCCAAACTCCACCGCCGAAAGCGTTTCCCCCCGGCGCTGGCCGTCTATTCCCAGACCGTTGAGTACGCGGACGAGGTCCGCTTCCGCTAAGCCGGGCCGGGTAAGGTGGCGCAAATTATTCAACAGTGTCTTGCGGCGCTGGGAAAAGGCACATTTTACGATTCGGGGAAAAAAATCTTCATCCGTGAGATGAACCAGCGGCGCTTCGCGCGTACGCAGTTTAACTAAAGACGACGTTACTTGCGGTGGCGGGTAAAAACAGGCGGCTGGCACGTTCATCTCCCTGGTTGCTTTGGCATACATATCGACAATGACGGTTGGAATGCCGTATTCCTTGCTACCGGGAAGCGCTGTTAGCCGATCGGCCACTTCCTTTTGCAGCAACAAAAGCATTTCGGAGATGTAATGACGGTATTTTATCAAGCGAAATAAAATCGGACTGGAAATGTTATAGGGGACGTTACCGATTATCTTCAATTTATCAGGTAACTTATCGTGGTTGCACAATGAGGAAAAATCAAAGGTCAATACATCCTGCTCGACAATTTCCACCTGGGGGTTGTCTTGCAACCGCGCTCGTAAAATAGCCGCCATCCGCGGGTCCACATCAATGGCGATTACGTGCCGGGCCTGCAAAGCCAGTCGTTCCGTCAGGATGCCCAGGCCGGCGCCGATTTCCACGATAAAATCCTGAGCCCGGATATCGGCGACCCTGACGATTTTATCAATGATATTTTTATCTTCCAGAAATGACTGCCCCAGGCGCTTCCGAGGGTGTATCCCGTGGCCCTTAAGGATGCTTCTTACCGTGGTGGCCATGGTGTTTTTTCCTAACGATCTTTATGGTTTTATAGGTTATAAAATATGCCGGTAGGGCAATAAAAGGGGCCATGATAAAGCCGCCGAGCAGGCATGGCGCCAATACCGCCCAACCCCGGTGCATTAAGTTCAACAAGGAATAATCCCGTATAACGGCATTAGCTGTCTGGCTCCCCAACAGCAGTTTCCCCAGGCGATATTGAGTCACATATAGAAAGGGGATCGTCAAGGGGTTGGAAATCAGCCAGGAACCAAGAAAGCCGGCCGTGGCGTTTTTCTTCCAAAAAAAACAGAGGGCGATAATCAGGATCGTATGAAAAGGGATCGTGGGCGTAACGCCGACAAAGATTCCGATGGCAAAGCCGAAGGCAATGGAACGCGGCTCTCCATGGAGACTGAGCAATTGCCGATACCATTTGCGAAGCCTGTCTTTTAGCTTCATGTCGTTGCGCTCGCTTGCGGCCAACGGGATAGGGCATTTAGTTCCCAGGTATCAGAGATGCCCCTTTTGAGCAGTTGCGACCCCAAAGCAGCAACCATAGCCGCATTGTCGGAACATAAAGCCGGTTCCGGCAGAAAAAGTTCCCGGCCCTCAGCTCCGGCCTGCTCTGTAAACCTTGCCCTTAAGCGGCTATTGCAGGCCACGCCGCCGCAGATGACTATCCTTTCCAGACCGGAAATCTTTGCGGCTCGCAAGGTTTTCTCCACCAGGACATCAACGATCGCCTCCTGATAACTGGCCGCCAAATGCGGCAAGGCCTCGGAGGCAAAATTTGCCCCTTTTTTCTTCAATATCTCAAGTAGTGCCGTTTTTAAGCCGCTAAAGCTGAAATCAAGGCTGCCCTTCATCGCCCGTGGCAGCGCGAATGCCGCCCGGTCTCCCTTTTTTGCCAACCCATCGATGACAGCGCCGCCCGGATAGCCGATCCCCAGCATCTTGGCCGCTTTGTCAAAGGCCTCGCCGGCGGCGTCATCCCTCGTTTGACCAAGTATCTGAAGGTTGTTGAAATCCCGGACATGGTAAATGGTGGTGTGACCGCCTGAAACGACCAGGGCGGCGAAGGGGAAGGCAGGTTTGCGCACAGTCAGAAAAATGGCCGCAATATGGCTTTCCACATGATTTACGCCAACGAAGGGCAGCTTGCGGGCAAAGGCCAGGGCCTTGGCAACTGAGAGTCCCACCAACAGAGAGCCGACCAGGCCCGGCCCTCTGGTTACGGCAATGCCCGATAAATCATCCCAGACGAGGCTTGCATCATCCATGGCCTGCATGATGACAGGGCTTATCGCCTCCGCATGTTGCCGCGAGGCGATTTCAGGAACAACGCCGCCATACTTGCCGTGGGTGGCGATTTGGGAGGCAATGACGCTGGAAAGGAGGCGCTCTCCGTCCTTTACCACTGCCGCCGCCGTTTCGTCGCATGACGATTCTATGCCTAATACCAGCATGGATAAATATTTCCCGTTTACAAAACTTGGGAAGTGTATATAGAACTTGGGCGGGGATGTAAACAACCTTTTCTTTGCTCATCAGGAGTGAACGCTGCATGGAGATAAATACGGATTTTCTTATTCTGGGAAGCGGCATCGCGGGACTTTCTTTTGCCATCAAGGCCGCTACCCTGGGCACAGTTGCCGTCGTAACGAAAAAAGAGACCTCCGAGTCCAATACCAACTACGCCCAGGGGGGCATCGCTGCTGTCTGCGATCAGAACGACCGTTTCGAGTATCACATCCGGGATACGCTCGCTTGCGGCGGCGATCTTAGCCATGAGGAAGTGGTAAATTTCGTCGTCCGGGAGGGGCCGGAACGGATCAGGGAATTGATCGACTGGGGCGTTCAATTTACCAAAGCGACAGAGGCAGGGGATCGCTACGACCTGGGACAGGAGGGTGGACACTCCATGAGGCGGGTAATGCACGCCAAGGATTTGACGGGCCGGGAGATTGAGCGAGCCTTGAGTGAAAAAGCCAGCGCCAACCCGAACATCAAGTTTTATGAGGACCATATTGCCATAGACCTCATCATGAAATCTGTCCTTACCGGTCAGGGAGGAGACTGCCACGATGCCTGTCTGGGCGCCTATGCACTGGACATACCGCATGACGAAGTTCATGCTTTTCGGGCTCGTTACACGGTACTTGCCACCGGGGGGGGCGGCAAGGCGTACCTGATTACCACTAACCCCGATATTGCCACCGGTGATGGCATCGCCATGGCTTATCGGGCCGGTGCGGACATTGCCAACATGGAATTCATCCAGTTTCACCCCACCTGTCTTTACCATCCCGAAGCCAAGTCCTTTCTCATCAGTGAAGCGGTGCGCGGCGAGGGGGGGATCCTCAGGCTCAAGGATGGCACACCCTTTATGAAAAAGTACCACTCCATGGAAAGCCTCGCACCCCGCGACATCGTTGCCCAGGCCATTGATAGTGAGTTGAAAAGGACGGGAGATGACTGTGTCTTGCTCGATATCAGTCACCAGGCCAGGGATTTCATTATTTCCCGTTTTCCCAATATTTACCGGCAATGTCTCTCCCTGGGCATTGATATCACGCAAGATGCCATCCCGGTTGTTCCGGCGGCTCACTATCTCTGCGGCGGTGTTTTGGTTAATGAGCACGGCGAAACAAGCCTTCCGCGGCTCTTTGCCTGCGGTGAGGCATCCTGTACCGGTCTGCACGGCGCCAATCGTTTAGCCAGCAACTCTCTCCTGGAGGCGATTGTCTTTGCCCATCGCGCCTACCTTAAAATCCGGGATGAGTGGGGGCCAAGATCAGGTGAGGCAAGGTTGTCCATTCCGCCTTGGGACACCAAAGGCGCCACGGAGAGTGATGAATCAATTGTCGTATCCCATAACTGGGATGAGATCAGAAGGTGTATGTGGAACTACGTGGGGATCGTACGTTCCGATAAAAGGTTGGAACGCGCCGAAAGGCGGGTGGAACTGATCTGCCAGGAGATCGACGACTACTATCGGAACTTCCTGATTACCAAGGATTTGATTGAACTGAGAAATATCGCCGCGGTAGCCAAACTTATCGTGACGTGTGCCAAGATGAGAAAAGAAAGCCGGGGCTTGCACTATAATCTCGACCATCCGGAAACGGACGATGTTAACTGGCGCAAGGACACAGTGATTTCCAAAACGGTTATGGCCAGGACAATTCCGTCTTCCCCAGCACGCCGTTAACAACCAGTCTCAGCGGCTTGCCTGCGGCTTTAACGGCGGCAGCATCCGCCGGAGGGAATTTCAAGTTATAGCAAATGCCATGGTATTTATTAATGTAGGGGAAAAAAGCTTCCATTACCGGGGTGATCTTCTCAATCTTTCTTATCTCCAGCGGCTTTATCTGGTTTCCCTGATTATCACTTAGAAAAAGGGTCCAACTGGAACTGGCTTTGTCAAAGTCATTTGCCGCCTTGTCGGCCATGGCGGCATAAAACAATATTTCCCTGTCTTCACCGGTGAATGTTGCCGCCATCTCCTCGCGGTGCTTGCGTTCCGACTCCGTCAAATTGTAGATGCTGGCGTATTCCTCGCGGTAGGCCCGGTTAAAGTCGGCGCTCTTGTAGGTGGCGGTGATCTGAGCCCTGGTTTCAAACTGGGAATAAATGGTTTCCTTGCGGGTCCAATTATTTAAGACGTTGAGGTAAGCATTGGATATTCTCGCGTCCTTAACAATTTCCAGATAGCTTCCCATATTCTTGCAACTGCAAAACGCCAGGAAGAGGAACATTACCGCCGACAATCGCCACTTCTTCATGATTATTCCCCAAATATCCGTGTAAAGATGAAGTCCACATGTTTGACAAAATTCTCGTAGCGGAAGAGGGATGTCAATTCCTCCGGTTTCAGGTAAGACATTGCCTCTCCGTCCGCCAGCAGTAATTCCCTGAAATCGCAATTTGACTCCCAGGCGGCCATGGCATTGCGCTGGACAACGGCATAGGCGCCCTCGCGGGACATCCCTTT
This sequence comes from Syntrophales bacterium, assembly GCA_049302035.1. Classification (GTDB taxonomy): domain Bacteria; phylum Desulfobacterota; class Syntrophia; order Syntrophales; family JACQWR01; genus JAPLJV01. The sequence continues at coordinate 40,694 of JBAQLR010000116.1, forward strand.
TTCCACAAGCTGCAAAAGGACTAATTGGGAAAAAATCACCCCTTTGGTCATTTGCATATTGGCCAGCATCCGTTCCGGGTAAACAACCAGCTTTTCCACCAGTCCGGTAAAGCGGGAGATCATAAAATCCAGCAAGATTGTGGCATCAGGACCCATCACTCGTTCCACGGAAGAATGGCTGATGTCCCTTTCATGCCAAAGCGCCACGTCCTCGAGCGCGGCCAGGGCATAGGAACGCATCAGGCGGGAAAGGCCGGAGATATTCTCCGAGAGCACGGGATTGCGTTTGTGTGGCATGGCGGAAGAGCCCTTTTGGCCGGGAGAAAAATATTCTTCCACCTCCCGTACTTCCGTCCTCTGCAAAAGCCGGACCTCCTGAGCGAATTTATCCAGGGAGGAAGCGATGATTGCCAGGGTGGTAAAATATTCGGCGTGGCGGTCCCGCTGAACGATTTGCGAAGAGACGGGCGCGGGCTTCAGCCCCAATTTATCGCAGACGTATTCCTCAATGGCAGGATGGACAAAGGAAAAGGTGCCGACGGCGCCGGAGATTTTTCCCGTACTGATAGTTTCTTTGGCCCGCACCAGGCGTTCCCGGTTTCTCACCATTTCCTGATACCAGAGCCCCATTTTCAAGCCGAAGGTAATAGGTTCCGCATGGATGCCGTGGGAGCGGCCGATCATCAGGGTGTTCCGGTATTGCAGGGCCTTGTTTTTTAACGCGGTCAAAAGCCTGTCCATGTCCGCAAGCAGAATATCCGCCGCCTCGCGCAGAAGGAGGGCAAAAGAAGTATCGAGAACATCCGAGGACGTAAGCCCCAGATGCAGAAAACGGCCGTCTTCGCCAATATGTTGCGTGACATTGGTAAGAAAAGCAATGACGTCATGCTTCGTTGTTTTTTCTATCTCGTCAATTTCATCGGCATTAAACGTGGCTTTGGCCTTAATGTTTTCCAGGGCGGCGAGGGGGATTTCCCCTCTTGACGCCAGAGCCTCACAGGCTAAAATCTCAATCTCAAGCCATTTCTTATATCTGTTCTCCGCGTGCCAGACAGCGCTCATTTCTTTTCTTGAATAGCGGGGGATCAAATTTTCCCATCTCCTCTCAAACGGACTTGCCCTGATTTACCGACGCCCATAATCTCGCCATTCCTATCTTAAATCCCCTTTGGGAGTCAAGGAATTTACCGTAGTAAGGCAAGTGTAACCTGGGGACGTCCATATGGTTTTCTGCGCGTCGATGCCGTTAATTGCATTACGTCCCCGGAATAAGCCAAATAAGGTAAACTATCAAGTTGCTGCGGAGGAAATGTATGATAAAGGAATTCAAAGAGTTCATTATTAAGGGAAACGTCCTGGATATGGCAGTGGGTATCATCATCGGCGCCGCCTTTGGCAAGGTGGTTACATCCTTTGTCAGCGACGTGCTGATGCCCCCCATAGGCCTCCTGCTCGGAACTTACCAATGCCTAGAGACCAAAGGTAAGCGTGAATGACGTTAACAATTTTATTATGACGTCGTCGCAGACGGAAGTGTCCATGAAAACGCTGTGTTGTACCGCCAGCAAACGAAAGAGGCAAGCCTTAATGTTGCCACCTGAAAGTCGTATAAAGCGCACACTTTAAGTAAAAAACAGTACTTCTAATCACGATTTTCAAACGAAAGTCGCGATTTTTTGTTGCTTTTTATAGTGTACGTATATTATAGTATGCGAACACTAT
>JBAQLR010000117.1:0-3688 GCA_049302035.1 Syntrophales bacterium
CCGGTTCAGGCAAATTCCGTTCATGGAAATCATCAATAAGTTGCGAAATTACATTTTTCATGATGCAATACTATATCTATTTTAGAGATAAATCAATTAATTATTATATTTATTTTAGATAAACTTATTGGCTCATATGTCTTCACGGGCGGCAGACAAAGCACATCAAATTCGCGCATCGTCATCTCATCCATGATGCCCGCATTACACAAATCCTTTGCCGTTTCATGAACGACGGACAGAATGCTATCCTTTGTCTGGCAGAGAATCAGGCCTATGGTGGGCTGATCGGTTTCGATTCTAAGCTGATCGTCCACCACCGAGCAATAGAAGTTCATTTTGCCGGCATACTCCGGTTTGAAGTCACCTTTCTTCAGTTCAACAACGATGAAGCAACGCAGTTTCAGGTTGTAGAAGAGAAGATCGAGGTAGAAATCCTTGTTGCTCACCTCCAGATGGTACTGACGTCCGACAAAGGCAAAACCAGACCCAAGTTCCAGAAGAAATCTCTCCAGGTGCTGGACCAGCCCGGTCTCCAGCTCCCGCTCATGAAAAGGTTCTTCAAGGGTCAGGAAGTCAAAAAGGTAAGGATCTTTGAGCAACTGCCGGGCAAGCTCCGATTGCGGCGCGGGAAGACGGGTTGAAAAATTGCTGACTCCCTGTCCTTGTCGATCATAAACCCTGCTTTTGATCATCGCTGCCAGCGTACCCCGACCCCAGCCATGTTCGATGGTCTGCTGCATGTACCATAAGCGGGTGGGCACGTCTTTAACCTTCTCCATCAGCAAGATATTGTGTCCCCAGGAAATTTTTGCAACGTGCTGTTGCAGATTTAGATGATTACCCGATATCCCGGTCTTTGCCGAGGACTGAAGCAATACCCCATCATTGACGGACGATCCCTCCATTTTTGCAACGGACTGTTGCAAAAATGGAGACTCCCCGTACTCACGGAAAAATCGAATCATGTAACCGATATTCCGCTCGGAAAATCCCTTTATCTCGGGAAGTTCATTACGAATATCCCTGGCCAGCTTAGGAATGATCCCGGCGCCCCAGCCTTCCATCTGCTGCCGTTGGTGAATCATCCGTCCAATGTCCCAGTACATCATGATCATCTCCGTATTGGCGGAGAGAGCCGCCCTGATCTGGGCCTGACAAATCCGATCTTTGATCTCTGTCAGGAGGCCGCCGTAAAAGACCAGATTAGAATTCATACCCAATCCCTTTCAATATCTCGCGGATGAAATTCTTCAGCTTGCTACCCACAGCGAACTGGCACTTAAACAGTCGAGTAGATTAGTTTCTCCCGACGCTGTAGGTCAATGTTTGTGTTCTCCGTTTCCGCCTGGTTTCCCGGCGGTGCCACTCTGAAAACCTATCCCATCCTTGTCGATACTGTTCAAAGGTATTTCAAGGGGCAGGAACCCGATCTCTCCTGGTTCACGCAAGGCTGAATTTGAATACCCTGTGATCGCTTACGATTTGGAGATATTGGTACTGACCGGATGTCTTGACTCTTGCAAACATGAAGCGCCTCCTAATTTCGTCACCTCATATTTATGAAAATAGCCTATACTAGTCAAGCAATATCGGCATATTCTGTGGCACCACATTTTTTTCAAAATCTGGATTTTTCAAAGAGCGATCCAAATATTACAAGTGCTTACAACAACGACCCCCCAAACTGGTGTAGAAGAAAAGTCAAGTGAGTTGGCCGCTTTTTGTTCTTGGTTTATCGAATTTGATGCGGCAGAATGGGATCGTCAGATAGAAACGGATAGCGAAACAGGCAAACTGGATCGTTTAGCTCAAAACGCCATGAACGAGCATAAGGCGGGAAAGACAAAGGCCAGCAAAATAATCAGATAGGTTCATGTTGTTGTAACGACTTCCCCTCCCCGTCTGGCTATTTCAATGATGGCGCTGGCATCGTCTTCCAACCATTGACGCTCGCCACACGGTATGGGTTCAATACGGTTGTCCGTCAGTGCCGCCAGCCGCCACAACATGTTAATATCCTCGCGGGTACGCTGGTCGTCGAAGCGGGGAGAGACAACAAGCAAATCAATATCGCTCAAAGCATCGGCCTTGCCCGTCGCCTGTGAACCGAACACAACGCCGAACTTAACGGCAACGCCCTGGTCGCGCAAGGCCCGCAGATATTTACGGACCCCATTCAAGACTGATTCATTAACCATTGGAAGACCTTTTCTGCTCTGACTATATAGTTCAATGCCTCTTCTTTTGTGGGGGGCTTTGTCAGCAATTCAGGACACCGACTTTCGATCTGGAAGGCATTCATTTCCGCTAAAACTTCCGTGGTTTCAGTATCAATCAAGAGTGAGACTTGCCAGTTCGGAAAGTCGGGACAAATTGTGAAGCTTCGGTGCCAGGTCCTGGGAATGTTTGCAAATCAACGCTTTAAGAACTTTTTCAAAAGCCAAGTGCGCAAAAAAAAGGCTATGACGGGTCCGTCCATTCTCCACAAGTTGTCGGGTCACATCTGCACATTTTATTTGCAAATATAAGGGATACATATTATTGGCTTTTTAAGAGAATAGGGGGCTGCATCACTTCGTGCGCTGCCATAATTGTCATTGACTTTTTCCAGTTTTTTAGTTTATGACACGCCCATCTTCACAGAGAAGGAGGATTAGGGTATGGGTGTCTATAAAGCGTTCTGTGTTATGTTGATGCTCATTTATATATTATTGATGCCGTTTCAGGCTGCGGCCGCACAAGGAGCAAAAAAATTGGAAGAAAAAAAGAGTTCAGGAGCAATCATAGAGACGAAGCATGGCGAGATTAAAATAAAGTTCTTACCTGAGGTGGCCCCCGGCCACGTCAATAATTTCATCAAGCTCGCCAAAGAGGGCTTCTACGACGGTACGATATTCCATAGAGTAATTCCCGGTTTCATGGTTCAGGGGGGAGACCCGAACACCAAGGGTGATAACCAGGCCACATACGGGATGGGTGGTCCTGGCTACACCATTAAGGCGGAGTTTAACGAAAAGTCCCACAAGAGGGGAATGCTTTCGATGGCCAGGTCCAGTGATCCTGACAGCGCTGGGAGTCAATTCTTCATTGTTGTTAAAGATTCCCCCTTTCTTGACAGGCAGTACACGGTCTTTGCAGAGGTTGTCAGTGGCATGGAAGTGGCCGACAAGATCGTCAATCTTCCCCGTAACCGGTCGGATTTGCCCAATGAAAGAGTGGCTATGAAGGTAAAAATTCTGGAATAGTCGCGTGCCATACCCTGTGCTTACCTACATCGCCGAAGGCGCAGGGGTGAAGTATAATGAAATAGGTGCCAGCTATTAAATGTAAACAAGAAGTAGCCGGCCGTAATTATGCGGCGCATAATGGAAGGTTGACGTGAAACTCTAGTTCTCCCGTCCTGTTCCACTTGCCAAGAGCGGAAATGCCTCTCTGATAAGAAGTTTGTGGTTTATCGGTTCATTATCGATCCTTAACCCTTCTTTAGCAGAGTTACTGGCTGTTGCTCTACGGCCGCCAACCAGAACCGCAAGCCCCCTTACGACTTCTCTGGTTCGACTGTGGAAGCTGGAATTGCAGCAGTTGTCTGATGAACTGGGCATTCCCATCCGGGTCAGTCACTTTCCTCCGGGAACCAGCAAATGGAATAAGATTGAGCACCGGCTGTTCTCACACATTAGCATGA
>JBAQLR010000118.1:0-6680 GCA_049302035.1 Syntrophales bacterium
CCCAGATCATCGTTACACATATCATAAAATGTAACGATGATAAAGTCAAGGGGAAATGCTCTGAAACGTAAATATTTACTGGCTTTGTAGCGTACTACTCGTTACACTAATCCGGGAATGCAGGATACACGTTTAAAATGAAAGCACGATCGCCCAAGAACGATATTGATACTGAGGAATCAACTGTAACGAATCCTCAAGAATGCAACATTTGCTCTGAACGGATCAAGAACTGGCCAACCAAGGAACGCCCGCGCGAACGGACTCCTTGCGGAAGGCTCCGAATAACCAACGCCCCCCACACGTAATCGTTGTTCCGTAGTTGTTCAAAATAATGCTTGACATAGAGCTTCGTCTTCTATATCTTGTTCTGAACAACATCAGAACAACGGAGGTGCAAAATGGAAAAACGATTCTTGGCAACACTGAGTCGGTCTCAAGGGAGGAACGCTTGGGCAGTGATTTTTCGACACCCGGTTCGTATCGATCCAAACACGGGAAAGGCAGGATTGCGAGTACGGCAAGGACTCAGAACTGCGGATACAGATGAGGCCGATAAACTAAAAGATCAACTGAACCAGCTGCTCGGTGACGAGTCCTATTGGAACCTGTCTGCAAAGAGCGACGCGGAAAATCGCTTTCCCCGCCGGGTTGTGGAAATCTTCTTTCATGGAATGGAACCCGAGGAAAACGACTTTGGCGCTATTCGAGAGGGCATCATCGCATTGCCGACTTCGCAAGACTCTGAGTATAGGCGCACTCTTCTCCTTGGTACAACTGGGGCAGGCAAGACCACGTTGCTGCGGCAATTGATCGGAACAGATCCAGAAACCGAGCGATTCCCATCCACATCAACAGGAAAGTGCACTGTTCATGAAACAGAAGTAGTCCTTGATAACGGCCCATTTAGGTCGGTCGTCACCTTTTTCCCGGTAGACGAAGTTCGGGAGCACTTGAATGAGTGCATTGCTGAGGCGGTGCTCACAGCGTACCGGGGGGGCAGTGACACCGAAGTCTTGCGGAAGCTCTTGATGCATGTGAATCAGCGCTTTCGTTTCAATTACATTCTCGGGAACGGCCCGCAAACGCAGATCTCGTCGGATGATGACGATGATGATGCCCCTATGCTTCTAGACGATAACCCGGACGACCAAGCCATAGACTTGGGTAGCACCAACGCATTACTCTCGCAGTGCATCTCTACCTTGCGATCTATTGCAGCGCGGCATGGCGATCAACTGAAAGCAGAACTGGGCGCTACTGACGAAAAAGATCAGCGCGTCGTCGATGAACTATTTGAGGAGCAACTCGACCGTCGTCTCCGAGAAGACGAGGAGTTCCATCAGGTCAGTGACAACCTGATGGACGAGATAGAACTGCGCTTTTCCCTGCTCGATCAAGCGGGTACCGTTCGCCGTAACAAACAAGGATGGCCCCAATCTTGGTCATGGCAAACCGATGACCGGTCAGCGTTCATCAAGGCAGTTGCACGCTTTTCCAGTAATTATGCTCCGCGCTTCGGAAGGCTACTAACGCCGCTGGTCAACGGCGTCCGAATAGCAGGCCCCTTCATCCCTGAATGGAACGAAGGCAAACAGCCCAAACTCGTTTTGCTGGATGGCGAGGGTTTGGGGCACACCCCGAAATCGATGGCGGCCATTTCAACCTCATTGACCCGGCGAATCGAATTCTCGGATGCGATTATTTTGGTCGACAACGCGATGCAGCCCATGCAAGCCGCCCCAGTCGCAGCCATGAAGGAAATGATCTCATCCGGAAGTGCCGGCAAGCTCCTGCTCATATTCACGCATTTTGATGAAGTCAAAGGCGACAATTTGCCAAACGTGCTTGCCAAGGAACAGTATGTTTTAGCGTCAGCCGAGAACGTCTTAGCCTCGATTGGAGAGGAACTGGGGCCGTTCGCCAAAAGAGCGTTACGAAGCCGTTTGATGGCTGCCTGCTTCTTCGTGGGTGGAATAGATGAACATCTGGATGCAACAAAAAAATCGCAGAAGCGCACCATCAGTCATTTGCAGACATTGCTGGCTGCCATCGATGCAATCATTAAAAAGCCGACACCCGTTCAGGCGAAACCGATCTACGACCGCATGAACCTGGTTCTCGCCGTGAAGAACGCCGCAGAGGGTTTCCACGATACATGGTGGCCACTTCTGGGCCTTAATTATAAACCAGGGGTCAACAAGGAACATTGGAAGCGTATTTGGGCACTAAGTGCACGACTCGGAACACCTGGCCGGGCCGACGAATACGCCAACCTCAAACCTGTCGCTGATCTTCGTAAGCAGTTACAAGATCGACTGTACATCCTACTGCAAAGTCCCCTGCGTTGGGATCCAGCTGAACCGATCGACGATGATCAGAAGCTGCAAGTCTATGACGAGCTTGCCAATGCACTCTCAACCAAAATGCAAGATCTTGCCACTCGGCGCATACGTGCTGAACGTATGCCGGATTGGCAATCGGCCTTCAACCAGTCTGGTCGGGGGTCAAGCTATGTTCGTGCCTCAATCATCGGCGAACGGATCTATGACCGTGCCGCGCCTATACCTGATGCAACCCCTTCCCCGGATCGGAATTCCTTTCTTCACGAGGTGGCCGCCGTGGTAGAGAGTGTTTGCCGGGAAATGGGGGCGGTTCTCACCTGAGGATCTGTTCTTTGTCCCCTGCCTAAGGGGAAGGTTGGTTTCAGGTCTTGACATGTGACTTAGACCTCGGTACCAGTTCGATCTTCAACTTGCAACTTACTGCCGCAACGCACCGACGTAACATAGCGTGGAGAATTATAAAATGGCAAAAAGAGAAAAGAAACTCCGGGGAGAGACCCGGACCATCAACGGCGGCAGGGGTGAGATCGTCATTTACCAACCCGACGAAGGAGGGGGGCGCCTTGAGGTGCGTCTGGAGCAGGAGTCCCTTTGGCTGAGCCTCAACCAGATTGCCGCGGTGTTCGAGCGAGACAAGTCCGTTATTTCCAGGCACCTGAGCAATGTGTTCCGTGAAGGCGAACTCGACCGCGGGTCAACCGTTGCATTTTTTGCAACAGTTCAGGATGAAGGCGGGCGCACAGTCGAACGTCAGGTCGAATATTTCAATCTCGACGCCATCCTTTCCGTGGGCTATCGCGTTAATTCCCTGCGCGGTACGCAGTTCCGCATCTGGGCTACCGGGGTGCTGCGCGAGCACCTGACGCGCGGGTTCACGATTAACCGCCAGCGGCTGGAAGAAAATGCACGGGAGATCGAGGCGGCGCTGGAACTGGTGCGGCGGACCATAGCTAGCCCCCAGCTCACCACCGACATGGGCCGGGGCTTGGTCGAGGTAATTGCCCGTTACACGCAAACCTTTCTCTGGCTCCAGCGCTATGATGAAGGTATGCTCACCGAACCCAAGGGCGAGCTGGGCGGGGTTCTACTCACCCTCGATGAAGCCCGGGCCGCCGTCGCCCGGTTGAAAGACGACCTTATGGCCCGTCAGGAGGCGGGATCGATGTTCGGGCAGGAGCGGGGAGATGGCCTCGCGGCTATTCTGGGCATCCTGCAGCAGAGCGTTTTCGGTCAACCGGCCTATCCCAGCATCGAGTCCAAGGCCGCCCATCTGCTGTATTTCATCATCAAGGACCATCCATTCTCGGATGGCAATAAACGCATCGGAGCCATGTTGTTTGTTGATTTCCTGAACCGCAACGGCCGGTTGTTCCTGCCGTCCGGAGAAACGATTATCAACGACATCGGCCTGGCCGCTATGGCGCTCCTGACGGCGGAATCGAACCCCCGGGATAAGGACGTAATGATCCGGTTGACCATGAATATGCTGACAGGAGAGCGGTGAATATGCGACCCGGACGAAAGAATAACGGAAATGGCAAGGGGAAGGTTGGTGTTAGATCTTTACATGTGACTTTATCTCAGTTATCGAAAAGGGCAAACTCGTCTTCCTTGGCGTCATATTCAGTATTGACTTTAGGATCAGATAATAGCTGTTGCCAAAATCGTCTTGACACAGAAGTTCCTTTCTTCATATACTCCTGCCATGAAAAGGGAAGTTCTTATCAATCAGGTACTTGGTGGACGAAGGCGCGTTAATGAAACCGACGAGGTGAACCATGAGTGATGAAAAAAACCTTTCCGACAAAGAACTCCTCTACGCCAAAGTAAAGACAACCCCGTTGCGGGTTAAGGTCCATTTAGTGGACGGCGCCAGCGTCGAGGGTTTTTTGCATCAACCCGCGAGCCTGCGCCTGACGGATACGATGAACCGCAATACCCGCGACAATCCCTTCCTGGCCTTCACCGACTCCCTTGTTACCTTCCCCAACGGCGAGCAGCACCGGTACCGTTTTTTAACGTTGAACCGGGAGATGATCGTCTGTTGTTTTCCCGTGGAGGAGGAGACTGATCTATTTGCTTGAGTTGAGGTTGGTGGCCGTTAGCTTCATTGCAATTCTCCTTTACCTTAAAAACGTATGGGGTGACGCAATCAACGGCCCAGACGCTCTTGCAGATTCTCGTACTCCACCGATAATGCGGGGGGCAGCTTGTCGCCAAACCGCGCAAGATGTTGTTTGATGGCAGGCAGTTCCTGCCGCCATTCTTCCGAATTTACTGCCAGTGCCTGAGCGAGCGCTTCCGTTGTTATGTTCAGGCCGACAACATCCAGGTCATCTTTATGAGGGACGTAACCAATGGGCGTCTCCTTGGCCTTTGCTGTACCTGCAACCCGTCCCACCACCCATTTTAATACCCGGCTATTTTCGCCATAGCCCGGCCAGAGCCACTCGCCTGCCCCATTCTTTCTGAACCAGTTTACATAGAAGATTTTCGGTAATTTATCCGGGGTCGTTTGTTGTTCCATGCTGAGCCAGTGTGCAAAATAATCTCCCATATGGTAGCCGCAAAAAGGCAGCATGGCGAAGGGATCACGGCGTAAATTGCCCACGGCGCCGGTTGCGGCCGCTGTTGTTTCGCTTGACATGGTGGCGCCCAGGAAGACCCCGTGTTGCCAGTTGAAGGCCTGATGAATCAGCGGTACTACCGCAGACCGCCTGCCTCCGAAAAGGAACGCGGCAATGGGGACACCGGTAGGATCTTCCCAGGCCGCGTCTATTACAGGACATTGCGCGGCCGGAGCCGTAAAACGTGAATTGGGGTGCGCGGCAAGCTTGTTGCTGGCCGGCGTCCATGCCTCGCCGGTCCAACTGGTGAGGTGGGGCGGTTTTTCGTCGGTCATCCCTTCCCACCAGACATCTCCATCGGGCGTCAAAGCGACGTTGGTGAAGATGGAATTACGCGCCGCGGCCAGCATGGCGTTGGGATTGGATTTCATGGATGTTCCCGGCGCTACGCCGAAGAAACCGGCCTCCGGATTAATCGCATAGAGACGGCCATCAGCCCCGAATTTCATCCAGGCGATATCATCCCCGACACATTCAACTTTCCAGCCGGGCAGGGTGGGAATCATCATGGCCAGATTCGTTTTGCCGCAGGCGCTGGGAAAAGCGCCGGCGATGTATTTTTTCTCGCCTCCCGGCGGCGTGATGCCGAGAATCATCATATGTTCCGCAAGCCAGCCGGCCTCACGGGCCATCACCGAGGCAATGCGCAGGGCAAAACATTTTTTCCCCAGCAAGGCATTGCCGCCATAGCCGCTGCCGTAGGACCAGATCATCTTATCTTCAGGGAAGTGCGCAATATACTTATGTTTGGGGTTGGATGGCCATGGCACGTCCTTTTCACCCGGCGCCAGAGGCTTGCCGACGGAATGGAAGCAGGGGATGAAATTGCCGCTATGCTCTATAACCGCCAGCGCATCTTTACCCATTCTGGTCATAATGCGCATGTTAAGGGCGACGTAAATGGAATCTGTTAATTCCACCCCCACGTGGGACTTGTCGGAACCAATGGGGCCCATGCTGAAGGGCACGACATACATGGTCCTCCCCTGCATGCAATTACGGGAGATGTCGTGCAGAGTGCCTTTCATTTCGTCGGGGTCGCACCAATTGTTGGTCGGCCCGGCGTCTTCCTTGTTTCGGGAACAGATGAAGGTTCGGTCTTCTACCCGTGCTACGTCATCGGCTGTGGACAGCGCGTAAAGACTGCCGGGCCGCTTGCTTTCATTGAGTCGGCGGACAACCCCCTGGCGCACCGCCTCATCGGCCAGACGTTCATACTCTTCCTGGGAGCCATCACACCAATACACCTTGTCAGGCCGACAAATTGCGGCTATATCGTCCACCCATTTACACAATTTTTGATTGCCCATCATAAGATCCCTTTCGAAAATGTATAATAACCCGGCTAAAATACCGCCAATATAGAGTAGCTACATTCTGACCATAGTGGGAATGGGAATGTCTGTCAAGGGAATTAAGATTAAACGATTTCAAGATGGTCCGTCAAGGTTGATTTGATCTCTGGAAAAGAAAGGGGGCGCAAAGGTACCTTTGCGCTCCCTCAGGTTGTACGCAACACGTTTCGGGAAAAAATTATTTCGCCGCCGGGGTTGCTTCTGCCGGAGCTGCTTCTGCTGGAGCCGCTTCTGCCTCTTTCTTGGCTTTCTTAGCTTTCTTGTGCTTTTTGGCCTTCTTGGCTTTTTTCTCAACCTTTACTTCTGCCACCGGGGCCTTGGCATCCGCTGCCGGAGCGGCCACTGCTGCCGGG
>JBAQLR010000119.1:0-17419 GCA_049302035.1 Syntrophales bacterium
CCGTGGGCGCTTCGCGTGCAGCCGTCGATTCCGGCTGGCGCCCGCAGACAGACCAGGTGGGACAGACTGGAAAAGTTGTTTCTCCCAATCTCTACATTGCCTGCGGCATTTCCGGCGCCATTCAGCATCTGGCCGGCATGAGCTCCTCCAAGTATATTGTGGCCATCAACAAGGACAGCGAGGCGCCGATTTTCAGCAAAGCTGATTACGGTATCGTGGAAGACCTTTTCAAGGTAATACCGGAGCTGACCAAAGAATGCAAAATTCTCATGGGTTAAAGCCATAACGAATTCCTATTGTTACCGGAGGATCAGACAGGAGCGTCAGATATGGAGCAGGCAAAATTTTATGTCGGGCACGAAGGCAGGCAAATATTCTGGAACGTGGAGAGTTTCGAAGCGTTGTTGTTTATTTTTGCGGCAGTAGCCATCTTGATTTTCGGCTATGGCATCTACCAACGCTGGCAATTGTGGAAGGCCATCGGCAAACCGGAAGTAAGAAACGATAAAATCCTCCAACGCCTTAATCTGTTGCTCAAATACGGTTTCTTCCAAGTCAAGACCTGGCGTCAGGCCTACCCCGGCATCATGCACGGTCTGATCTTTTTTGGTTTTTTCATCTTAATCTTCGGTACCTTCTTCGATTCCCTGGAATTTCATGTTACCGAACCTTTGGGCTTTACTTTCCTGATCGGGAAGCTTTATCTCTACTTCTCCCTGGCGATGGAAATCTTCGGGTTGGCCATTCTGGCCGGAATAGTCATGGCCCTTTACCGGCGCTATATCACCAAGCCCGATTTCCTGGGATATAAAGGCAAAAACGATAATCAGCCCGACGACGCCATCGTGCTGCTGCTCATCGGCGGCATAATCATTACCGGTTTTATGCTGGAAGCACTCCGGATAACAGCCACCATGCCGCCCTGGGAGGTTTGGTCCTTCGGAGGTTGGTGGCTGGCCAAAGCTTTTGCCGGTATGAGCGTAGAAAATGTAAAAATGCTGCATAAAATTGCCTGGTGGACACATAGCTTGCTTACCTTTGGCTTTATTGGCTACATACCCTATTCTCGCCTGCTGCATATCATCACTTCTCCAGCCAATATTTTCCTCGCCTCCTTGCAACCGAAGGGCTATCTGGAACCGATCCGTGATTTTGAAACGGCAGAATCCTTCGGGGTGGGCAAGCTGGAGGACTTCACCTGGAAGCAGATTTTCGATTCTGATGCCTGCACCCGTTGCGGCCGATGCCAGGAAGGCTGTCCCGCCTACCTTTCCGGTAAGCCACTTTCTCCGAAAAAAGTCATTCAGGATTTGAAAATCTATTGGCTGGCCAAGGCTAAAACCGTGGTCGCCGCACAAAAAGCGGCCACTGCCGGAAAAGAAGGGGCTATAGACCAGGAGGCCGGTTTGGATAAGGTGCTTCCCGGCGAGGTCGTAGATCTCCACGAATTGTGGGCATGCACAAACTGCATGTATTGCATGGAGCATTGCCCGGTTTTGATCGAACATATTCCCAAGATCATCGGCATGAGGCAGTACAAGGTGCTCACGGAGGCGGATTTTGCCCCGGAGCTGCAGCTTACTTACCGGAATATGGAGAATAACTCCAATCCCTGGGGTATGGGAGCGCATACCCGCGCTGATTGGGCTAAAGAACTGGATGTTAAAATCCTTGCCGATGATCCGAATGTTGAATATCTCTTTTATGTCGGCTGTTCCGGCTCCTTTGACGAGCGGGGTAAAAAAGTTGCTGTCTCTTTGTCCAGGATTCTTCAGGCGGCCGGTGTCAGTTTCGGCATCCTGGGTACGGAAGAAGGGTGCTGCGGCGATTCGGCCATGCGGGGCGGCAATGAATACCTCTACCAGGCAATGGCCCAGGCCAACATTGAAACGATGAACGGCTATGGCGTCAAAAAGATCATCACCATGTGCCCCCATGGTTACAATGCCCTGAAGAAGGACTATCCCCATTTTGGCGGTAATTTCGAAGTTTATCACCACACGGAGATCATTGCCGACCTTCTGGCCAAGGGGAAAATTACCTTGAAAAAACAATTAACCGGCAGGTTCACCTACCACGATTCCTGTTTCCTGGGCCGCTATAACGACATTTTTACTCAACCGCGGACTATTCTGCAGGCCGTCCCCGGGCTGGAGCTGGTGGAAATGGAAAGAAACCGGACAAAAGCCTTCTGCTGCGGCGCCGGCGGCGGCCGCATGTGGATGGAAGAGGATCAGGGCGAGCGGATTAACGATATGAGGACCGATCAGGCGATTGCCGCCCAGGCCGACACAGTAGCCGTTGCCTGTCCCTTCTGCCTGACCATGTTGTCCGACGGCATCAAGGACCGACAAAAAGAGGAAAGTATGGCCGCCCTGGACATTGCGGAAATCGTCTGGAGCGCCATGGGCATGGCGAAAAAGGAATAAGCACCGATGAGACGGTGGTTGGCTGTCACCCTCTGTGCGGCGCTAATTGCCTGCGGCACTACCGCCGCGCAGGCGGGCAACGTCGATACCTACGGCATCGGCGCTAAAGCTACGGCCTTAGGCGGTGCTTTTGCCGCCTATGCCGATGATGCCTTCGCCGTCTATTATAATCCTGCCGGCCTGACACAGATTGCCGCCCCCGTGCTTTCGATGGGCGCTAATCTGATCCAACCAAGTCTGAGAGTTTACAATTACCAGGTAAATGGCGGCCTCGCGGCGCCGACGACGGGACCGCGCGACTTTCAGGACCATGCTAACGTTAGCGTGGCCCCTCATGTCGGCTTTGCCATGCCGATAAACGAAGCCAAGACCCTGGTTGCCGCCATCGGGACATATGTACCCTATGGCTTGGATATGAAATGGCCGGGAACGCCCAATGACCCCGGAGCCTATAACGCCCACCATACCTGGTATGCGCGCATGGTGGTAACGCCCTCGCTGGCCCTGCGCCTGACAAATTCCCTCTCCCTGGGCGCGGGTATTGCTCTGGGCAGGTCTGTCGCCGGGGCGGAAAGGTTGGCCTTTACCCCCTTTATCCCCAATCTGCACAACAGGCAGATCGAGATGGATATGAAGGATGACGACAACTGGTCGCTAAATTTCGGCGTTCTTTACAAACCCTTGGACTGCATTGCTGCCGGCCTGACCTATCGAGGGAACACCCGCACACATTTTAAGGGTACGGCAAGGGTCGTGGGGTTAAACAACGGCGATACACTAACCGTCCCCTTTGCCTCGCTTGCCGGCCCTGTGGATAATACGGTTGTTAATGCCGAGATGAGGATCGACCACCCCGAACAGCTGCAGATGGGGGTCCGCTATCTGCCCGTGGCAAAGGTTTCTCTCGAAGTGGATGTAGTCTGGACAAGGTGGTCACGAATCAGCGGCTACACGGTTTCCTTCGATAAGAAGTTCCTTGATGCCCCGGCTTTGGGACCATTCAATCCTGGCGCATCAAGCGACTTTTCCCCCCGTAATTGGCAAGACACCAAACAGGTAAAATTGGGCGTGGAATGGCAGGCAAGCCAAATCCTGACCCTGCGCGGCTCTTACTTATACGATCCCACGCCCGTTCCCGATTCCTCCCTGGACATGCAATGGCCCGACGCCGACAAGCGGACCTTTGCCCTGGGAGCGGGACTCAATTTCGGCCGCATCAGCGTGGATGGCGTCCTACAATACACCGTAACGGACGGACGACGGGATATCAACGGCAGCAGCGCCGCTTTAAACAATAGCTACATAGGCGGCGGCCAGGCTGACCCAAACATTCCACCCGGCGTCGCCCTAAGCGCGGACGGCCATGTCTGGAGCGGCGGTATAACAATCAATTATAAATTCTGATGGGATCGGGCTTGCAAAATTGCCAAATGTCAGTTGTCTGGACAAACCCTGGTTAAGGTTCTATGAAAAAGGCGTGCCGGTCGGTATTGCCTACAAAGCTATTTCTTTGCCCCAGATACTTGACCGCACGGCCGGTATATTCCCGGATAAAAAGGCATTAATTTACCAGGGATATGAATTAACCTTCCGGCAACTGCAGGACATGGTCAACCGCTTCGCCGCCTGTTTGACTGCCTGCGGCATCAAGAAGGGCGATGCCGTGGCCATCCTGCTTCCCAACCTCATTCCCTGCGTGGCAGCTTACTACGCCGTCCTCAAGGTCGGAGGAATCGCCGTGATGAGCAATCCCCTTTATACCGACCATGAGCTGGAGCGGCAATTCAACGATGCCGACATCAAGTTACTCGTTACCCTTGATCTCCTGGCAAACCGCATGATCGATTTGAGGTCCCGGACAAATGTAGGGGAAATCATTATCACCACCGTCGGCGATTATCTCCCCTTTCCGAAGAAACTGCTCTTCCCGCTCCTTGCCCAACGAAACAAATTAGCGGCAGCAGTCAAGACGGCGCCGGGGGTGCATCGCTGGCGGGAATGCCTGGAAGCGCATGAACCCTTGCCGACACATGCTGATATTGCCCCGGACGATGTAGCCATGTATCAATACACGGGCGGTACGACGGGGAGCACGAAGGGGGTGGAGCTGACCCATCGCAATCTCAGCAGCCAGGTGCAACAGTGCGCGGCCTGGTTCCCCTCGCTTAAAAAAGGGGCGGAAACCATGCTGGCGGCGCTACCCTATTTTCATGTCTTCGGCCTGACCTTTGCGATGAATTTCTCCGTTTACATGGGCTGGTCACAGATATTGATCCCTAAACCACAACCGGAACCACTTTTGGAAGCCATCAGGAAATATCGCCCCACTTTTGTCCCCTTGGTCCCCACCATGTACATCGGGATCCTCAATAACCCCTCCCTCAAAAAAACGGACATGAGTTGCATCCGGGGGGCTTTTTCCGGTGGCTCACCCCTGCCCGTGAAGGTGCTTCAGTCCTTTGAAAAGGTTACCGGCGCTACGATCGTGGAAGGTTTCGGCATGACGGAGACCTCCCCAATCACCCATGCCAACCCATCTAACGGCGCCCGCAAGGTGGGCAGCATCGGTCTGCCCGTTTCCGACACCCTCGCCCGCATTGTCGATCTGGAAAGCGGTAACAATGATTTGCCCTGCGGCGAGGCGGGCGAACTGATCGTCAAGGGGCCGCAGGTAATGAAGGGCTACAAGGGCAAGCCCGAAGTAACGGCCGATACCTTGCGTAACGGCTGGTGTTACACGGGAGATATCGCCATCATGGATGCCGATGGGTATTTCTATGTTGTGGACCGGAAAAAAGATATCATCATCACGAGCGGTTATAATGTTTATCCACGAGAGATCGACGAAGTCCTCTACCAACACCCGATGGTGCAGGAAGCTTGCGCCATCGGCGTCCCCGATCCCAAAAGGGGAGAAAACGTCAAGGCCTTCGTGGTGCTGAAAGCGGGCGCAACCGTGACCAAGGAGGAACTCCTGGCTTTCTGCAAAAAGGAACTGGCAATATACAAGTTGCCGTCGGAGATAGAATTTCGCGAGGGATTGCCGAAGACCAGCGTGGGCAAGATACTGCGCCGACAGTTAAGAGCGGAAGAAATGGCCAAAAGAGAACTGGGAACGGGGACCGTGGACGTTTATCGTAGTTGAAGTTTCTGGCAAAAACTATTTATCCGTGCGGTGCTTCGTAAGTAAGAATAAGAAGAACATAGTGCCTGATTGCGACTGGTTCGTTATTGATAGATGTATTTTTCTTCTCTCATAAATAATGTATCATGCTGCAAAGGCAACCGATATCAGACAACGGTAAGCGCTAGCGAGGGATCTCCATGGGCTTGCCGACTTTACTTTGCTGGTTCAGATCGGCGGCCTTGGCATAATCCGCTATCTCCCTTTTTTTGTTTCCAAGTTTACCATAGATCACCCCCCGATTATAATAGGCGCTTGCATAATCCTGGTTTAGTTCTATGGCTGTGTCAAGATCCTTGATGGCTTGGCTGAAGTTGCCAAGTCTGCTGTGCACAGTTCCCCGGTTATAATAGGCATCGGCAAACTTTGGGTTCCACGCGATGGCCGTGAAGAAATCTTTTAATCCCTTCTCCAGGTTGCCAAGTTTGACATAGGCAGCCCCTCGATTATTGTAAGCCTCCGCAAAGCCAGGTCTTAGATTAATGGCGTTGCCGTAATCCTGTATAGCCTGATCGAGGTTGTCAAGATTATCGTAAGCAGCCCCCCGATTATTGTAGGCTTCTACGTATTTCGGATTGATTTCGATGGCCCTGTCATAATCCTGTATAGCCCGATTGAAGTCGCCAAGCTTATCGTAAGCCATCCCCCGCCGGTAATGGGCATCGGCTTTTCCCGGAACCAGCTTCATAAATTCATTATACTCCTGTATTGCCTGGTGATAGTCGCCCCGATTGTAATGGCGTCTCCCCTGTTCCAAAGCGCTTACGGCCTCCCTCCTGGTTACCTGGCCGGTCTCTGTTTCGGCAGATTGCGGATTGGCAATAGACAGGAAAGCTAGAATCATGACCAAACACATTATCCTTATTTTTCTTTTGATGTTCATCTTTTAAGCCTCCTTCGGATATGTGGCCGAAATGTACATCAGAACAGGAACTTACACAAGAAAAAAGTAAATGTTCTGCCGTTGTCAACATAATTGGCAAAATAATATCGATCATGATACCATCGCACGGAGTAGAATATCGTAGATTCTTCCGGCTGGCTTGCATATTTTGCAGATGAGCCTGAAAAAAACATCATACGGTGTTCGATCCCAAAGAGGACAAACAAAGAAAGGAGATACCGATGAAATGGAAAACAGCAGACGGGGGGTGGAGCCCCTACCTCGCCGGAGCCCTTGTAGGTCTCCTGGCCATTGCTTCAGCGTTGGCAACGGCCCAATGGCTTGGGAAAACCAGCTATATTGGAGCGTCAACCACATTTGTCCGGGCCGCCGGTCTTGTTGAGCGAACGGTTGCTGCGGATCATGTGGCTGCAAACGAGTATTACACTAAAGAAAAGGTTCACGTCGATTGGCAGTTCATGCTGGTTTTCGGCATTTTCCTGGGTGCACTGATTTCTTCTACCACGGATAGGAGCTTTAAACTGGAGAGTGTTCCACCAATGTGGAAAAAGCGATTTGGCCCCTCAATCGGAAAACGAGCATTTTGGGCATTCGTGGGAGGCGCCATTGCCATGCTGGGCGCTCGTATGGCCGATGGCTGTCCCAGCGGTCATGGTCTTAGTGGAACGATGCAATTGTCAGTCAGCTCGCTTGTAGCGTTGGCATTGTTTTTTTGCACAGGAATCATTGTCGCCCGGTTCGTTTATGGAAGGAGGCCATCATGAACAACGCTCAATTGATGGGTCTGCTCACCGGGACCCTGTTCGGCTTTCTTTTGCAGAAAGGGCGCGTTCTCCGCTTCGACAAACAGGTTGGTGCGATGCGACTTATGGACATGACAATCCTCAAGTTCATGCTTTCTGCGATCTTGGTCGGTATGGTAGGCATATCTCTCCTCTCAGATGCGGGAAGCATCGTATTGAGCCATAAGCCGATGAATGTCGGTGCGGTAATCCTGGGCGGCATTTTGTTTGGCGCTGGGTGGTCAGTCATGGGATACTGCCCCGGCACATCCATCGGCGCTTTGGGTGAAGGCCGCTGGCATGCCATTTTTGCTGTTCTGGGCATGCTGGCCGGCGCCGCATTATACGCAGAACTTTACCCGTTTTTCAAGTCCACGGTTCTTGCGTGGAGCGATTTCGGCAAAATTGGCCTCCCCGAAACGCTTGGCATCTCGCACTGGGCTATCATCCCCATATCTTGGGCAGGAACAATAGCCCTGTTTTTATGGTTCGAAAAGAGGGGCCTATGAGAGATATCTGCCTATCGGATCAAGCCGTCTGATTAAACGCACGCGCGAAAAAAGGGGCGGTGCAAAACTCGTCACTGCCCGTGCGCCGCTTACCCTGACGTTATGCATCCGGTCATAGAGAAAGTAGTTAATCATAAAAGGAGCCTTCACTGATGTACCTAAAAGGAACGCAAACCGAAAAAAATTTGATACTGGCTTATACCGGCGAATCTCTCAACAGGAACTTGTATACCTATTTTGCGTACCAGGCAAAAAAGGAAGGCTATGAGCAACTTGCTGCAATTTTCCTGGAGACAGCCGACCATGAACACGAACATGCCAGACAGGAACTGAACTTTATTCAGACAAGCGATGTAGAACTTCCCGCCGGCATTTATCCTGTGAAAGGAGTCGGCAACACGATTTCCAACCTGGAAACGGCCGTTTCCGGTGAGCATTACGAGCAGAGCACGATGTATCCCGAGTTTGCGAAAACAGCCGAGAAAGAAGGCTTTCCTGAGATTGCCCAAATGCTTCGACACATTGGCACTGTAGAAGCCCACCATGAAAAACGGTATTTTGCCCTTTTGAAAAATGTAAAAGAAGGGAAGGTTTTTAGAAAAGACTTGCCTGTAAAATGGAAATGCCGTGTGTGCGGCTACGTGAAAGAAGACAAGGAACCTCCGCAAAGCTGTCCCATCTGCGCCTATGACCGTGCCTATTTCGAGTTATTCGCGGAAAATTATTAGTAAGCTAGAAGTTGCTTCCCGGTAGGAAGCAACTTCTTTGGCGCACCTATCCTGTTTCGTGGGACTTATCCCGTTTATCGGGGTCAGGGCTGAAGCGGGGATAATTGTCAAATCATTATACGGGCAGAGGCTTGCTGGTCCGTGATACAAAATTCCCCATAGTTTGGGGAGTAATTCTCCGCATTTTGAGGACAGTTACGAAAATTTGAGTTCCCCCCATTAGGCTGTTTTTCGCCTGCTTACAAGGCATTGATCGCAACAAACCAGCAATTGGCCTGCATGGTATGTATATTGCTTTTTCCCAGTAGCCCTTTTAAGATACCGTGCTGTAACCCAAATCCGGCATGGCCGACGACCCGGATACAACGTGGTCGGCCAAAGTTTCCACTACACGCCGATTGCCACGGTCGTCTTACGACCCCGCAAAGTCCGGTCACGCCATCTCTGAAAGGCGGCGCGGCTCTGTCTTCGTGGGGGCTGATCACGATTCAATAAGGAGGTTCTCTGGTATGAGGCGTTTGCTAACTATGGCTCTAGGCCTCGTTTTATTGTGTGCGGCCGTCCCGATATCCGCGGCCACACCTGATCAAGGTGTGAAGGTGCCCGTTGCGCCGCTATCCACGCTCACTGCCAAGATGGCAAAGATGCGGGCAGCCGGTGTAGTCACGGAAATTTCTGACACGTCGCTGAAAATTGAGCGTAAAGTTAAGGATAAAGTGGAAACCATGGAGTTCCTATTGGAAAAACCCTTAGGTGGAATTAACGTGGGACAAAAAGTAAAGGTTAGTTATATCAACAGCGAAGATAAAAATGTGGCCACAAAAGTGACGGTAGATATTCCGCGAAAAGTGAACAAAAAGGCGAAGAATCCGGGCTTTAAAGTATCCCCGGCGCCGGTTAAACGCTAAAACAGGGGCATGACAGCATCCCATGACAGTACGTTGGCGTCTCATGTTTGTCACAGTTTTCGGTTTGGCTGTCACGATGGTCATCTGGGGCTGGATTCAACTGCAGGCTCTCGACAAAATACTCATCGATCAGCAACTGAAAAAACTCTACGACGTTGCGGAGACGGTAAACACCTACTATCAGCACTTTCCCACCGCCAAGGGGCTTTCCGCCCTGGATTTGACTTTGAAGGACCATGTGCAAAGCGATGTTCGACTGGCGAGAATCGACATTTTTTCCGCGTCCGGCAGCAATGTTGATTATGTGGCCGGCGCCGGTCGCGTCCCTCATGAATGGTCCGAATCCCTGCTGGTATATGTGGGAAAAAAGTCCAAACCTTTTTATGTAAAGTTGCAAACGGAAGCAGGACCAGCCCTGGGCCTGGCCTATACCTCCGGATGGGGCGAAAAACCGGGGCGGCGAGTAGTGGTTTGCGTGCTTGTTTTTTCCCGTTCCAATGAGGAGATATTGTCGCGGGCGCAGCATTTGCTGGTCTTTAGCACCGGCGGTTTGTTGCTGGTTATCGTGTTGATCCTGGCCTTCAGTTATGGCTGGATTATTGAGCGGCCGCTTAAAATAATCATCGATACGATTGATCAGTTTCGTGGGGGAAGCTACAAACAGCGGATTCCCCTCCGCAGGAAGGACGAATGGGGGCTATTAGCCAATCATTTCAATAAAATGGTCGATGAGATTGAGCAGGTGCTGGCCCGGAACCGGGAACTCGCAAGCCGACTGGAGGCGCGTGTGCAGGAAGCAACGCATAATGTGGTACAGTTGCAGGGGCAGGTGAACCGGATGCAGCAGCTTTCCGCGCTGGGACAGTTAACTGCCACCCTTGCCCACGATCTGGGCACTCCCCTCCATTCCATTGCGGGCTTGGCCCGACTTCTTCTGGAAAGCGATGAAGGCTGGTCGCCGGAGGCAGCGCGTAAGCTGGAGCTGATTGTGCAACAAGCCCAAAGATTAAACACCAGCATCCAAAATGTCCGGCATGCCACGCGCATGCCGGAGCCGCATTTCGAAATCCTGTCGGTCGCGGAGCTTTTTAGTGACACCCTGACGCTTGTTGAACCTGAACTTAAGCGGGCGGTGATAAAAGTGGCGCTCCTTGCGGAAGAGAATATCCCCAGCCTTTACGCGGATCGGGACCGTGTCCAGACGGCCCTCTTCAATCTTATCCAAAATGCCATCGAAGCAATGCCTCTGGGGGGACGTCTGGACATTGACTTATTTACCGCCACGGAGCGGCACGCTCTGGCCATTTCCGTGAAGGACACAGGTGTCGGCATGTCGTCCGAGCTTGTGGAAAGGGTTTGTGAACCCTTTTTCAGCACCCATAAGGAAGAGGGAACCCGGGGGTTGGGCTTGGCCATTGTGCAAGACATCATCAAAGCCCACGGCGGCCAGATCGAGATAAAAAGCCGCCCTGGGGAAGGCAGCGAGATTATTCTTTATTTCCCCCTGGTGGACCATAAAGGGGAAAATAAACTTCAACCCTGATTTTCCTTCAGAAGCCCGTAATACAGAATCTTGTTTCTCAAGGTTTTTCTATCTATGCCCAACAATTGCGCGGTCTTGCTTTGATTCCAGGCGGCGGCTTCCAGCGTTTGCAGAATCTGGATTCTCTCTGCGCCTTCCAGAGGTGTCAGAAAAGGCATTTTTGGTTGCTGCCGGACCCGGAATCTCTCGGGCAGATGCTCCGGCAGGATGACCACGTAGGGCGACATCAACAGCGTCTGCTGCAGGACGTTTTCCAGTTCCCGCACGTTGCCCGGCCAGTCATAGGCGGTGAGCAACTCCATCGCCTCATCGGAGATGCGCACCTGGGTATAATCCATCTTTTTTAAAAGTGACTCTATCAACTGCAGCAGATCTTCTTTATGTTCCCTTAAGGAAGGGATGTGCAACCGCACGACAAACCGGTATAGCAGGTCGGAACGGAACTGCCCCTTTTTTACCTCTTCATCAATGTTCCGGTTGGCCGCCGCCACCACGCGAACCGTGACCTGACGCGTTTCATGCCCACCCAGCTGACGCACTTCGCCATTCTGCATAAAGCGGAGCAGCTTGCCCTGCAGGGCCGGCGACATTTCCGTTATTTCATCGAGAAACAAGGTTCCTCCCTGGGCCGAGGCAATCAAACCGGCATGGTGATGGTCTGCCCCCGTGAAAGCCCCCTTTTCATAGCCGAAAAGCTCTGATTCCAGCAAATTGTCCGGAATGGCGCCGCAGTGGACAACGACGAAGGGCTTCTCCCGGCGGGAACTGAGGTGGTGCAGGGAGCGGGCGGTCAGTTCTTTACCTGTGCCGCTTTCCCCTTCGATCAGGACGCTGGCCCAGGCATCGGCTACTCTCGCGATTTGTTTGTAAAAATCCACCATGAGGGCAGAGGAGCCGGTAAAATGCGGGGCCTCCTGGTGGCCCTCTGGTTGGCCAATTTTTCTTTGCTGCCTGATTTCCCGCATCTCCAGAATTTTTTTCACCATGCCCCGTATTGCCTCGGGGCTAAAGGGCTTGCTGATGTAATCACAGGCGCCCAGCCGCAGGGCATCCATAGTGGTTTCCAGGGAGCCGTAGGAAGTCACCAGAATGACGGGAACTTCCGGCCACTTCTCCTGCACCAGGCGCAGGAAATGCAGACCGTCGATGACCGGCATCCTGATATCGGAAATGAGCAGATCATAGGCGGCAAGGTCAAGTTTCAAGGCTTCGGCGGCGGCGGTACGGGTGTCCACCTGATAGCCGGCACGGGAAAGCGCTTCCTGGAGGAACTCACAGGCGACGGCATCGTCATCAATGACGAGAATATGGGCAGTCAAGAGAGATCACCATCCTTTTTGGGCAATATAATTGGTCAGGTCGGCTACCCGGCAAGAATAGCCCCATTCGTTGTCATACCAGGCCACAACCTTGGCCATATTGTCCCGCAGCACCTGGGTGAATTCCATGTCGATGATGGAGGAATGGGAATCACCTCGAAAATCAGAGGAGACAAGCCCCTTTGCTTCACAGCGCATGATGTCCTTCAGGCCACCCTGCGACGCTTTTTTCAGCGCCTGCCGCAAGTCATCCGTCGAAATATTGGTACTAAGCTCGGCCACGAAATCGACAAGCGATACGGTCGGGGTGGGTACCCGGAGCGAATAGCCGTCGAACCTGCCGGCCAGCGCGGGGATCACCAGCGAGATTGCCTTGGCCGCACCGGTACTGGTAGGAATGATGTTCTGGGAAGCGGCCCGTGCCCGGCGCAGGTCTTTGTGAGCCAAATCCAGAATCCGCTGATCGTTGGTATAGGAGTGGACGGTCGTCATCATCGCTTTTTCGATACCGAAGTTCCTGTGTATCACCTGGACGGGTGGCGCTAAACAATTCGTCGTACAGGAGGCATTGGAGATGATGTAGTGCTTTTCGGGGCGGTAGCTCTTGTGATTTACACCCATCACAACCGTCAGGTCTTCTTCCTGGGCGGGGGCGGTGATGACGACCTTGCGGGCGCCAGCACTTATATGTGCCGCCGCCTTCGGGCCGGTCAGGAAAAGACCGGTGCTTTCGATAACAATATCAACCCCTTCGTCATCCCAAGGGATAGTTGCGGGATCGCGGAAGGCCAGATTTTTAATAACTTGACCGCTAATGACCATGGAACTTTTTTTGACCTTTATTTCTCCTGAAAACCGGCCATAGTTGGTATCGTACTGCAAGAGATGGGCATTGGTTGCCACATCGCAAAGATCATTAATGGCGACTACTTGCAGTGTATGTGGATATCTCGCCAAGACGGCCTTAAGTACCTGCCGCCCGATTCTTCCGAAACCATTGATGCCAACACGGATCATCATGCCCTCCTTGCCCCTGGCAAACGGGATAAGCCCCGCAATGCGGACTTACGCGTTAACTTATTAATTGTCGTCGATACGATATTTGTTGGCCGCCATTAAATCGCAATCCGTGCGCAATTTCTTGTGTAAAAGAGCGTTATCAAGAGCGAGCGCACTCAGGTTGGCCACTGCTTCCAGGAACCTTAATTCCTTTTCGGTAAATTTACGAATTCTATCGGCATAGACCCGCAGTACGCCGATGGCTTTATCTGCAACCAAAAGCGGCATAACCTGAATGGATTTAATGCCTTCCGCTTTTGCCATCCCACGGTAATGGAAATTAACATCTGTCTGGGCATCTGGCAGCCAAAGGTTTTTGCCGGCCAGGGCAATCTTGTCAATACCACTTTCCTCAACAAGCACGGGGCCTTTTTGCAGATACTGATCCGAAAGTCCCCAGGCGGCGCCCATCACCAGCCTCTTCCCTTTGGGATCAAGAAGGCGGATGGAGGCGGCCTTTAGTTGCAATGCGGCAGCCACGCAGCTTACTATTTCCGTCAGGACCTGCGCGGGATCCAGAGAGGCGTTGATGGCCCTCGCCACATCATATAGTGCTTTGAAATAGTCCATTTCCCTTTCTTTCATAAGCTTGCTCCTTTTTATACCTGGATGGGGTTAACGATTAAGCGCCTGTTTTCACACCAGACAGAGCCGAGGAGGGTGCTATGAAGCTCACAGAAAAGGTATCATGGTTGATGGGGCGTGTCCAAGAGAATCTATTTCCCCATTTGAACCAATGCTTGAAGACGCCGCTTATACCGCCCAGGAGGAACGCTTGGTATCTATCCTGGAGATTATGCAGGTTGAACGGGTAAGCGGGTACACGATGCGCTCGTAGAACAATATCTCTCGACAGTGCAAGAGGCTCATGGGATAATGAATAAAATAAAGAGGGCATTATAACGTAGCTTCTGATAAATCCTGAGACCGCGCCATCGCTACGAAGGCCTTTTCGGCTGAGGTAAAGAGCTTATCCTTACGGTAGATCAAGCTTAGTTGCCGGCGACAATCAAACTCCGGGACGTTTAGCAAGACTATCTTTTTCCGCGTACCTTCTCTTTCGATCGATGACCGGGAAAGCATACCAAGGCCCGCACCCGCAAGTACCGCCTGCTTCACCGATTCGTTACTCCCCAGCTCCATTCTTACCCGGGGCTCTATACCCAATTCCTTCAGACATCCTTCGGCTGCGACCCGTGTGGCCGATCCTTTCTCCCTTGTTATGAATTCTTCTTCTCTCAACTCTTCGACCCGAATATTCTTTTTCCGGGCCAAGCGGTGCTTTGGAGAGGCGATGAGGACGATCTTGTCTTCGGCAAAGGGTTCCACAACGAGGTTTGGAGAGTCAATCTTACCGCCGATAAACCCTATATCGAGCGCGTGCCGGAGCACTTCATCAGCGATTTGCCTCGTGTTGGATATGCGCAGTTCCAGTGCAACCCCCGGGTATCTGTCCTTGAAGCGGACTATTGTCTCAGGCAAACAATATTCGCCGATGGTAGTGCTGGCTCCGATCACGAGCCGACCGGAAGCGAGCCCTGCGAGATCTTGGAGCACTTTTTCCATTTCCTCCGACAGCGCAAAGATGCGCCGCGCATAGTCAAACACAAATTCACCCGTCTGGGTCATCTGCAGGGCGCGACTGCACCGTGTGAACAGCGGCTGGTCATAGCGCTGTTCCAGCAACTTCACCTGGTTGGAGACCGCCGGCTGGCTAATGTGGAGCGCATCAGCAGCGGCTGAGAAACTACCCCGCTTGGCCACGAAATAAAAAATGCGCAACTGGTGAAAATTAATTTCATTCATGAAGTATAACCCCTAATGAATACCATGATAATAATAATGTATTTGAAATTATACTTATTGCAAGGATAAATGCAAGATACAAGTGAGGTGTGAAGTTGGTTCTGGAGCTGGAAATCCTGGTCTTCGGCGTGACTCTCCTGGTGGGGGTGATGTCGGGACTGCTCGGCATCGGCGGGGGCATAATCCTTACGCCTTTGCTGCTCTATCTGCCGCCGGCCGCCGGTCTTGCGCCTCTCGACATGAAAGCGGTGGCCGGGCTTACCATGGTGCAGAGCCTGTTTGCCGCCGCTTCCGGGGTCATTCGCCACCAGAGGTATGGCTTTGTAGATCGCTCTGTTGTCATCTACATGGGTTCAGCCATCGCCGTCGGCTCCTTTCTGGGCGCTGTTCTGTCGCATTACATGGAAGCGTACACAATACAGGCCCTCTTTGTCGGCCTCGCCACCGTTGCCGCCGGCTTGTTGCTCTTTAATACCAGTGCCGATGAACAAGAAGAAGGTGTGGAGAAGGTTGCTTTCAACCGGCCCCTGGCAATCGCTGTAGCGGCTTTAGTCGGGGTCATGGGGGGCATTGTCGGCCAGGGTGGAGCTTTTATCCTTGTGCCGCTTATGCTGCACGTTCTCCATCTTCCCACAAGAATCACGCTGGGCAGCTCTCTGGGCATCGTATTATTTTCTTCTATATCAGGGGTCGTCGGGAAGCTGGGCACCTGCCAGGTCGATCTTTACCTGGCGGCTTTTCTTGTGGCCGGAGCCGTGCCGGGAGCACAGTTGGGAGGCTATCTGAGCAGGAGAGTAAGTACGGTCCGTCTTCGCAAACTGCTCACCATTATTATTTTGGTTACAGCGATCAAAATGTGGTACGAGCTCTGGCGGGCATAGAGGAAATAGTTATGTAACGCATATAATATAGAGGAGGTGTTTTATGACAAATCTACAATCTGTCAAACTTACGAAGTTGTCCCATGGCGCGGGCTGAGCCTGCAAACTCGGCCCCGCCGAGTTGGCGCAGGTCCTGCGCCACCTTCCCATTGTTACCGATCCCAATGTCCTGGTCGGTACCGGCACCTCGGATGATGCCGCTGTTTATCGCCTCTCAGAGACCCAGGCACTGGTAGCAACGGTCGATTTCTTTACGCCCGTAGTGGACGACCCCTATGATTTCGGTCGCATCACCGCGGCAAACTCCCTTTCCGACATTTACGCCATGGGCGGACGACCGATTTACGCGCTCAATATCGTTAGCTTTCCAAGGACGGGTCTTCCCTTGGAAATCCTCGAAAAGATCCTCCGGGGAGGAGCCGATAAACTGGCAGAGGCGGGTGTCCCCGTCGTTGGCGGCCATAGCATTGACGATCCGGAGCCGAAGTATGGGCTCGCCGTCACGGGCCTTGTCCATCCCGATAAAATAATCATGAATGTGGGGGCAAAACCCGGGGACCGTCTCTACCTCACCAAGCCCTTGGGAATCGGGATCATTACAACCGGTATCAAGAGGGACCTGGTCAGTAAAGAAACCATAAAGAAAGCTGTGGAGGTCATGGCAACCCTTAATGCCGGGGCAGGTGCGGCAATGACTGCGGTGGGGGTTTCCGCAGCCACGGACATAACGGGTTTCGGCCTGATGGGGCACCTCCGGGAAATGACCTGCGGCTCAGGAGTACGCGCCCGGCTTTTTCTTTCCGCCATACCAGTTCTTGACGAGGCGTGGGAACTTGCCCGGCAGGGTGTCGTTCCGGGCGGCGCCCGTAACAACCTGACTTACCTTCAGGACGCCGTCCAATGGGCTGAAGGCATCGACGAGACGGAACGACTCGTGCTTTGCGATCCCCAGACCTCCGGGGGCATGCTTATCTCGATCCCCGCAGAGCGCGCAGATCAATTGGAGCGTGCATTGCGGGACGCCGGTGTTCCTGTTATTGCCGGTATAGGCGAGATCATCAGTGAAGATGAAGGGGGCGCTATTATCGTGACACGTGGGTGAGGGATTTTGTATGAATGCAAGAAGCTCCTTTTCTCCTCTTTTCGAGCATGATCAAGAAGGCATTGCGAGACGAAGGTACAAGCTACCACTATCTGCCGCCGAAACGATTTGCGAAGGCTTCTCCCGATTACGCGACAAAGCGGATTACAACCATCTTTCTGAACGGCCAGGCTGTAGACCACATAAAGAGGACGGTCGTTAAGGAAGGGGCGGTCATCGCCCTTTCCGGGGCGGCGCGCCGGGTCTGGTTGGCGCCATCCTGCGG
>JBAQLR010000120.1:0-1598 GCA_049302035.1 Syntrophales bacterium
TTTTCTCATCCCGCAGCGCCGTCAGAAAGGCGTTCATGTCGGGGTAGCCGTCAACATGCCGAAACAAATCCAACAGGAAGAGAGTTACCGGGTCGTAGCAGGCAGGCCCGAAGATGCTGTAGGCATCGGCTGCCATAGAGCGGACAAAGGAAAAGTCAAACAGGGAGGTGAGCAGGCATGAATAGCCACCCTGCGCATCCCCCCGAAGATCAACAAAAACGAAGCGTTTCCGGAAGATATATTGAGACAGGAGCTGAGGCTTGGGGAAGAGATTTTTGTGGCGCGCAGACAGATTTTCGTTGATCTTGATCAGCTTTTTGGCTATGTTGCCGATGGTAAATTTGTGAAGGGCGTTCACGTTTACCTCCGATCCGGGCGGGAGTTCAGGCTTCCGCCCGGGTCAACTAATGAAAATTCATCTGCCTTCTATCAGTTTCGCTCTAAAATCCTTCCTCAAGGGATAGAGGAAGACATCCTTAATCAGACCATGGACAAAATGATCATGCCCCCTTTTGGCGGTTCCTTTGGTTTGCCCCACGCAAATCCAGTTGGCGGCTTTGTAGCAGGTTCCCTGAAACCTCTCTTTTTCCACAAAGGTTTCGAGGAGATAGACGGGGTGTTGATAGACAGCCATCCAGTCGGAGGCGATTCTGCGGGCATTCATGGCCAATAACCTGGAAGCGAGACACTTGATGGACACCCAGGGCAAAATGAGAAAGCGGGTATTGTTGACAACAAAAGCGAGGTTATTTTCTTTGGTATGCTTGTCCCAGCCGATGAAGGCCTCGCGGGATTTTACCGACCAGGCGGCGGAACCCCATCCCAGACAGGCGACGGGTCTCTCCCCGATGAAGGCCATGTACTTGAGATGCTGGCCGACGATTTGGCGGTAACCGAGATAATGATGTTTACTGACGAGACTGTTGTAGAGGGGTTCCATAGGGGAGTTCCGGACCATGGTCATCGTGACGGGACCGTAGTCAGTAAGACTACCATCGATAGGCGACTGATCCACGACAACAGAAGAAACCAACCTGTTTCGTTTTGTTATGCTGTCCAGGAGGCAGTTTGAGATAACCGGCCCTCTCCAGAGTAACCAGCGCCTCCCGGCAGGCCATGTCTTTCAGTCGGCCATTGGACTGAGTCCAGTTCCATCTCTGGCAGAGAACTCTGGAGACGGCGCTGCGGCTGTTGTGCCAATGCTCATTGATAATGGCTTGGATCAATGGCAGATCGGCGTCGGTAATGGTCCTTTTTCTGATGGTGACAGGCAACATGACCATCGTATATCAAAAAGAATCCGTGGACGCCGGCAAAAAATGCATGAGATTAAAAAATATTTTTCAAGGCAGTTTGAGCTTGAAGCTGTCGGAAGAATTGGCAACGGCTTGCCGATTTGCTGGGTTGAAATGAAAAAGGGTGGGTTGAAAATGTCCTTGAAATCAAGGGCAAGGAGATTCTAAATTACCTTAAGAAGAGAGGCAAAGAACCCGCGCCCCCGCAGCCTGGCCCTCAGGCCAAGGATCAGGTGAACCTGACCGACCCGGAATCCCGGATTATGCCTAATGCGAGCAAGGGGTTTGAGCGGGCATACAATG
>JBAQLR010000121.1:0-13965 GCA_049302035.1 Syntrophales bacterium
ATGCCGGCCATTGCCCCGGCCCCGGCATACTCCCGCCCCAGCGCCGTATAAGTCAATACGCCAAAGGCGATGGAAGAGGGCAGCGCCACCAGCATGGCGGCCAATCCCCCCCAGAGATCGCCGACCCAGGAAGGCTTAACCCGGTCGATATGTCCCGTTGGCAAGTTCATAACTTCGCATATATGCAGTCACTAACTTATCTCCCAGGTAGTGGCGGTAGGCGTATCCCTGAGGATGACGTGTTTCGCCTCCAGGGTTTTCCTTATTTCATCGGCCTTCTCCCAGTTTTTTGCCGCCCGGGCGGCAATCCGGGAGGCAATCAGACCCTCAATTTCCTCCACATCCAGCCCCCGCTTGCGAACCTCCCGTAACCGGTCCTGCAAAAAATAATCATCCGTGGCTTTTTGGAAGAATCCCAAAACTCCGCCCACCTCCTGGAAATACTGTTGAGCCTGATGGAGCACGAAAACCGTCTCCGGCGATGTCAGGGACGGTTTCTCCGCCAGGTAAGCGTTGATTATCCTGGTTGTTTCAAAGAGACATCCCAAGGCACGGGCGGTGTTGAAGTCGTCGTCCATTGCTTCTACGAAACTTTCCCGCTGGGCGTCAAGCTTCGCCAAAACAGCGGCATGTCTCCCCGTCACGGCAGCGGGCGTGACAAAAGGATCCTGTCGGCTGTTCAAGGCTTCCTGGATCGCCTTCCTGACTTCGTAGAGCCGGTTCATCCCCTGACGCGCCTCCGCCAGGGAGGCATCTGTGTAATCTATCGGACTACGGTAATGGTTCTGAAACATGAAAAGCCGGAGCACCTCGGGATGATAGGCCTGAAGGGTATCCCGGATGGTAAAGAAGTTCCCTAAGGATTTTGACATTTTTTCGCTATTTATCCGGACAAATCCGTTATGGAGCCAGTAGTTGGCCAGCGGCCTGCCTGAGGTCCCCTCCGATTGGGCAATCTCATTTTCATGATGCGGAAAAATAAGGTCTTCGCCACCGCCGTGGATATCGAACGTTTCACCGAGGAAGTGTCTGCTCATGACAGAGCACTCGAGATGCCAGCCCGGCCTGCCCCTTCCCCAGGGACTCTCCCACCAAGGTTCGCCTTCCTTGCTGGCCTTCCAGAGGGCAAAGTCCATGGGATTGTTTTTTTTCTCATTCACGTCCACCCTGGCCCCGGCAAGCATGTCTTCCAGGCTCCGACCGGAAAGTTTCCCGTAACCCTTAAATTCGGCCACGGAAAAATAGACGTCGCCTCCGATCACGTATGCCAGGTCATTGGCGATAAGTTGCCGGACCAGATCAATCATCCCCGCAATATGTGCTGTCGCCCGCGGCGTCCAGTCGGGCGCGCTCACCCCCAAAGCTGCCATATCGACGTCATGTTCCCCGATATAACGCTCAGAAATGGTAAAAATATCAGTGCCTTCGGCGTTGGCTTTATCGATGATCTTATCGTCCACGTCGGTAAAATTTTTCACGAATGTTACCTCAAAGCCGCGGTACCGCAGATACCTGGCAATTACGTCAAAAACCAGGGCCGCGCGGGCGTGCCCGATGTGGCATAAGTCATAGGCGGTGATCCCGCAGACGTAGAGTCCCACCTTGCCGGCAACAAGGGGCGTAAATAACTCCTTTTTTCTAGTGATGGTGTTGTGCAATCTGAGGGGCACGGGATCCTCCGGATAATGGCTTTATGGCAAAAGGGGCAACATTCCCAATCCCGCGTCCTCCGGACAGCCAAAGAGGATGTTCATGTTCTGGATGGCCTGTCCGGCGGCGCCTTTGACGAGGTTATCAATAACGGAAACAATCACGACACGGTTAGTTCTATCGTCCACCACCAATCCGAGGTGGCAATAATTGCTTCCCCGTACGGCCGATATATTGGGCAGGAGCCCCTCGCCATAGACGGTGACAAATTTTTCGCCGCCATAAAATTCACGGTAACCGGCAAGCAGCTCGGCGGCAGTCGCTTTTTTCGTCAACGTCGCGTAGATGGTGCTGAGGATGCCCCGGCTTATCGGCAGGAGATGGGGGGTAAAAGATATGGTAAGGTCCCCGCCCGCCAAGAGTGAGAGTTCCTGTTCCATCTCCGGCGTATGGCGGTGCCGCCCTACGTTATAGGCTTTGAACGCCTCCGCCACCTCGCAGAAAATGTTACCTGATTGTGGTTCCCGACCGGCGCCGCTGACCCCGGACTTGGAATCGGCAATGATGGAGGCAGGGTCAATCAAATTTCCCTTCAGCAGCGGCGCCAGCCCCAGGATGACGCTGGTGGGATAACAGCCGGGATTGGCAACAAGAACGCCGTCGGCAATGGCCGAGCGGTTTAACTCCGGCAGGCCGTAGGCAGCCTTGCTCAAAAGATCGGCGGCAGTATGCTTGCCATACCATTTTTCGTAGATCCGCACATCCCGGAGCCGAAAGTCGGCGCTGAGATCAATAATCTTCTTCCCGGCGGCATAAAAAAGAGGCGCGGCCTGCATTGAAACGCTATGCGGCAAGGCCAGAAATACGACGTCGCAAAGGTTTGCCATCTCTTCGGGCGCATAATCGGCGAAGGTCAGGGTTGTAAATCCCTGAAAGCATGGGAATACCTGGGAGAGGGGAAGGCCCTTGTATTGCCGGGAGGTAATGGCCGCAATTTCCACCTGCGGGTGTTGCAGCAAAAGCCGTAACAGCTCCTGCCCTGTGTAGCCGCTGGCCCCGTAAACGCCTACCTTAATCATGATTTCTATTGCCCCTTCCCTCCGAGGGACACGCACCGCTTCCCCCCACACCCACGGTGGACTTTCGGTGCATATCCCCCTGCGACGCGATCCGCTTCGCGGCTTCCGCATCATGTCCCCGATACTTGCTCAAAAAAAAAGGAGGCCGGCGGCCTCCTTTCCCTTAAGGTTATCTCTTGGAAAACTGGAAGCGCTTCCTGGCTCCCGGCTGACCGTATTTCTTTCTTTCCTTCACACGGGAATCGCGTGTCAGGAATCCCTCCTTTTTGAGAAGGGGCCGAAGAGCGATATCGTATTCCAGGAGAGCACGGGAAATACCATGTTTAAGAGCTCCCGCCTGACCGGATACGCCCCCCCCGGACACGTTGACGTAAATGTCAAACTTATTCGCGTTGCCCGTAAGCTCAAAAGGTTGCCTGATCAGCATCTTCAGGCTGTCCCTGGTGAAGTAATCGTCGAAATTACGCTTGTTGACCAGGATGGTCCCGTTGCCCTCTTTCATATATACCCGGGCCACGGCATACTTTCTTCTCCCGGTTGCGTAGTAACGTTTTTCCGTCATGATCTTCTCCTCTTATATCTGCATGACTTTTGGGCACTGGGCCTCATGAGGATGCCCTCCCCCAGCATAGATTTTCAGCTTTTTCAACATTGCCCGTCCCAGGGTATTCTTCGGCAGCATGCCCTTCACGGCCAGACGAAGCACATTCTCCGGATTGGCTTGCAGCATTTTCCCCGCCGGGGTTTCCGTCAACCCACCGGGATAGCCGGAATATCGGTAGTATATCTTGTCCGTAAGCTTCTTGCCCGTAAGCACAATCTTGTCAACATTGACGACAATAACAAAGTCGCCTGCATCCACGTAGGGCGTATAAACGGGTTTATCCTTACCACGCAGACAGGCAGCGATCTTTGCGGCAAGCCTCCCCAGCACTGCTCCCTGGGCATCCACAACCCGCCACTCACGATTTGCATCTTCTTTTTTAGCATTATATGTTTTCATCTTACCACCAGTAAGCAAAGATTAGGAATGGGGCTCTCTATGTTATTAAATATCATTTGTCAAGCAAAACCTCGCAGAAAAGAAACTCAAGCATCCTGTGCTTGCCGCAGCTAACGTAAGCATTTCAACCTTCGGGAAAAAGATCGATAAAGGAAAAAATTTTGCCATCAAAAAGACCTTGATCACTTAATTTCAAGGAAGGCATCACCAATAGCGCCATAAATGACAGCGTCATGAAGGGTGCGGCAAGCTCCGAACCAAGGGCCTTCGCACTTGCATCGAGCTGCCTGTATATTGCCGCCGTCTGCCAGGCATCGCGGTTGCTCATGAGGCCCGCAATGGGAAGCGGCAGGATGCCGGATTGCGGACCAGCCGCAACCGCAAGCCCCCCTTTCTGCTCAATAACCGCGTTCACCGCTTCGCAAATGGCAAGATCGTCTGCGCCAACTGCGACAATATTATGGGAGTCATGGGCGACGGAAGAGGCAATCGCGCCGGTCTTCAGACCGAACCCCCGGACAAAGCCCACGGCCGGGGGCTGATCGCGGTAACGGTTGACCACAACTATCTTCAGCAGGTCGCGTGCCGGATCCGGAACGGCATATTTGCCTTTAGGGAGAGGTGAAATCTGCTCTCTCTCTGTAAAAATCTGGCCATCGAAAGCGCGGATGGCGTTGACCGGACCTTTGCCTATGGCCACACGGAAATCATCCAACTGGCGCTGCCGGGCAGCAAAATGGTTGACGGTTGCCGTTGGGACCGGCTCGATGAGGGAAACACCGCCGTCTGCAACCAGGCGACCGGCAAGATAAGTCTGCTGCACGTTGAAAGAAGCAAAGTCGTCCACCATGATGAAGTCCGCACGGTCTCCCGGCCTTAACAAACCGCTTTTCATGCCGTAATGGCAAACCGGGTTGACGGTGGCGGCGGCCAGGACATCCATCCGGTCGTAGCCAAGACGGAACGCCCGGCGAACCAGGCTGTCTATCGAGCCGTTTACGAGATCATCGGGATGAAGATCGTCGGTGCAGAACATGCACCGGTCAGCATGACAGGCAAGAAGTGGGGCCAACTGATCGAAGTTTTTCGCCGCCGATCCTTCCCGGACGAGGATGTGCATCCCGGCAGCAATTTTTTCTTTGGCCTCGGCAAGATCAACACACTCATGGTCGGTAGAGATACCGGCGGCGACGTAACGCTGCAAGGATTCGCCTGTAAGTCCAGGCGCGTGGCCATCCACCTTTTTACCAATACGGAGAGCGGCCTTGACCTTGTGCAGCACCTCCAGTTCTCCCTTAAGCACGCCGGGCACGTTCATGACTTCGCTCAAGTATCTGATCTCCGGTCGTGAGAGCAATGATTCTACTGCTGCCGCCCCTAATACGGCGCCGGCGGTCTCACAGGTCGTGGCGGGGACGCAGGAAGGCGCGCCAAAGGCAAAGCTGAACAAGGTCGAGCTGGCGCTGGCAA
This sequence comes from Syntrophales bacterium, assembly GCA_049302035.1. Lineage (GTDB taxonomy): Bacteria > Desulfobacterota > Syntrophia > Syntrophales > JACQWR01 > JAPLJV01. The sequence goes on from JBAQLR010000121.1 coordinate 5,203, forward strand.
GCATATATTCCACACCCGCCACCCCCAGAACATTGGCAATCTCATGGGGATCAGAGACGGCCCCCACCACACCGGAGACCGTGGCAATCCGCGCATACTCAGCCGGTGTCACCATCGTGCTTTCGATATGGACATGGGCATCCACCAGCCCGGGCATGATAAGGGAACCGCTCCGAACGGAGTCGTCCCGATGAACCGCGACGATCCGGTCCGCCGCCACGGTCATGATCCCCGGAAATATTTTGCGGTGGAACACATCGACAATCTTACCGGAAAACCGGCGCAGGGGCGCCACAGCGCTGGCGTCGCCTGGACTATCGGCCATATTGCCTTCAAAAATCATGACGTGAATACCATCTTATAGATGTCGGGGTTCCTGGCCGACAATCCCTTCGTCCGTCTTACTAAACGGCGCAGAGGGCGGCCCGTCCAGGCAGCATCGCCAGTTGATGTTTACGGACCACCAGGGTCTCCCTCGCCAATTGTGCATGAATCGCCCTTAAAGGAACAGCCTGGTAGCCCAGAGCCGTCGCCCTGGCCATCAATTGCACGAACCAGTCCTGCCGGATGCCCCCCTCTACCTCGGCATGCAGGGGCAGTACATGATGGCCCGGTTCCCGCAGCAAATCACTGACGATATCGTGACCACGCTCCTCTCCCACCTCCTCGAGACAGGGCAAATCCGAGGGAATTTCGATAAGGCCGCAACCTTCGTGAATAAAGGGCTCCCTGGCCCGCGTGCAGCTTAAGTAAGAGAAATTGTAAGATTTGACAATCGCCAGAACACGCTCATCAACCAGCCAGGCGGGCGCCCCGAAGGAGGTAGGCGCCTGGCCGGTCAACCTCTCAAACCCTTCCACCCCCTGGGCAAACCAGGCACTAATCCAGGCGATGTCACGGCGGGGCAATTCGTCCTGCCAGCGTCGATGATCCCAGGCATGGAATTGCGCCTCATGGCCCTGGGCAATGATTTCCTTGACTATTTCCGGAAAGGAAAGGGCGATCAACGGCGAGGGCAGGATGGTCCCGTAGAGGGCGGTGCGCAGGCCATAAAGGCCGACGGCATTGGTGCGGCACATCTTTTTCAGAAAACGGGGGTTACGCAAAAGCTCCAGAATCGCCCGGCCCGAGGCGTCCGGCCCGACACTCAGATAAAAGGTGCCTTTCACACCCAGGCGTTCCAGAATCTTCAGGAGCTTCGGGACACCACGCCTCATACCCTCGTAGGTGTCAACATCTATCTTGAGCCCCAGTAAATTTTGCACGCCGCCATGCCTTTCTCCCAGGTTACAGGCTACAGTCTGCAGAGTTCTCTTCCAGGAAGGAATAGAGCGTCCGCTCCAGCGCCTCATCCATGCCGATCTCCGGCCTCCAGCCCAGTAATTTTTCAGCTTTGGCAATGCTCGGTTTGCGGCAATAGATGTCCTGATAACCCTGCCCATAGTAAGTCGCCGCAGTAACTTCCACGATCTCCGAATATTCGCTGTCCTGCCGGTGATCGGGATGAGACATGAAAATTTTCTTCAGAAGCAGGGCCAGCTCTTTTACGGAGCATTCATTCCGGGGATTGCCGATGTTAATAATTTCGTTTTTACAAAGATTATCTTTGTTTTCCAGTATCTTGAGCAGTGCCGCGATGCCGTCGTCAACATAGGTGAAGCAGCGCTTCTGCAGCCCCCCGTCCACCAGCTTCAGGGGACGTTTCAAGAGCAGCTCGGCAATAAACTGGGTCACCACGCGGGAACTTCCCTCTTTGGCAGCAAAGAGGGAATCGAGGCGCGGTCCCACCCAGTTAAAGGGGCGAAACAGGGTAAAATCAAGGTGTCCGCGCGTGCCGTAGGCATAAATAACCCGATCCAGCAATTGCTTGCTTGCCGAATAGATCCAGCGTTCTTTCCTGATTGGACCTACCACCAAAAAACTCTCGTCTTCGTCAAATTCCGCTTCCTGGCAGGCGCCATATACTTCCGAGGTGGAAGGGAAAACCACCCGCCTGTGATACTTCACACACTGCCGGATAATGTTCAAATTCATCTCAAAATCAAGGTTGAAAACCGCCAGCGGATCTTCGACGTATAGTTTGGGTGTGGCAATCGCCACGAGCGGCATCACGACATCGCATTTCTTGACATGATACTCAATCCACTCCCGGTTGATCGCAATATCCCCTTCAATGAAGTGGAAACGGCTGTCGCCGATCGCCTTTCCCAAACGATCATCCGCGAGGTCCATACCGTAAACATGCCAAGCCGTTTCCGCCAGGATCCGCCTCGTCAGATGATGGCCGATAAATCCATTTACCCCCAAGATGAGGACATTCATAACTGCCTTTCTCCTTCCTGCTGCCGGAAATATTCCGAAATTTCTCCATTTTTTAAACGCTTGCCGTTGATTTCAATATCGATCAGCCTGAGGCGCCCCGCGCCGGCACAAATGAAAACGGCCCCACCTTCCTCAACGACGCTCCCCGGTTTTCCCGCTGCATCACTCCCCTCGGGCAACCCCCACCAGATGAGCATCCTCTCCCCCTGAGGCGTAAAAGCAAAGGCGCCCGGATAGGGGGCCGTGACCGCCCGGATGAGATTGTAGATGCGCAATGCCGGCCAATGCCAGTCGATACGCCCCTCTGCCGGGGTCCGGCCGCCGTAATAACTGCCGGCAGACAAATCCTGCGGATAGCCGGGATTATCGCCGGCTTTTATCAAGGGCAACGTTTCATCGAGCAACAGCACCGCAGCGTGGCAAAGTTTGCCATAAAGACTCTTCGCTGTGTCTGCAAAAGCGATGGGAACAATTTTTTGAGCCAAAATATGACCGGCATCCGCTTTGGCTGCCATACGATGGAGGGTTACGCCAGTTTCCTCCTCCCCGTTCACCAGAACCCAGTTAACCGGACAACGCCCCCGGTAACGGGGCAAGAGTGAGCCATGAAGGTTAAAGGCGCCGCCCGGCGCCGCCGCCAATATTTCGGGGGACAAAAGGCGACGGTAATAAAAAGAAAAGATGACCTCCGGCGCCAGGGCAACAATCTTTTGACGCCATGCCGGCAGATTCACATCCGCCGGGCAAAACAGGGGAATGCCATTTTCCTTCGCCCAAGCCGGCACGGAGCCAAACCAGCAATTCTCCTCCGGGTCATCGTCGTGCGAAAAAATGGCAACGATCTCAAAGCCCGTCCGCTTCAGGGCCATAAGGCCCGTGAGACCCATGTCATGATAGGCAAAAACCACCGTTTTCATCGGGCTTCCCGTTGCCATGTTACGCATTGTCCCCGGCGTAAATCCGTTCAATGACGTATTCCGGCCGCTTGCGGACTTCGCGGTAGATACGGCCGATGTATTCGCCGATGATTCCAAGGGCAAAAAATTGCATGCCGACAAAAACGAAGAGGATGGCAAACAGGGTGAAAACACCTTGCGCCGCCCAGTGAGCGCCGTAGTTCAGGCGCGCGACAACCAGCACCACACCAAACAAAACGCCCAGGAAAGACATGGCGATCCCGCCATACATAAGCAATTTCAGGGGAAGTTCAGAAAAGGAGGCCACCAGATCGAACTGTAGATTGATAAGTTTGCGCAAGGGATAGTTGGACTTACCGCCGTATCTTTCTTCATGCGTAACCTCGATCTCCGTCACCCGCTTCCCGAAGTGGGTGGCCAGCGCCGGGATGAAAGTTGCGTGCTCACGGCAGGAAAGCATGCGTTCCACGACGGGACGTCTGTAAGCGCGCAGCATGCAGCCCCAATCCGTCATCTTCACCCCGGTAATTGTTCTGGCTACCATGTTGATCAGCTTGGAAGGCATGATCCGGAACAGGGAATCCTTACGCCCCTTCCTGATGGTGCCCACTACATCGTAATTACCCTCCGTCATTTTGGCGATCAGCCGGGGGATCTCTTCCGGCGGGTTCTGTAAGTCGGCGTCGAGGGTGATGACGATGTCGCCCTGGACGAGGGAAAAACCCGCCATGATGGCCGCATGCTGCCCGTAATTCCTGGTAAGTTCCACCACCTTTATTTCCGGCTGTGCAGTATAAGCCTGTAAAAGAGCCAGCGAACCATCGGAACTGCCGTCATCCACCAGAATCAGCTCGAATGGTTCCCCGCACTCTTGCATGACCGGCAGGAGGCGCTCCATGAGGGCCGCGATATTCGCTTCTTCGTTATATAGGGGAATCACGAGGGAAATCATCTCATTAGCTCCCTGACGGCTTCGCATACATAATGGACGTCTTCATCCCTCATCCCTGGGAAAAGAGGTAAGGAAATAATGCCCGCCGCCGCCCGCTCCGTCTCCGGCAGGGCCGCCGCAGACAGGGGAAATCTCTCCTTGACATAGGAAAGCAGATGATTGGCCGGGAAATGAAGGCCATAACCCACGTTATATTCCGACAGTTTTTCCATGAAAAGCCGCCGCTCCATATCGAGGAGCTTGATAATAAACAGGTGCCAGGCGTGGACATGTGGATAATCAGGCACACCCGGCAGGGCAATTCGCGCTACGCCCCGCAATCCTTCGTGGTAGAGAGCGGCCAGATGCGTCCGGCGCGCATTGAACTCCGGCAACCGGGACAGCTGCGCCAGTCCCAGCGCTGCCTGCATGTCGGTGAGATTGTATTTGAATCCCGGCGTCTGGATGTCATACTCGGGGTTGCCGCCTTTACCGTAACGCTTCCAGGCATCCTTCTCCAGGCCGTGAAAACGAAGCCGCCGGAGCCGCGCCTCCAGATCGCCATCGCTAAGGGTGATCAAGCCGCCCTCCCCCGTGGTGATGTTTTTTATGGGGTGAAAGGAAAAAACGGCGCTGTTGCCAAAGCCACCGGCATGCACCCCTTTATACCAGGCGCCGATCGCATGGGCGCTGTCCTCAATCACCACAAGCCCGTAACGGGCCGCAATGGCCATAATTTTATCCATGTCCGCCGGGGCGCCGGCGAAGTGCACGGGAATGATGACTTTGGTGCGGGGGGTAATCCTTTCCGCCAGCAAGTCGGCATTGATATTCAGGGTGTCGTAATCGATGTCAACAAAAACCGGCGTGGCGCCCAGCATGGCAATCAAATTGATCGTGGAGGCAAAAGTCAGAGAAGGCGTGATAATTTCATCCCCCGGGCCGATGCCCATGGCCAGGAGAAGCAGGTGCATGCCTGCCGTCCCCGAACTTAGGGAAACGGCCCGTGAGGCGCCGGTAAGAGCGCAGAATTGCGCTTCAAATTGCTGACAGAGCGGCCCCGTGGTAATCCAGCCCGATTCCAGGCAGGCCGTAACCTGCCGGATTTCCTCGCTGCCGATCGACGGCCGACTCAAAGGCAAAAAATCTTCCCGTATCTTCAAGCTTTCACCTCCAGCAAATAATAATATTCATTATCCCACATAATCAGCATACGGGGAAACTCCTTTTCAAGTTTTTCCAGATCTTCCCGCCCCTTGACCACGCAGTAGGTCTCCTGCCGCTGCCGACAAATACGGAAAAACTCCCGGTCACGCAAGAAGTAACGCTCCCTTTCTGCAGGCGGCAAGTAGGCAACGCCATAGCTAATTTCCCCAAAATCATTCACGATGGGGGTTCTTATCTTATCATAATAATCAATGCCGTAAAGGCATACATCGTATTGGTAGAGCTCCTGGCCGACCGGCACTTCCCGCTTGATTGCCTGGGCAAGAGAATAAGCGGATTTATAGGGCGAAAGAAAACGCGACAGAGGAAAAACCAGGGATACCAGAAAAAACGCCGTCAGCAGATAGACCGTAAAAAACCAGTTCCCCCCCGTTTTTTTCCTTACGTAACCGGGTAGAAAAAGCAACAGAGCCTGGAACAGCAGGGGCGCAACAATCCACGGCCACCAAGTTTCGAGGGAAATCTTTCTTTCTTTGATAAAAAGCGGCGCCAAAAGCAGGGCAAGGAAGATCAGAGACTGCGCGAATGCCGGCAAATGATAAGGAACCGCAACCTTTTCTTCCGGCGTCCTGTGTTCATCATCATAAAAGCTGAATATTCGCCCCAGAGCGACCGCCAGGGGTAGAAAAAGGGCCGCAACGTAGGGAATCAGTTTGGAACCGGAAAGGGAGAAGAAAAGGAAGATAAAACCGCCCCAAACAAGCAGAAAAACCGCGTCTTCCTTGCGGAATAGTTTATCACGGAACCAATTCCTCCCCCGGCCGCCCGTGGTTTTAAAGATAAAAGCACACCAGGGCAGCGTCCCGGCGATGATAATCGGGAGATAAAAATAAAAGGGTTCCCCATGGTGGTGCATGGTGGAGATATATCTTTGGAAGTGTTCCTGAATAAAAAAGAAACGGAGGAAATCACCGTGGGCTTTTTGGATGAGGATCAGCCAGGGCAGGGAAACCCCGAGAGAAATCACGATCCCCAGCGGCGAGATGAGCCTGGGGATGGTACGCCATCTTTTCACAGCCATCAGCCAAATGACGAGCACCGCCGCCGGCAAAACAAACCCGATCAATCCCTTGGTCAGGAAGGCCAGGGCACAGGCCAAATAGCAAAGGTAAAGCCACGCCTTCTCCCTCAGGGGGACATGTACCGGAAGCTGCGTAGCAGATCGGTACGTGTCCCCCGAATCCGGAAGCTGCGTAGCAGACCGGTACGTGTCCCCCGAATCCGGAAGCTGCGTAGCAGATCGGTACGTGTCCCCCGAATTGCAATAACGATATCCGGCCCAGATAGCCAGGCTCATCAGGAAGGCAACAGGCATATCGAGGATATTGATCCGCCCCATGACATAGTGAAATAAAGACGTCGCTAAAACGGCAGCCCCATAGAGCCCCGCCTTCTCGCCATGAAAAAACCGTCCCATGGCATAGACGAGCAGAATGCAGCCCCAGGCGGAAAGACCGGTAAATAAGCGGGCAGAAAAGTCATTTTCACCGAAGATCTTGAAAGAAAGAGCCGTCGCCCAGTAGGCAAGGGGCGGTTTTTCTATATAGACGACCCCCTGCAGACGCGGAGTAACGTAATCTCCCGATATGTTCATATGGCTGGGGATGACGCTGTAACGGGCTTCGTCTGGCTCCATGAGCGGCAAGACACCCAGCGTGGCGACATACAGTATCACGGGGATAATAAAAAGAATCAGCAACTTGCCCCTAACCCCTGTCAATCGCTTGCCCCCTCGCCATTTTGCACAATGAATCTATTCTGTTTTTTTTCGTGACAAATCGGCATTCGTCAATTTCTTTACGCCCTCCCGTTCAGGCTAAAATTTAACCTGTGGGGTGGCCTGGGCTGCCGTCGGCGCCTCAAAGAAAGCCGCCTTCTCAAAGCCGAACATACCGGCCACAATATTACCGGGAAAAGACCTGATCGCCACATTGTAAGCCTGCACAACTTCATTGTACCTTCTTCTTTCCACGGCAATCCTGTTTTCCGTGCCCGCCAGCTCATCCTGGAGGCGCAGAAAATTTTGATTGGACTTGAGCTCCGGGTAACGTTCCACCACTATCAACAAGCGGCTCAGGGCGCCTGATAACTCGTTATTGGCCGCCATCTTATCGGAGATTTTGCCCGCCCCGCCAACCCTGGCCCGGGCATTCGTTACCTCAACCAGCACATCCTTCTCCTGTTTGGCATAGCCTTTGACCGTTTCGACGAGATTAGGAATCAGATCGTAGCGGCGCTGCAACTGGTTTTCCACCTGCGCCCAGGAGCTCTTTACCCCTTCATCCATGGTTACGAAGTTGTTGTAACTACCCTTGAACAAAGAGTAAACGGAAAATAAGGCAAGGACGATTACAACGCCGACAATAATCAGTATTTTCTTCCCTCTAGACATATAAGTACCTCCCTCAAATAAATAAAAGATTAAACCTCCAGCTTATCGATGCGTTTCGCCAGGCGGGCTATTTCATGATGATAGGACTTGAACAGCTCTTTAAGCTCCCGGTCGGAAAGCTTGCTCCGCTTTTCCCGGATATCGATCGCTTGGAGAAAGACGTCGGCCTTAACAGGATATGCCAGAGACAGAGCTTTAATCAAATCCCTCCGTCCCGGCGGAATTTTATAGCCTCTAAGGAAAAGCAACACTGTAAACAAAGGCAAAAAACTCCCCATGGATAATCCGATAAGCTGCCGTAACCCCTTAGCTTTCCCCCCGCAGGCCAGAAAGCCCTGCTGCAGGTGCAAGACTTTCCCCTTCAACTCCCGCTCCAGTTGTAACCGCAGCTCTCCGGCTGCAAGTTTCAGGTCCGCTAAGCCATCTTCACCGTAAACAACCAGATGGTTCAGCTGCATATTAAGTAGTTCCACGGGAAAAGCATCCTGTGAGTCAGCAATATAGGCCGGTGTCATAAAAACGACCGCCACGCGCCTTTTTTCCCATTTCCCGATTACCGTAAGACACTGCTCCAGGTTAACAATCCCCACCTCTTTCAGAATAATCAGGAAATTAATATCCGATTGCCCGGGAAGGTAATAATTGCCAGTGCCGCTGCCGTAAAGAATAATGGATAAAAGATCTGCACCGCATGCCTGCTGAAAATCTGCCGTGATTTCGGCAAAAATCTCCTGTGGTTTTTTAATAACTTTAGCCATAACAAACCCCATCCTAACACCGTTACTTACTAACCCTGACAGACAGGACAAGTGCGCCCTGGAAACTGCGGCCCACAGGGAAGCAGTTTCCAGCTTACTAACCCGGAAAAGCAGGATAGTTCGTTTACGAAATGGCTTACTTGCAGTAAGCCATTTCTAACTCACTAAAAACTGCGGCCGGAGCCGCCGCCGCCACTGGAACCGCCGCCAAATCCG
>JBAQLR010000122.1:0-2828 GCA_049302035.1 Syntrophales bacterium
GTGCTGATCGGGGCGCCGCGGCTCCTCGACCTTTTCCCGGACAGGAAAGCGGAACGTATCGTGATGGGAAAGGATAGTTCGCTGATCCTTGATGAGATTGCCCGTCGTAAGGGGAAGAGCCCCATCGTGGTGCTGGTCACGGGCGATCCTGGCCTCTATAGCCTGGCGGCCACAGTCATTAAGCGCTTTGGCCGCGATTCCTGCCGGGTATTGCCGGGCATCAGCGCTCTGCAAACCGCCTTTGCCCGGCTGGGAGTCAGTTGGGAGGATGCGAAGATAATCAGCACTCATGCGGCAAAACCGGAGTTGAGCGGCGCTGAGCTTTGCCAATACAGTAAAATCGCGATCCTGGGTGGCGACCGGGAGATTGCCCGCGAGCTGGCAACCTTACTCGTTTTTATGGCAGAAAAGGATTATCGCATTTTTATCGGCGAAGACCTTACCTTGCCGGAAGAGCGTTTTTATGAAATCGAGGGGGACACGAATCTGGCGAAGCAGCCTCTTTCTACCCGCGCTATTATTTTGATCGTCAGAAAGGATATTTTGTAATGCCTCTGGGTAATTTTTATGGAATCGGTATCGGACCGGGTGACCCCGAATTGATGACCGTGAAGGGAGCGCGCCTCCTGGGGGAATGTCGCCATGTATTTGTGCCCAAGGCCAGGACGGCTGCGGACAGCATCGCGATGCAGATCGCCGGGCGCTACCTGCGCGCCGACGCCCGGATATGCGAACTTGTTTTCCCCATGACGGCGGACAAGCGGGAATTGGCAGCCCGTTGGGAGGTATCGGCGGCCGCGGTAGCTGCCGTGCTGCAAACCGGGCAAGACGCCTGTTTCCTCACCCTGGGCGATCCCTTGCTTTATTCCACCTACATTTATCTCCTCCGCGCCCTGCGGACGCTGTTACCGGAACTGCAAGTCCTTACCGTGCCGGGGGTTACCGCTTTTTCCGCCGTGGCTGCGTTAACTGAATTCGTGGTAGGGGAGGGGAAGGAACCGGTTACCATCGTCCCTTCCACTGATGATTTCGCGGGCCTGAAGCGGGCCATTGCCGCCGGGGGAACAATCGTGATTATGAAAATCGGCGAGAGGTTAAAAGAACTCCTGAAGCTCTTGGCAGAGGAAAAGCTGCTCGATGCGGCGGTGCTGGTGTCGCGGGCGGGCATGGAGGGGCAGCGGATTGAGACAAATTTACTGCGATTGTCGGGCGATAGTCCTGAAACCGGTTACCTTTCGATTGTTTTAGTGGATGCAGGAAGGAGAAAAGACTGATGCAGGTGCATTTCGTGGGCGCTGGACCCGGCGATCCCGAACTCTTGACGATTAGGGCGGCGCGGCTGCTGAAAAATTGCTGCTTTTGCATCTACGCCGGATCTTTGGTAAGTCCGGCGGTGAGCAGCCTGATTCCCGCCGATGCGGAAAAACACGATTCCGCCAACCTGTCGCTGGACGAGATTGTCCGGCTTTTCCGGAAGGCGCAGGCGGCGGACCGGGATGTGATCCGCCTCCACTCCGGGGACCCCTCCATCTATGGCGCTATCGGCGAACAGATGAACGAACTGGACAAGTTGGGGATAGCGTATGAAGTTGTCCCCGGCGTGAGTTCCTTTCAGGCGGCGGCGGCGGCCCTTAATACGGAGCTGACCGCGCCGGAAATTTCCCAGACGGTGATCCTGACGCGTACCTCCGGACGCACGCCGCTGCCGGAGAAACAGGAGCTATCCCGGCTTGCCGAAACGGGCGCGACCCTCTGCATCTTTCTTTCCGTGCATAAGGTTGAGGAGATTGTCGAGCAGTTGCTGCCCCACTACGGCGCCGACTGTCCCGTGGCGCTGGTGCACCGCGTTTCCTGGCCCGAGCAGGAAATCTTCCGGGGAACCTTGGCGGATATTGTGGCGCGTGTTGCGGGGGCCGGGCTGAAATCCACCACTATGATTATCGTGGGGCGAGCCCTGGCCCGTAATTTGCCTGTTTCCAAGCTCTACGACCAGGCCTTTACCCACGGCTTTCGGGAGGGGGAATGAGGTGAGGAACGCACTGATCACCCTGTCGCCGGAAGGGGCGATTATCGTCCGGCGTCTGGCGGAATCTCTGGGCGATGCCCAGGTCTATCTGCACCAGGATGTTGCGTCCTTACCCGGTGAAGAGATTTTTTCCGGCATTCTGGCTCTCACGACGGAGATTTTCGGCCGCTTCGGCGGGTTGATCTATGTTGTGCCCTGCGGGGTTGCCGTGCGGGCGATTGCCCCGCACCTGGGGAGTAAACTGAGCGATCCGGCAGTCGTCGTGGTGGATGTCGGAGGAAGATACGCCGTCAGTCTGCTGGCCGGACACGAGGGCGGGGCCAACGAACTGGCGTTGCAGATCGCCAATATTATCGGTGGCGAACCGGTGATCACCACGACGACGGAGGCCCTGAAAAATCTGATCGTGGGGGTGGGTTGCCGCCGCGGGGTAAGCACCGAGCGCATCGTTGCGGCGGTGCAGGAAGCCCTGGCCGAGGTTGGCGGAAAACTTCAGCAGGTCAGATTTCTGGCCAGCGCCGACGTCAAGGCCGGCGAAGAGGGATTGATTCGGGCGGCGCAGGAACTTCAGGTGCCGCTCCGCTTCATCAGCGGGGAGGAAATACGCGCCACGGCCCGGAAGTTTACCCCTTCGCCCCTGGCGTTAAAGAAAATAAATTTACCTGCCGTCGCTGAACCGGCGGCCCTATTAGCGGGGAGGAGGACGCAATTAATACTACCGAGAAGAACGTATCAGGGCATAACGGTGGCCATCGCGCGGGAAAGCTTGCTGTGGTCGGCATCGGCCCCGGCGGACCATTAG
>JBAQLR010000123.1:0-14291 GCA_049302035.1 Syntrophales bacterium
CCTTAAGGCTGGCCTTGCCCAGGACGGTGGTATCCACCGGCGGCAAACGATAGACGCCGCGCGTACAATTTTCCATGCAGAGGTTGGGGCAAAGATAGCCGCAGACTACCGTCGGCAAAGGTGTATAGGCCAGGGCCAGATTCACCGCCTCCTCCATGCGACCTTTTCGTATCAATTCCCAACGTTTTTGTACCGGAATGCCAGAGGGGCAATGGGCCTGACAGGGGGACAGGTATTTTTCATTTTCCCAGAGAGGTACATAACGACGCAGCTCCCCGGTGGCGATCAGCTCGATGGGACTCCTGTCCTGATCAGTCAGATCCCCGATTAAGCCGCCTCTACCCAGCTCCGTATCCCACACCTCGGTAACGAACTGGCGCAACTTACGCAGGGGTTTACTGTACTTTTCGTGCGGCTTGCGAGCCGACAGCACCTGCCAGGCCAGGCGATCGGAAGTCAGCGCCGTAAGGATTGCCTGCCGATCGATGGCCTGCAAGAATTCCTTCATGCGGGTGGTGAGCCAGCGCCATTCCTCATCATCAGGCGCTCTTAGGTGTGCGTCCGGTTCGTTGTATCCCTGGTGGCGGCCACGGAAAAATATTTTACCGCCCACCATGCCTACACAAGGGCCATAACCCAGGATATTATCTGCCTCTTCCTTGCCGTAGCCGCAGATCACGGCGATACCACCGGCCATAAATTCGGCAAAGGAATCGCCCACGCTGCCCAAGACCCAAAGCTCCGGCGGCTCAAAACGGGGGTTGTGCTTCGTCATAGTCATGCCGCGCGCCCCGATATCCCCGGCGACATAAATTTTGCCCTGAGCCATGGCATTGCCGGCGCCATTCGTAGCATTGCTGTGAACGACAATCTGCGCGCCGGCATTGAGCCAGCCCACGTCGTCGGATGCGGGGCCAAGATTATGGATAGTAGTTTGCGGGAACCCCAGGGAACCCAATCGCTGCCCGGAAGTGCCGGTAATCACGATGTCCAGCGGCTCCTGGCCCGCTTTCCACAAGCGTCCTCCGAGACCGTGCTGCCCCTGGGCAGCAATTTCAATTTGGCGATGACCTGCGGCGACGGCCTCTTGAATCCGTTCTTCCAATATGCGTGAATCGACCCTGATTCCCTTTTCCTCACCGGGGATGGTAATGGTCGGTTTGAATGACATGCTCTCTCCTTTACTTGCTGCTGCTAACCCCGATAAACGGGACTTTCTTCAGTACCCCCCCTTGAGGGGATAAATAGGCAGAAAATAATTTCTAACTTACTAAACCGTGTATTTGATCCCCAATCTCTCGGCGGCGGCCCGGTCGGCAATCCCCAGCGCATCAGACATGCCGATTGGCAAAGAGGTGGAACGCCCCAGGGGGGCGACGATTTTTTTCAACTCCGTGTCAAAGCTCAGATATACGTCAACAAGACGCTCTGCCACCCGCTCTGGATCGAGACGGCGATACAAGCGCGGATCTTGCGAGGTGATGCCTTTCGGACAGAGCCCCAGGTTACAAATGTTGCAACGGTCTTGCTCCGATCCCAAACACCCGGCGGCGGCCTGCATGACATATTTCCCAACCTGTACGCCGCTGGCGCCCAGCATAATGAGGGCGGCGGCGTTAGCCGCCAGATTGCCGTTTTTACCGATGCCGCCGCCGGCAAAGAGCGGGATTTCGTTCTGTTTGCCGATTTTGACCAGATTCAGGTAGGCATCCCGCAAATTACTGGCAATCGGGTAGCCCATCGCATTCATCGAAACATTGTAGGCGGCGCCCGTTCCTCCATCTTCACCGTCCATGGCCAATGCCGCGGCATAGGGATTGCGCGTCAGGTTGTTCAGCACGGCCATGGTGGTGCTGGACGCCGAGATCTTCGGATAGACAGGCACCCGGAAGCCCCAGGCCATGGACATGGATTGAACCATTTTGGCTACAGATTCTTCGATGGAATACTGCGTCTGGTGGGTCGGCGGGCTGGGCAGGCTGACGCCCGTGGGCACTCCCCGGATGGCCCCGATCAACTTGCTCACTTTGTGCCACATCAAGAGGCCGCCGTCACCCGGCTTGGCGCCCTGGCCGTACTTGATCTCAATGGCGCAGGGATCCTCCTTCATCTCCGGCAGGGCATGGATGATCTCGTCCCAGCCAAAATAGCCGCTGGCGATTTGCAAAATGACATATTTGAGAAAGCGCGACCGCAGCAACCGCGGTGGGCAGCCTCCCTCCCCGGTGCAGACGCGCACCGGCATCCCGCGTTCTTCGTTGAGATAGGCCACGCCCATTTGAATGCCTTCCCACATGTTGGGAGACAGGGCGCCAAAGGACATACTGCCGATGACCAGCGGATAAATCTCCCGCACCGGCGGACTCCAGCCTCCCATCTGGGCAATCTCCAGGGCCGCTTCCGGTGGCAATATCCTGCCCAAAAGTGTCCGCAACTCAAATTCATGGCGGCCGGCATCGAGTGCCGGGTCCGTGAGCATGGAAATGCGCATGAATTTGATTTTGTCCAGTAAACTATGGGGATCGTTCCTGCGCCCACCGCGGCGGCGGGGTTGTCCCCCTTGATCTATGTGAAAGCGCTGTTTATCCGTCTCATCATTATGCATGGGCATGATGGCGCCATTGGGACAAGCCAGGGCACACATTCCGCAGCCGACGCAGGCATAAGCCACTTCCGTACGCTGCCGGATGCCGTGATAGACAGTGAAAACATTTGATGGTTTCTCCTCCAGTCCCAGCTTGACCTGAAGCGCCCTTTTCCTGTGCACACCCAACTCAACGGCCTGGACGGGGCAGACCGCCGTACAGCGCCCACAGAGGGTGCACTTTTCCTTATCCCAGAGAATCTGCCAAAGCAAATCCTTGGGGCCTAATGTGGAAGGAGCAATTTTTCCCATTGACTCCATTTTTTGACCTCCTCACGTTCTGGTCCCACAAAAACGGTATCGTATTTCATGGGCTGAAAATCGCGGCTCTTATCCCGCGTGGGGATAGCCGCATCAATGCCGCAAACCTCCGACGAGAATGCAAAAATACCGTCACCGCCACCGACAACACCGGGCCGCAATTTTTTGCTATCCTGCACCATAAAAAGGGTCTTGTCGGGCAGGCAGCCGATGACGCAATTCGGGCCGTCGATAATCAGCGGTCGGCAGCTTTGCTTGATAATCCGGAGGAAATCTCCATCGGGGTGGCGTTTGAGTTCCTCGTCCTTCAGGGGGGTTATGACGTGCTTATACATTTCCAGACCCATATGCAGATGCCGTTGCGTATAATGCAGGATATGGGTGAAAACCTCCGAGTCTGACTGGTAGCCAACATATCCCGGTTCACCACGGGACATCAGGAACTCCCTGATCGGCACGAAAGCAGTGTTTTCTCCATTCGTCATACTGGCCATCCCCTGGATGAAAAAGGGATGACAGGCATAAATATCGATTGCATAGTTGGTGTTCTGTCGGCCCTGACTCAAGATAGTACGGGCGCGCAGCTCCTTGCGGTCCAAGCCAAGGTACTCCGCAATAACCATCGGATCGCCGACTTCTTTGATCATGATCACATCGGGCCAGAAGCTGAAAACAACCATGGAGCCATCCTTCTCCCCCATGGCTCTGAGCTGGAGACGGCACTCCTGCAGACGGCGCTGCCGCTCCTCCTCCGGCATATTTTCCCAGGCAGACGGATACTCATAAACGCGAATCAGGTAGTTGTCTCGCTTGGGGGTACCGGCCGGAGGCTGTTTTGTTGGCCGGAAGGAGAGCTTGTAATTGGTGAGGAAGTTCATATCCATCATGTATCGGTCCAGGGTTTTAAGGCCCTCATGGGAGAAAATACCCGAGAGGATAGGCCCGCCCCGGAACTGTTCAAAATCTCCGCCGAGATCGGTCAAAAAAAGGCCCACCCCCGAACCGTCATGTCCCTCCTTCATAACGTCCAGCGCCTTGATCGCCATCATCGGAGACAAGGGCTCTTTACTGGTAACAGCAAACAAACGACACATACTTTATCTATATATCCTTTCCCGGGACTAAGCTTAACCCCTCACTGCACGCAGAATCATGCGCGAGGCGAAGGGTCTCGTAAAATATCAACTTATTTTTTAAAAGCAAGGTTTAACTAAAAAAAGTTAAGATATTCGGACTGCTTGATAAAAAGTCCGCTCTTGCACCCCATCGAGTGTCCCTTCTATCATATATTCCCATGCTGAAAATAGCGCAATTTTGTGTCTTTATTGAACAATTGGTACAATTTTGTGCAAAATACTTCCATGAGGAATGTCTCAAGCGGGCATAATTGTATCATTACGGTTTTGCTTGAACCGCCGGGGATCGATCCCCAATTTGTGTATCTTATATTGCATAATCCGTTTCGTCGTGCCCAGAATCCGGGCGGCCTGGCTCTGGTTGCCCCGCGTTTCTTTCAGGGTATCCACAATGAGAGCCCGTTCCTGCGCTTCCACCAGGGCGCCCAGTTTGTCCGTTTCCTTCCTTGTACTTTCACTTTCGGCGCTGCTCTTCAGGTATATGGAGGGCGGGAGGTTACTGCCTTCAATGGCGTCACCGCGGGCCAGCAATACCGCCCGCTCGATGCAGTTTTCCAACTCGCGCACATTCCCCGGCCAGTGATAGGCCAAAAAGGCATCCAAGGCGGAAGTGGAGATTCTTTTCATTGCCTTACCCTGGAGCTTGCTGTATTTCAGAACAAAGTGGTCGGCAAGCAAGATGATATCATTTCCCCTTTCCCTCAACGATGGCAGATAAATGGGGAAAACATTCAGCCGATAGTAAAGATCGGCGCGGAACCGGCCGGAAGCTACATCTGCTTCCAGATTCCGGTTGGTGGCGGCGATGATTCTGACATTCACCTGGACTACCCTTGAGGAGCCGAGGGGTTGAAACTGCCTTTCCTGCAGGACACGCAGTAATTTTGCTTGGGCAGTGGCCGAAAGCTCCCCTACTTCATCGAGAAAAATCGTGCCGCTGTCCGCTTCTTCAAAGCGGCCGCGCCGCTTTTGCAGGGCGCCTGTAAACGCGCCTCTCTCATGGCCGAAGAGCTCACTTTCCAGCAAGGTATCCGGTATCGCCGCGCAATTAACCTGCACCAGCGGTCCTGCAGCACGGGGACTGTGCATGTGAATGGCGTTTGCCACCAACTCCTTACCCGTCCCGGTCTCTCCATGAATCAACACCGTCGTATTGGAATCGGCTACCTGGTTAATCATGCCAAAAACCTCCTGCATGACCTTGGAGGAAGCGATAATCTCCAAGGAAGGCGGCGTGGTGCGGCCGACGATCATCCGTAAACGGCGGTTTTCTTCTTCCACCGCCAGCATATGGACGGCTTTGGCGATAAGTTCCGCAACAGACACCAGCATTGCCAACTCCCGGTCCAGATTTTCCACCTGGCCGGCCACTTTATCTGCCGATAAAACACCCACCACGCGGGCATCGTAGATAACGGGCACACATAAAAAGGAAAGTTGCGAGCGGTTAAGCAACTTGCGGGCGCCGGTGCGATCCAGGAAATGCGCTGCCTGGTCCAGGTTGGCCACGGCCATGGGACGGCCGGTCTGGGCCACCTTACCGGTAATGCCTTCACCCGGTCGATACATGACCTCCCGACCCTGTATGTTGATGCCATGCGCCACATCCAACCAGGCCTCGCCTGTGCCCCTGTCCAAAAGCGAGATCATGCCGCGCTGCATGCCCAACCGCTGGCTCATCTCCTTCAGCACCTGATCCAGTTGATCGCGTAATTCCTGGGGCTGCGCCAGAATCTTGGCGATGGCGTGCAAGGCGGCCAGTTCTTCGTAGTCGTGGATACTCAAATTTCCCTTCCCTTCCATATCTCTCCCGATTCGGCCGCCGGCCAGGCTGACGCCAGCGGACTGCCCCCCCCCACAAACGCTCCTGGCAAAGCGACTTACGCCTGCTGCATGTTACAAATGCCGCGCGAAACTTGCAAAGTAACAAAAATGTCCCATTTAGATCGGGGATCGTGTAAGAAAACCTGGTTCATGTCAAGTGAAATATTTGTCCTGTTCCTTGCCGACCAGATAAAATCGTGATACTTTCCCCTTCACTACTTGGCAAGGCCGGAGGAGGCATGAAGTGCCGCATACATTCCGATCGTGAAGCTGTGGCGGTCTGCCAGAAGCATGAATCCGGCTTTTGCCGTGAATGCTGTCAGTGCCTGACGGTCAACTCCTGCTGCACATGCCTTGATCCGCGCCTCTACTGCAAGTCCCGGACACAGTGCATTATCTGGGAGATGTCCCGCAACCGGCGTAAAAAGGACACAGGATCATGATGGAAGGAAAGTAGTCGTTCGGCTGCAGACGCTAAAATAAGGGTATGATTGCGGCCAGAACAGCGACAGGCTTATTCCATGCCCCGGCGGTATTCGAATGATTTGGCCAGGGTCATACGGTCGGCATATTTAAGATCGCCGCCGACGGGCACGCCGAAACCGATGCGAGTCACCCTGATGCTTTTATCTTTCACTAAGCCGGTGATGAGAAGCGCCGTCGCTTCTCCCTGGACGTTCGGGTTGGTGGCAATGATAATTTCCCGAATCGGGTGGTCGGCCAAGCGGTGCAGAAGTTCCCGTATCTTCAACTGTTCCGGTCCGACCCCGTCAAGCGGAGCCAGAGCGCCGTGGAGGACGTGATAGACGCCCCGGTACTCTCCGCTTTCCTCAACGGCAATCAGGGCATCCGGTTCTTCCACAATACAGATGGTTTCCCTGTCCCGGCTGGAATCGGCGCAAATATCGCAGAAATCATTTTCCGTAAAGTTATAACAACAGGGGCAGAAGCGGATCAACCGTTTTACATCCAGGATGCTTTCGGCAAGCCTTCCGGCTTCCTCATGCGAAGCCCGCAGGATAAAGGCAGCCAGGCGCGACGCCGTTTTTTCTCCGATGCCGGGAAAACGCGATAATTCTTTGATCAGTTTTTTGATGGGCAGGGCGTAACCGCTCATATGCGCCTCGTCTTTACATCAAACCGGGAATCTTAAGCCCGCCGGTGAGTTTTGCCATTTCTGACGAGGCCATTTCCTGGGATTTCCTGATACCCTCGTTTACGGCCGCCAAAATCAGATCCTGGAGCATGTCCACATCATCGGGGTTGACGACGTCCCTTTCGATCTTCAGGGACTGGAGTTCAAATTTGCCGTTGACGACCACCGCCACCATACCGCCCCCGGCCGTTGTTTCCACGGTCCTGGTTTCGAGCTCCTTTTGCAGGCCGGCCATCCTATCCTGAAGTTTTCTGGCCTGTTTCATCATTTCACCGATATTTTGCATTTAATTAATTAACCTCCTGTGAGTTTCTTTAGTAAACTATTCGTTTGCTGTATTCCGGATTATCTGCCGGCATGTGCGGATGCGGGAGGGGCCGCACGTCAAGTATTTTTATGGGGAATGATATCCCGCACTTCCGCCCCTTCAAACAAGTCGAAAGCCTTTTGTACCAGCGGATGATTCATGGCTTCCTGACGTACCTCCTGGCTGCTTTTGCCGGTGTTGCCGTTTTTACCGGCCTGTTCGTCAGTCTCAACTTTGATAAGCTCAATCTTCAACTTCACGTCCTCGCCGAAAAAGGGACGGGCAAGCTCGGCAAGAGAGGCCAGATGTTCTTTCTCCCGCACGTATTCAAAAGTAAATCTATCCCCTTCCGTAAAGCTTATTGTCAACACCCCCTCATGGCAACTGACGAAATTCCCCTTGTCGAGGTTGGAAGCAAGGCCGCGGCGATGCTTCTTGACGGCGGCCTTGTACCTTTCCCAGTCGCTTGCCGGGGGTGTTATCTCGCTTGCCTGATATTCCAGCCGGTCCTCTTTGGTTTGCGGCAGCGCCACGGATGCATTATCAGCCGGAGACGCCTTGACGGGCGGCTTTAAGCCTTCCGGCGCAGCACTAATGGGGGCCGTGATTCCTCGCTGGAGCCCTCTTTCTATGTTTTCCATCCTCACCAGTATTTCCTCGAGGGGAATGAGTTCCTCCAGATGGGCCATTCTGACAATGGTTGCTTCCAGGTGCAAGCGGGGTTCCTGGGTACGGCGCATGCTTTCTTCTTCCGCCAGCAGGATATCTAATAACCTCTGGAGAGTTTCCTGGGAGGGATTTGCCGCCTGGGATTGCAGTTCTGTCAGGTCATCTCCGGTAATGTCGAAAAGGACGGGGTCCGGACCGACAATCTTGATGAAGAGCAGGTTGCGAAAATGTTCCAGCAAGAGCTGGTAAAAATGCTTCATGTCCAGACCGGCAGCATAGCCCTCATTGATGATTTTCAGGCAGCGGGCGGCTTGTTTTTGCAGCAACGCCGCAGAGAGGAGAAAAAGAAAGCGCCGGTCGGTGAGACAAAGCAGTTCCTCCACGTCGCTATCCTTGATTTCGGAACCGGCATAGGAGATGGCCTGATCGAAAACGCTCTGGGCATCCCGCAGGCTGCCTCTGCCTGCGGCAGCGATCCAGGCAAGCCCGGCATCGCTGATGGCAATGTTTTCCGCCTTGGCAATTTCTCGCAGTGTTTCCGTAATCTGCTTGAGTGAAATCATGCGGAAATCATGGGCCTGGCAGCGGGAAAGAATGGTCGCCGGGATCTTGTGCAGTTCCGTGGTGGCAAAGATAAAAATCACATGGCCCGGCGGTTCTTCCAGGGTCTTCAAGAGGGCGTTGAAGGCCTCGCGGGTGAGCATGTGGACTTCATCAATAATGTAAATTTTGTAATGGCCGGAGGTGGGGGAAAACTTTACATTCTCTCGCAGTTCTCTTATTTCATCAATTCCCCGGTTCGAAGCGCCATCGATCTCACGCACATCCAGGGAAGTGCCTGCGGTAATTTCCCGGCAATTGTCACATTCCTGGCAGGGCGTCGGGGTGGGGCCGGTGGTGCAGTTCAGAGCCTTGGCCAGTATCCTGGCCATGGAGGTCTTGCCTACTCCCCGTGGTCCGCTGAAAATGAAAGAATGGGCAACGCGGTTCTGGCGGATGGCGTTTGTCAGTGTTCTGGCCACATGCTCCTGCCCCACGACCTCGGTAAAGGTCTGGGGCCGCCACTTTCGTGCCAATACAAGATATTCCATCATGCTCCGTGTGAGAGAGGATTTAAGATAGCCGGGCTTGTCTGCGGCACACTTCGGCAATTGCTGCCGCTGCTTCCTTCCGGACCTGACGGGGTTCACAAACCTCGGTTGCACAGGGCCCGGCCATCAAATCGTCGGTTTATAAAAGCTTGTTGAGGAACCTCGATATATGGCGGAGAGAGGGGGATTCGAACCCCCGGTACACCTTTGTGGGCATACACACGATTTCCAGTCGTGCTCCTTCAGCCGCTCGGACATCCCTCCATATATCGAGACAGTGTCAGCTTATGTTTTGGCGGAGAGAGGGGGATTCGAACCCCCGTGGGAGCTTTTGGCCCCCAAATCGATTTCGAGTCGATCCCGTTACGACCACTTCGGTACCTCTCCGCAAGTATTCACTGCTTACGTCTATAAGAAAGCGAGCGATGCTAACCTCTTTTCCCGAAAAAATCCACTCATAATTTCCGCGCACATTTCCCTTTTTACGCCTTCGGCAACTATCACCTGGTGGTTAAGTCTGCCATCCCCGAGCAGTTGGTAAAGAGAAACAACAGCGCCGCTTTTTGTGTCCCTGGCGCCGAAGACCAGTCTCGCGATACGCGCCTGAATAATGGCCCCACAGCACATGGGGCATGGTTCCAGCGTTACATAAAGCGTGGCGCCGCTCAAGCGGTAATTTCCGAGGTGATGCGCCGCAGCACGGATGGCAAGTATCTCCGCATGGGCGCAGGGGTCGCAAAGTGCGAGCGGGCGGTTGTGCGTTCTGGCGAGGACTTTATCTCCCAGGACAAGGACGGCGCCCACAGGCACTTCACCCGCTGCCTGGGCGGCACGAGCCTCTTCCAGGGCCAGATCCATGTAAATCTCGTCGTCGAGCGCCAGTGTCATTTCCTACCCATGTAAGCATTAGATTCGAGGCACGCATAAAATGAGAAAAATACTTCTTTGTCAAGTCAAATACTATTCATTTCCCGAACGGGTTGATTTTTATCGTTATTAGTATATCATGCCTCCCGGAAAGGAAAGAAGGGATGTCCACTAAAAAAATCATCATTCTCTCCGTGTTGTTATCTCTCATCGGCCATGCCCTCCTCATTTCGGCTGCCGGCTTTCTCGCTCGGCGCCACGAATTGCCGGATACCGAGACCGCAATAATGGTAAATCTTCAGGCAGCGCCGGCAATCAGAACCAGGGAAAAGAAGCAAAAGCCTCGAGTCAGGAAAGCGGTCGCCGCGTCGCCGGAGGAGGCAATGACGGGTGACGTTCCAGATGAAGAAACTGTTGACCTGGACAGCCAAGACGAAAGATTCGTGCCCTACCTGCTGAAGCTCAAACTAAAGATAGGATATCAATGGCGCTCTTTTCCCGACCAGAAAAATCAAGGAGTCACGAAGATACTTTTTTCTCTGGATAATGCAGGCGCTCTGGTGGCCAGCAAGATTGTCGCATCTTCCGGATACAAAACGCTCGACAGGGAAACTCTAGAGGTAATCAAGGCGGCCGCACCCTATATGCCCTTCCCACAGGATATCAATCTTTCCCGGCTGAATATCACGGCTACCTTCCGGTATGATCGTGCCCCCTGATGCTTTTTTTGACTTTCCCTTGCCCGGAAAAACAACTGCTGCTATAAGGCCCGCAAGGAGACGAGCATGGAGATCGGAATATTAGGCCTGCCGCTAAGCGGGAAAAGCACCTTGTTTGAGATTATGACGGCGCTGCGCAGTCGGGACGTGCATGGGGAAGTCTGTGTCCGCGGCCAGGCGACCGTCCCCGACGAACGCTTTGAGCATCTGGTGAAAATATTCCAGCCCCTTAAGGTATCACCGGCTAAAGTGCCCTTTGTCGATGTCAACGCCGTTGGTGAACGCGCCTGGGATGCCTTGCGCCAGAACTTGAGCGGGGCCGACGGCTTTGTGCAAGTGGTTGACGGTTTTTCTGTGGACCGGGTTGAAGAAGTTATCAAGCGCTACCAACAGATGGAAGATGAATTAATCATTTCCGACCTGCAGATTGTCGAAAACCGCCTGGAAAGAATGGAGAAAACATCTAAAAAAGGACTTTCCCCGCAGGACGTGGCGCAGGCCCAGATCTTGCCGCTCCTGAAGGAACAACTGGACCGGGGCAAGCCGCTACGGGAGCTCGGCCTGACGGCCGAAGAAGTCCATTCCCTGCGCAGCTTTTCCTTTTGGAGCATCCGCCCGGAACTGGTAGTTGTCAATACTGCGGAGGGAAACCCGGGCATGGCCGACGCCTTTAAGGAGCTGGTCGCCCCCCAGACGCCAGTCCTGGGCATCTGCTGCCTTACCGAAGCTGAACTGGCAGGACTTTCACGGGAGGAACAAAAGGAATTTCTTGCCGACCTGGGCATAGAGGAACCGGCCTTTGGCCGCATTATCCGCGCCGCCTTCAGTTTGCTCGGAAGAATCGCCTATTTTACCTGCGGCGCCGATGAAGTAAAATCCTGGGTTATTCCCGCTTGTTCCAAAGCGCCCAAGGCGGCCGCGGCTATCCACAAGGATTTTGAACGAGGCTTCATCAAGGCCGAAGTGGTAAGTTATGCCGATTTCCAGCTCTTTGGCAGTGCCTTCGCCGCCGCCAAGGCCGCAGGTAAAATGCGCCTGGAAGGCAAGGAATACATCGTCCAGGATGGCGACATCATCACCTTTCGTTTCAATGTCTAAGGGGTTTACCTTCTCCATGAATGTCCATTAAAATTTGCAAATTTACTTTTGGTCAAAGAACGCCCTGCCGACGGCAGTGATCGTACCCTCGATGTTTCCATGGACAGCCCCTACTTTCAGGCCCATGACCTGTTTGAATTCGCCCGGACTTTTCATCGGCAAGGCGGCGAAAATCTTTTTATTGACGAAGTTCATAAGTGCCCCGATTGGTCCGTCCAGATCAAATCGATCTAGTGTTTAATTGCGTAAGTTAACGATAGTATTTTTCAACTGCGAACCTTTTACTTCTCTTTTCCGCCAGACGAAGGGCTTTGCAGTTAGCCCATAAGCAGTTATAAAGTCATTGATAGCTTTGGCCAAATCGTCGGTGCTTTTGAAACTTGCCCCTCGCAATGCTTTGCGGGACATAATGCCAAACCATATTTCCACCTGGTTTAGCCAACTGGCTGATGTAGGAGTGAAATGAAAAAAGACGTTGGGGTGTGTAGCCAGCCAGGCATCATTTCGTTTATGGATACAGTAATTATCCAAGATCACATGCACTTCTCTACCTGCCGGGAGCTCTGCCATAACATTGTCCATAAATTCGAGAAACTCAACTCGTCGTTTAAGCTTTGTTGTCTCGGTGTGGATTGCACCGGTAGCAACTTCCAGGGCGGCAAAGAGATTCAAGGTTCCATGCCGCTTGTAGGTGCTCTTGAATCCTCGAACGATCTTGCCGTTGTCCGTTTCCACATACCCAGTCGATCGCTCCAACGCCTGGATACTTGGTTTCTCGTCCACCGATATCACAAGTGCTTTCTCCGGCGGATTCAAGTAAAGACCAACTATGTCCGCTGCCTTGGCGGCAAACTCCGGATCAGTACTCACACACCAACTGCGCTGGCGACTCAGGCAGATTCCTTCTTTGCGCAACACCCGCCATACCGCGTGAACCGATGCACCCAAATGCTTTGCTACGGCAGGTCCATCCCAGACAGATTGTCCCAGTGGTGGCGGTATCTCCAGCGTGGCCAAAACCTCATTGCGAAACTCTGCGGTATATTTCGGCGGCTTTCCAGAACGAGGGAGATCCGTCAAGCCTGCGATCCCTTGCGCATCAAACCTGCGTCGCCAATCAATCACGGTGTTTGGACGTACCTTCAATTCCTGGACGATCTTCTTGACCGGCTCTCCGCCAAGACATCGCCGGATAATCCTGGCCCGCTCAACCAGCCTCGACTCCATCGTTCTGCTCTTCGCCCATTCTTCAATCAGCAGACGATCCTTTTCAGAACACTCTGGAATGTGATAACCTTTGGGCATAATTTTTACCTCCTGCCCAAAGGTATATCATGTAACTATTAATTATGCAAGTAAGCACTAGGATGGCCTTCCCGCCTTTTTCACTCGAAGATATCCTGAAAGATCATCAGCTAGCGGCAGCGGATATTTGCCGGGACTTGAAAACGGAAACCTGGTGCATGCCATTACAGAGGATATGAATGCCGGTTTCGGGAACAAAATTCCCTTGTGGCTGTTCGGTTTTCTCTATTGATTCCTTCAGGGGGTGACCGCACCATGTCCCTAATCTGCAAGATTGATTATAGTTTACATATGTAGTATGATGTAGACATGAAAGCTATTTTCGATACTTCTTCGCTGATTCTTATCGCTAAGATCGACATTGCCCGCGATGCGGCTGAGAGCATCGCCATCATCATCCCTCCGAAAGTTCAGTGGGAAGCGTTGGTAAAAAAGAGTTACGATTCCGAAATAATCCGGCAGTTGTTGAATGAAGGTAAAATATTGATCAACGATGTGGATCATCTGCAGGCACAGAAAATAGCAGATGATTTCAAAATCCGCACCGGCGAAGCGGAGGCCTTCTGGCTGGCGAGAAGCCTGTCTCTGCCGCTTGCCGTGGACGACGGTCCAACTATAAAAGTCTGTAAGATATTCGGGCAGCCTTTCGTTACGGCGGTTCATTTTTTAATTCATCTTGCCATCGCAGGACAATATTCCCCGGATTTGGCTTTGGAAAAGCTGAATGCACTGTCCAGGCACGGCAGGTATAAACCGCAAATCATTGAGGATGCGGCGCGGCGCATCAAAGGAGGGAAATCATGAGCGTAATAAGTTTGCGGTTAAAAGAAAGGGAGTCGAGGAAGTTGCAAGAACTTTCCATAGAAGAGCAAAAAGATAAATCGACTGTTGCCCGTGAACTTATTCAGGAGGGGTGGAACTTTCTTATGATAAGGCAATATCGGCAAGGGAAATTGTCCCTCGGCATGCTTGCGCAAAGGCTCGATCTATCCCTTTCCGAGACGATAGATGTCCTGTCCGACCTCGGGATACAGGCGCCGATAGCATACGAGGATTATCTGAAAGGGTTGACCGTTCTGCAAGATGCCTGAACTGAACTAACCTATCACAGTGAAACAACCTGCATTCCCGCGCTTAATGTAACGAGGCAGGTGGAGCAATCCCCATCGCCTCATAAAGTTCGACTTGCCGCTTGGTTACTTCACCTACGCGCA
>JBAQLR010000124.1:0-15038 GCA_049302035.1 Syntrophales bacterium
TGGTTACTTTACCGTGATCAAAATCGCCTGTAACTGAAAAATAGTTTTGATAAACAACCCTCTGAACACCACTTCATCAGTCAAAATAATACCTCAAGTCAATCTCAAAATAGTGTTGTAATCAACACTTTGAGCAGATTTGGCAAAACCTGAAGACGGCAACCCATCCCCGAACCTTCGTTCATTTCACGATAAACAGCGAAAACTGGCGCGATTTGGAGGGACTGCTGGAGATGCTCAGGGAAGTGCCCGTGGTGCGCGGCGTCACAGTGCAGCTTTTCTATCCCTATGGGCAGGGAGAGGCTCCCCTCGCCCTTTCGCCCGAGGAACGTAGGGCAGCGGTCGAAAATGCCCTCCGCCTGCAGAAGAAATACCCCCTCCTCAATTCCCGCCGCAGTCTCGCGGCCATGATAGATAATAAATGGCGCTGCCATGACGACATCCTCATCAACGTTGACCCGGACGGCCATATTACCCAAGGCTGTTACGCCAGGGACCGTGGCCGCATCTGCTGTCACGATTGCGGTTTTACGCCTGTGGCGGAGGCTTCCGGCGCGATCGACCTTTCCTTCGGTTCGCTGGTGGCCGGCGCCCGGATTTTTTTATAGCCGGGTTAGTAGCAGAGAAATCTGTGGCATTTTTACCGTAAATGTATTAGTTGGACATGTTAATGGGCAATCGGTGGGTTTCCCGGATTAACAAAATCACAAAGGGCCCAGTTTGGGTCTTTTTTCTTTAAGGAGTCAAAATTATGGTTCAAAAGGACAAAGTTTGCAGGTTTGAGGGCGCCGACAGGTATATCCTGGATGAGGAACTGGCGCAAATTGTCAATGTCTCGATTGCCATGGAAATGCCGCTCTTGCTCAAAGGGGAGCCGGGCACCGGCAAGACGATGCTTGCCCACGCCATTGCGGGAAGCTTGCAGATGCCGCTCATTATCCTGAATGTCAAATCCAGCATGAAGCTCTTAGAAGCGCTGTACCAGTACGATACCCTCACCCGTCTTAATGACAGCCGGTTCGGAGATTCCAAGCGCGAGGTAAGCAATATCGAAGAATACATCAAGATGGGCAAGATCGGCCAGGCTTTCGTAGCCGATACCCGCACGGTGCTTTTGATTGACGAGATCGACAAAGCCGACACGGATTTTCAGGATGACATGCTTGATGTGCTGGATCAAATGCAGTTTGATATCATGGAAATCGACAAGACCGTCCGGACAAAACATCGACCCGTCATCATCATTACCTCTAATGCCAAGAAAGACCTTTCCGACCCCTTCCTGGGACGATGTAATTTTCATCATATCGCCTTCCCGGAGCCGGACATGATGCGGCGCATCATCGGGGTGCACTTCCCAGGGTTAAACGATGAACTTGTGGGCGCCTGTATAACCGCTTTTTACCGTCTCCGGGAACTGCGCGGCATCGAGAAAAAACCGGCCACCCGGGAACTTATCAACTGGATCAGAGCCATCAAGACGGATCCCGATTTCAAGGTAAAAAACCTGGTACTGGGGAATATGCCTTACCTTGGTGTTTTATTCAAGAAAAGCGGCGACCTGGCCATTGTTTCGCAACAGGCCTCCCGCTTTCGCTTGTAAAGGAGATAAAGCTTGTTTGTCGGATTTTTTTATACCCTGCGGGAAAAGGGCATCCCCGTGACGCCCACCTCTTTTCTCAAGTTGCAGAAGGCGCTCCATATGGGCTTGATCCACACCCTGGACGATTTCTACACGTCGGCCCGCTCCATCCTTATTAAAAGCGAACGCTATTTCGACACCTACGACAAGGTTTTCGCTCAGGAATTCAAGGGTATCGCCTTCACCGAGCCGGCAGCCTCAGAACTTTCCGATTTAGCCCGCAGCATGCTGCAGGAATGGTTGAAAAACCCCGCCGACCTGGCCCGCGCCCTGGGTATGGATGAAAAGGAACTGGCAAAATATTCCCCCGAAGAACTGCTTAAATACTTCCTGGATCGGCTCAAAGATCAGGACGGCGAACATCACGGCGGCAGCAAATGGATTGGGACGGGCGGCACCTCACCGGTGGGACATTCCGGTTATCATCCCGGCGGCATGCGGGTCGGGGGGGTATCACGCAACAAATCCGCCATTAAGGTGGCCATGGAACGGCGTTATCAGGATTATGCCCAGGATGGCCCCTTGACGGAGTCACAGATCGGCGAGGCCTTGAAGCGGCTCCGCCGGATGGCGCCTACCGGACCCAAGGACGTGCTCAACATTGACAAAACCATTTATCAAACCATGCGTAATGCCGGCGAGGTGGAAATAATCTTTGACCGCCGTTTGACGGATCGGCTCAAGGTGATTCTCTTGATCGACAACGGCGGCTGGTCCATGGAACCCTATATCAACGTGGTGCAAACCCTTTTTAACTATGCCCGCTCTCAATTTAAGGACCTGAAAATCTATTTTTTCCATAACACCATCTACGATCAGGTATGGAGCGATCCGCAACGTCTCCGCCAGCAGGAGCTGATTGATGATTTCATCCGCCGTGATCAGGAAACACGGCTTATTTTTGTCGGCGACGCCAGCATGGCCCCTTATGAACTGGTGCACCCCCAGGGCGCCATTTACATCGATCAACGTCAGGCCATGCCCAGCATCAACCGTCTGAAGTTTCTGGCCCAAACCTTTCGTCATGCCGTTTGGCTGAATCCCCAGGCCGAAAATACCTGGAGATTCACCCAGACAATCGCCGCCATTGGTGATATTTTCCCCATGTTCGAACTCACCCTGGACGGCCTCGAAAAAGCGGTTACGCACCTGATGTCCCGCAATTGAGGAGATACATTATGCAAAAAAACATCATCACCCTCGTGCTGTCGCTCTTCGTCCTACCTTTAATGGCTCTGAACGGTTACGCCGCTCCTCTGGAAATCGTCCCCTTTGACAGCAATAACCAGAGCCCCCTCGTCGGCATCTTCGGTTTGCCCGGTCCCGGTAATTTCCTGTTGCTGCCGGCAGGCAAAACAGCAGCAGGCATCAATATCGCTTTAGCCAGCAATTATGCCGTTGATGATAATCCCCGGGAAAAAATCATCCTCGACGGGGAAACAACACGCCTGACGCTGACGGTGCGGCACGCCTTTTCCTCCCGTCTGGAGGCGGGCATCCGGATGCCCTATATAATCCAGGGAGGCGGATTTCTCGATAGCTTCATCGAAGATTATCATAGCGCCTTTTCTCTTCCCCAAGGAGGACGGGACATGGCGCCCCGCAATCGCTCACTTTACCATTACCGTAAAGACGGCGTGGACCGGCTGCTGGTGCAAGCTGTCGGGGCCGGCTTCGGTGATCTTGGCTTTACGGCCGCATATCAAATTAAGGAAAAACGGGACTCTGGCCAGGGCCTGACGTTAAATCTTGGCCTTAAGCTGCCTACGGGCGATAGCGACGAACTCCGGGGCAGCGGCAGCGCCGACCTATCCCTCTGGTTGACAGGCGGCGCAGATTTGGGGAGAGCTGCTGGCAAGTGGACGGCCTATGGCTCCCTGGGAGCAATGTTCATGACCGAGGGCAACATCCTACCGGAACAACAGAAAAACTGGGTCGGCTTCGGCAGCCTGGGCCTGGGGTGGATACCCCTGCCCCGCCTTGCCTTTAAGATACAGACCGATGTCCACACCGCTTTTTATAGCGACAGCAACCTTACGGAACTGGCGGACACGGCGGTGCAACTCGTCGCCGGGGGCACGGTCGCCCTGTGGGAGGGCTCAACCCTGGACATCGGCGTCGGCGAAGACCTGGTAGTTAAATCATCCCCCGACGTTGTTTTCTATCTTAACCTGCGTCAAAGCTTCCAATAATAAAATTATAGCTAATCAAATATAATATTACACCGCTGTCCGGCACTTCCGGGA
This sequence comes from Syntrophales bacterium, assembly GCA_049302035.1. Lineage (GTDB taxonomy): Bacteria > Desulfobacterota > Syntrophia > Syntrophales > JACQWR01 > JAPLJV01. The sequence goes on from JBAQLR010000124.1 coordinate 3,889, forward strand.
TGGTCCTGCAACTATACTATGATCGTTATCAAGCGGGCATGGTCGACGACACCGGGAAAATGGCTGTCGTGGATTTGGATTTTCAGCATCGCTTTGCTCTCGGCAAGAAGCAGGACATCATCTGGGGCGCCGACTACCGTTTCTCCCGCGATGATATCGAGAACACCTTTACCGTATCACTTCTTCCCCCACAAAAGGACTACCACTTGACCAGTTTCTTCCTCCATGACGAAATTGAACTGCTTGCAATGGCCAGGAAGCCGTGGCACAATATCGTCAAAAGATGATTACGATCTGACGGTCAGATGCCGCTCTTGGACGGCTACGAAGCCACGCGCCAGATACGTGAACGGGAGGCGCAGGAGGGCAATGTTTCCGGGAAAAAACATAATATTATCGTTGCCCTCACCGGCCACGCCATGAAGGGGGATCGGGAAACCTTCATCAGGGCCGGCATGGATGACTACTTGCCAAAACCTTTTAAAATTACCGAGTTACGTTCCATTCTGAGGCGCTGGCTCCCCCACCTGTTTCCGGCCGAACTGGAAAAGGCTTCGGCGGCAGCGACAATGCACGAGGGATCATCTTTTTTTCCCGCCAAACCGGTTATCGATATGAAGTTTCTAAATAGCATCAAGAGTCTGCAGCGACCAGGTCGGCCTGACCTGATCAAAAAGATCATCAGTAATTACTGTTCCCTGACCCCGCTCCTCCTCAGTGAGATAAGGCAAAGCCTGACGGCAGACGACGCGTTAAAGGCAGGGAACCTGGCGCATACGTTAAAATCAAGCAGCGCGCAAGTGGGAGCAACACGATTTGCGGAGTTTTGTCGGCAGTTGGAAGCGCTCTGCCAGGCAAATAATCTCGGAAATGCCGCCGACAAATTTGCACAAATCGCCGACCTTTATCCCCTGGTACATGAAACACTGATAGCAATTCAACAGGAGTCCCCCTCATGATTATGAAAACAGTCCCTCCCTCACCACCACATATTCTCGTAGTCGATGACGACTCTACCATCCGGTTGCTGGCGGCGGAGGTGTTGGAACAAAGCGGCTACACCGTTACCGAAGCCGAAAATGGGGAAGCGGCTCTTGCCTGTTTCGCCGCCCAGCCCCCGCAACTTATCCTTTTGGACGTTATTATGCCGAAAATCGACGGTTTTGAAGTCTGTCGGCAGATTCGCTCGCACGAGGCAGGACTGCACACTCCCATCCTCATAATGACCGGCCAGTATGACACGGGCTCCATCGAGCAGGCCTTTGAGGCCGGCGCCACCGACTTTATCACCAAACCCATTAACTGGCTCCTCCTTGCCCACCGTGTCAATTATATGCTCCGGGCCAATCAGGCCTTCCATGATTTGAGAAACAGCGAACTGCAACTTCAAACCGCACAAAGGATCGCCAAGCTGGGCAGTTGGAGTCTGGATTTAATGAACAATACCGTCAATGGCTCCCTGGAACTTTCAACTATTCTTGGTTTAGCGCCATCTTCTTTCTACAGCACCTATGGCAAATTTCTTTCTTTCATCCATCCCCTCGACAAGGAGCAAGTCAAATTAACCATTGACGGGGCCGTATCGGCCAAACAACCTTTCCAGATAGATCACAAGATAATTCTTGCCAGTGGTATGGAATGTTTTGTCAGCACCGATGGTAAGCCCGTGCTCGATCAGAACGGCCAACCCTTTCTTATGACCGGCACCATGCAGGACATTACGGAAAGGAAGCAAGCTGAAGCAAAAATACGCGCTTTAGCCCTGTACGACAGCCTGACGGGACTGCCAAACCGGGTTCTCTTCCGGGACCGGCTGGAACAAGCCATCCGCCAGGCAAAGCGTCTGAATGGCATCCTGTCCGTCATGTTCATTGATCTGGACAACTTCAAGGATGTGAATGACAGCTTGGGGCACGACGCCGGTGATGCCCTCCTCTCGGAGGTAGCTCAAAGACTTCTCGCCGTGACCAGGGCAGCCGACACAGTCTCGCGGCTCGGAGGCGACGAATTTACGATTTTCCTCCAGAACCTACCCTCATTCGAAGGCGTTTGCAACGTGGCGGATAAAATCCTGGAAAGTCTCTCGCAATCTTTTGAAATTGAAAGTCACACAATCTTCATCACTGCCAGCATCGGTATTGCCGTCTATCCACATGATGGGGACACAGTGGAAGCGCTGCTCAAACAGGCGGACACGGCCATGTATATTGCCAAGGAGCAGGGAAAGAACAACTATCAACTTTTCTCGCCTGTAATGCAAAAGCAGATGGATTTGCGTCTTGCCCTTAAAAATGGCATCCGCGAAGGCCTCCAAAATGGACAATTCATTCTTCACTATCAGCCAAGGCACAACTTACAAACCGGTGAGATCACGGGCATGGAAGCGCTTGTCCGCTGGCAGCATCCGGAAAAAGGCCTCATCTATCCTGACTACTTTATTCCCCAGGCAGAAGAGACGGGTTTGATCACTCTCCTGGGTGAATGGGTGCTCCTGGAGGCTTGTCGGCAGAATATGAAATGGCAGCATATGGGGTACCAGCCGGTCATGATCACTGTCAATGTCTCCTGCGTTCAACTGCTTAACCAGTCAAACTTTTTAGGTGTTTTACGGAAAACATTGGCAAATACCGGCATGGAGCCACGCCTCTTGCAGCTCGATATTACGGAAAGCGCCATGTTAAAGCACCGGGGAGCAGAAAAAAAACAAAGGATTCGGCAGACTGAAGCGGCGGCATCTTCGCCGCACGACAGAAAACTGCCAATTAATGAAGCGATCTTCGCTACCCTTGAAGAAATACAGCAAATGGGCGTATCGATAGCCCTTGATGATTTCGGCGCCGGCTACCACTCCTGGAGCTACCTGCGCCATATTCCCTTTAACACACTGAAGATAAACCCCAGCTTTATCCGGGACATTAACGCCTCCCCGGGGGATGAAATACTTGCCGCCATTATAAAAATGTCGAAGAGTTTAAAGATGATCGTGGTCGCGGAGGCTCTGGAGACGGAAGATCAGCGGGCGTATCTCCTCCAGCAGGGATGCGATGAAGTGCAGGGTTATCTGAACGCTAAACCGGCTGCCCCGGAGGAGGCGGTACAATATTTGCTGCCCCGGAGTAACAAATAACGGCAGCCCCCTGCTTGACAAAGGCTGTCAAGAAAGGAGCTGCCGTTACGAAAGGATATCAACTAACCACGACGCTACTTCTGCCCGCTACCGGGCACATCCTCGCCGCCGGCAGCATGACAGTCACTGCAATTCATGGCGGTTATGGCCTCTCCGATATCCGTGGGGTGCTTAAATGCCGTTACCCTGGCGCCTGGTTTGATATTTTCCTGCTTCTGACCCAGAACCGTGTGACAAAGATTGCAATCCTTGGAAATAACCTTGCCTGCGGCCGACCGGTGCTTGCCGTCATGGCAGCGGAAACAGCCAGGTGAATAGAAATGGCCAATGTGATCGGGATAGGTATGCCAGTTGACTTTCATTCCCGGGAAAACTGTCCGGTTAAAGATACCCTGCACCTGCTCCACCGCCTGGCGGATCGCGGCCGTTTTCACCTTTGACACTTGGGGATAGTTCTCCTCATAGTGCCTCTCTATCCCAGCCGCAATCGCCGTGCGTCCCTCCTCCTTAGTCTTGTAAGGCGCGTTAAGCAGTTCCACAGCCACCTTCTTGATATAGGGAAGCGTCGGATCTATGTGACCGGACACAAAATTCTCATCCATCTCCTGGCCTGGTGAACGATAAATATGGGTCGGGCGATTGTGACAATCGATACAATCCATCAAACGCTTTTCCCCCTTGGCAATTTCCGCCGGGGTAAGGGGACTGTTTTCATCATGATACTCCGTGATCTTGCCATATTTGTCCTTGACGGAAACGTAGGGCACATCGAGACGCTTCCGGTCACGGGCAATATAATTAACCTCTCTCCCGATGTGCCAGTGAATGCCAGTAGCGGTGGGATCTTTTGGCAAGCCGCCGATATTAATCAACATATTTATTTCGCGGGGGGTGTTATTTTCGTCGGGCGCATAATGGTAATAAACCTTCTGACGTCCCGTGTAGAACTTTTCCGGCCAATGGCAACGCTCGCAAATGTCGCGGGCGGGGCGCAGGTTGGTTACCGGCGTCTCGATCGGCCGGGCATAGGTATGGGCAAGCACGGCATAAATTTGTTTCATGCCGGAAATTTTTGCTTTCACATACCACTTGGCGCCGGGACCGATATGACACTCCACACAGGCCACCTTGGCATGGGGAGAATTAGCCCAAACGGTATATTCCGGGGTCATCACGGTGTGGCAGAGCTTGCCGCAAAAGCCGGGAGATTCGGTAAAGTGGTAGCCCTTCATGGCCGCCAGAGAAATGATGATGACGAAGATTACCGTGCCAAAAACGAAAAATAGAAAGGCCTTGCGTTTAGAAACATCATTGAGATCAATATCCGGGTAGGGCGGAATCTCTTCCGGCAATACTTTGCGCCGACGCTGCCGCTGGCGGAAAGCGCCCACCGGCACCAGGAAGAGTCCTGCTATCAGCAGGACTGGAAAGATGAAGTAAACAAAGATGCCGAGGTAGGGATTTTCCACCCCCGTGATGGCCTCCATGGAAAGAAAGATAATGATCAGACCGGTCGCTACGACAGCTAGAATCATACCGACAAGGCTGATGAAATTGAAAAAATACCCGATAAAAACACTCCTTGCTCTTGCCACAACTAACTCCTTTCAATGTAAGATTTTATTGTAACACATTTTACTAAAACCATTTTTTCACCGAAAATGCATGAAAAAGGAATAGAAGATCAAAAACAACAGGGCGGCTCCGGTAAAAAGAGACAGGAAGCCAAAGACTTTAAAGATGAAGTCATAGGCAACGCCACTGGTCTTTTTTACGGCGTAATCTTCCGTGGTCTGCATTTCTTCGTAACGTCGCCACTGCGCGCCACGTTCTTCGATAAACTCATGCTTGGCCATCTGGCCGTTAAAGATAACAAAATCCATGGGGAATTTTTCCGGTCGCGCATGGGTATTGAAAAAATGGACTGTAAATATAAAGCCTGTGGCCAGTAAAGCTTCATCGGAATGAATAATTGTCGCCACATTAAACATCCAGCCGGGCAAAAATTTTCCGAAGACCGCGGGAAACCAGAGCATCAGCCCGGAACCGCCAATGGCAAACATGCCCCAGAAAACCGCCAGGAAATCAAATTTCTCCCAATAAGTCCACCGGTCAAAGACAGGTTTTGGCCCTCGGAAAAAAAACCAGCGGATCATCCCTGTAATATCCTGGATATCTTTCCTGTTGGGGCAAAGCGACTCCGGACCAAGCAACCGGGCCAGCCAGTTCCCCGGTAAATCCTTGCGGTAAAAGAGAAAATGCAGACACATGACGATGGCGGACAAGAAATAAACAAAGGTGATTAAAGCGCATATCCTATGCAAAAACGCGGCGTTGGCGGCACCGCCAAGAAGCAGCATCAGGGGGCTGGCCCACTGCTGATCACTGAATTTCAGCGGCAGGCCGGTCAGGGCCAAACCCAGAAAACTCACAATGACCAAGGTGTGCAGGATGATCTGGCGGGCATTAAAGCGGCGGTACTGCCTGAAGCCATCGGGCATGACGTGCGGAGCCTCGCCTTGCACCAGCAGATTCATTTTTTCACGGTTTTCCACAAATCCCCGGAACATCCAAAGAAGGGTATGCACCCAGAATACAGCAAAGGTGCCGGTAAGCAAGGCCGTCATGCTGATAAAGGTCCAGTAGAGCAAGGGATATTTTTCCTTGTCCTTATACTCGCCATGGGCGTAAAACTTGGTAAACAACGGGGCGGCGTTGGTGTGGCATTTCCGGCATGTGTACAACAGGTTGGCAGGATTAACGCTGGAAGCGGGATTGGCGGCTTTCATAACAGCATGGGAGGTGTGGCAATCAGCGCAACCTGCCACCCGCTCCGGATAACCGAGACGGTAATTCTTGCCGTGGTAACTTTCCATGTAGGTCTCGACGGCCACGTTGAAGACCTTGTTGCGCTTCATCATGGCTTCGTTGCTGTGGCATTTCATGCATACCCTGGTGTGAAAAATCCGGGTTTCATGGGATTTATTGTCTCCTATCGCTTTAATGTCGTGTAGATTATGACAGTCGTTACAGGCGGCGGAATCCTGATTGCCGACGGCTACCGTCTGGCCGTGGATGGATTTTCGATAAATGGCTTCCCTGTCATGACACTGGATGCACTTGCCCACGGCCACGCGCTTGTCTTTCTTCCAATACCGATGGGTGTGCACATCTGTATGGCAATCGGCACACCTGATGTCTTTCTGGATATGCACGCTGTCGTAATGTTCGGCAGTTTCTTTTTTGTGGCAACGCTCGCAATGAACTTTATCCACTTTGATCTCACCGCGCACGTGCCGGGAAAGATCGGTAAGCTGCACATGGCAACTGTTGCAGCCGTTTTTGCCGTGGACGGAAGCGGCAAAGTCTGCCTCTGTTAATTTACCATTGTGGCAACCCAGACAAACATTGGGATCGATGGCCATTTCCTGGGCAACCGACAGGGAACGGCAAAGTATCAAAATAACGAACAAGGGGAAAAAGATACGCAAAGGAAACTTAGACATACTGTCCCTCCTAAAGAAGAATGGCCTTTAAAACGGCAGGCAAGGGAAGGTGAAAACCCGCGTTAAACGCTGCAAATATATTTTAATTAGCCACACCCCAAATAACAGCTAACATGCAACCACCGAAAATACCGGGGACACCGTGAGATTAGCGGTTATCCTCTCTTGGCATACCACCTCCTGCAATTTATGTTCCCACGGCTTTCGGCCTTCTGTTTGGCCTCTATATAGCCTGAGATATAGCTAATTTAAAGCTATCGTCAAAGAGCATAAATTTTGCCAGAGCCAGGGGGAAAGCCATCATGGTTAAATCACCAACTCGTCATGGTTAAATAACCAATCACGAAAAACGGGCATTGCTCCTAATTTATAACTAATGTATATTCGGGAAGTTTCAAATCTGCTTTTATGGCACGGCTCTTGCGTGCGTGGGGCGGCTTGAGGATTGCTGTTGTGGAAGGTGAGGTAAAGATTAATTGAGACAGGGAGTGATATATGAAGGTTTTTTTTAAGAAGCTGCCGGAACAGGCGGCACGAATCATCCTGCTGTTTATTGTATTGGCGGTGGCGCTGTTTGTCGTGAGACAATTTGTCCTGCCGCGATCGTTAACAGATACGGCGTTGCAGAAGGCTCTCGCCACAGAACGGGAAGCAGCCAAAGAGGTGAAGTATGCCGGCGCCCAGGTTTGCACCGGGTGCCATGAAGAGCAGCGTAACGTCAAAGCCACCGGTTATCACCGGGATTTGGCCTGTGAGACCTGCCATGGGGCGGCGCAGAATCATGCGGAAGATCCCAGCTCTGGCAAACCCACTTCACCAACAAAAAGAGACTACTGCGGTTACTGCCATGTTTATAATTCCTCACGGCCCACGGGATTTCCCCAGATAAACCCGGATACGCATAATCCTTTGAAACCGTGCATCACCTGCCACAATCCGCATAACCCGACGCCGCCTACAATTCCCGATTCTTGCGCCGCTTGCCATGCTCAGATCGAAAGGACCAAGATCGTTTCCTATCATGCGCTGGTTGCTTGCAAGGAATGCCATACGGTGCCGGAAAAGCATAAAGTTTCGCCGCGAACCAGCATACCGTCCAAACCGGATAAACGGGAATTCTGCGGTAAATGTCATGACAAGAAATCCAGCAAGTCAAAGAACCTGCCAACGGTTGATATGGAATCCCACGGTGAAAAATATGTTTGCTGGCAGTGCCACTATCCCCATATGTTAGGAGGAATCTAATGGATCGACGGGACTTCTTGAAAAATCTCGGCCTGGTTATTTCTGCCGGCGGTGTTGTAGGGGCTTTATCCTCCGATGGCTGGGCAAAAATCATTAACACGAATTACGACACCACAAAACACTACTACGGGATGGGCATCGACATTGATAAATGTATCGGCTGCGGCAGATGCATGCAAGCCTGCAAAACGGAAAACGATGTCCCGGAGGCGCCCTTTTTCTTCCGCACCTGGGTGGAGCGATACGTGATCAAAACCGACAAGAGCGTTAATGTTAACACCATCGACATGCATGTCGGCGAACAAACCGAAGTTTATGTGGAAAAGGATGTGGAGCGCAGCTTCTTTGTGCCGAAGCTCTGCAATCAATGCGATCATCCGCCTTGTGTGCAGGTTTGTCCGGTAGGCGCCACCTTCAAGACCGACGATGGCGTTATTTTAATGGACACCAAGCGCTGCATCGGTTGCCGCTACTGCATCCAGGCCTGCCCCTACGGCGCTCGCTACCTGCATCCGGTCACCAGAGTCGTGGATAAATGCAACTTCTGCTACCACCGGCTCGTTAAAGGCTTGCTCCCCGCCTGTGTGGAGGTTTGTCCGAAACAGGCAAGGATCTTCGGCGACATGAAGAGCATTGCCAGCCCGCTGGGAAGGTTTACGCGGATGAACAAAATTCATGTTCTGAAGCCTGGTCTGAATACAGACCCCAAAGTTTATTATGCAAATCTTGATGGCGAGGTGAACTGATATGGAAACATACCATGGCTTGTTGGAGCTTTCCAAACAGGTAGTAGGATTTATCTACCCGAACGAAATAGAGATCGGGTGGTCGATATTGATCGTTGTTTATCCCTATATCACGGGGCTGGTGGCCGGCGCCTTCATTCTGGCTTCTCTGGTCAAGGTCTTTAACGTCAAGGAATTGCAGCCTACTTACCGGCTGGCAATGCTCACAGCGCTGTCATTCATGCTGATTGCCGCCTTGCCGCTCCAACTGCATCTGGGGCAGCCGCTGCGCTCTTTTGAGATGTTCTTAACCCCTAACCCCACCTCCGCCATGGCCATGTTCGGCTTTGTTTATCTCTGGTATCTGATGGTGGTCCTTTTGCTGGAAATATGGTTTGAATACCGGCGGGATATGGTTGTGTGGGCACGCGAATCCACCGGCATGAGGAAGTGGCTGCTGAAGATCCTCTCGCTCTTTTCTCACGATGTCAGCGAAGCGGCCGTGGCCTTCGATAAAAAGACCGTCAAGGTCATCACCATTATCGGCATCCCCTCAGCCTTTCTCCTCCACGGCTATGTGGGCTTCATCTTCGGTTCCATCAAGGCCAATCCCTGGTGGAGCAGCGTTATGATGCCGGTTGTTTTCCTTTTTTCGGCGATCGTTTCCGGCATTGCCATGGTCATGCTCCTTTACATGGTGATCATGCCGCTCCGCGGCGCTAAAATTGACATGAAATGTCTCGACAAGGTGGCCTCCTTCCTGTTCTATGCCGTGATCATCGACTTTTCGATTGAAGCCCTTGATTTTATCCACCGGCTTTATGAAAGTGAAGATTCGATAAAAATTATTGGCCAGCTCGTATCATCAAAGCTTTTTATCAGCCTGGTGGTTCTCCAGACTCTGATGGGCATGCTAATGCCCCTTGCAGCCATGGCTTCCATCAAAATATTCAGATTCAAGGAAGAGTTGCGCAGGCTTTTATATTTCGTTTGCGCCATGCTGATCCAGTTGGGTATCTTCAGCATGCGGTGGAACGTCGTCATCGGCGGGCAGTTGTTTTCGAAAAGTTTCCGTGGTCTGACAAGCTACAAAATAGAAATGATGGGCATAGAAGGGTTGCTGGTAGCCCTGGTCCTCTTGATTGTCCCTTTTTTCATCCTGGCGTTTTTGCTTAACATCCTGCCACCCTGGAAGAAGGGGGAATTGATCATGGAAGAAACGCAAAGTTAGCCTGTCTCGATGACGAGCCGACAGCAAACGTGAACTACCAGTGCCATGATTCCGCCCGCAGAGGGGATCATGGCATTTTTGTGTGCCGTCCTTATTCACGTACTTCCCGCAGCAGTTCCATCAAATCCTCTGCCGAAACCCGCGCCGACGTTTCAGTCCCCTCCAGAAGAGAATCTGCCAGGTCGCGCTTCCGGTGGTGCAAAGCAACGATCTTTTCTTCGATGGTATTGCCGGCCACCAACCGGTAAACCGTGACTGGCCTGGTCTGGCCGATGCGGTGGGCACGGTCGGAGGCTTGATCCTCCACGGCGGGATTCCACCAGGGATCCATATGAATCACGTAATCAGCGGCGGTTAGATTGAGACCGAGCCCGCCAGCCTTGAGGCTGATAAGAAACAGCTCGCCCCGTCCCGCCTGAAAGGCAGCTACGCGCAGTTGCCTTTCCTTCGCAGAAGTCGCCCCGTCCAGGTACTGATAGGTGATTCCCTCCTTGTCCAAATCGCGCCGCAGGATCGTCAGGTGATCCACAAACTGACTGAACACCAGGGCCCGGTGACCACTCGCAAGCAGTTCCGCCACAATTTCCTGGAAAGCCGCCAGCTTGGCGCTTGGGATGTCGCTGTTCGGCGCCACCAGTTGCGGATTACAGCAGGCGCGACGCAGACGCATGATCTCGGCCAGAATGCGAATCTGCCGTTCTCCCGGAGGCGCGGCAGCGGCGCCGGCCAGCGTCTCGACCGCTTTGCGCCTTAGCGCCTCGTAAAAAGCGGTCTCTTCTCGGGAAAGTTCGACCCGATGGAAAATATCGGTGCGGGGCGGCAACTCTTCCAGCACCTGGCTTTTGGTGCGGCGCAGGATAAAGGGGCGGATCAGCCGTTTCAGCAGGCTGCGGGCAGCCTTGTCGCCGTCCTTTTCAATGGGAAGGGAGAAACGATTCGTGAAACTCTTCTGAGAACCAAGCAGACCGGGGTTGAGGAAGCGAAACAGGTTCCAGAGTTCATCCAGCCGGTTTTCCACCGGCGTACCGCTGGTGGCGAGCCGGAAACCAGCCTTAAGCTGCATGGCGGCCTGAGAGCGCTTGCTGGTCATATTCTTGATGGCCTGCGCCTCATCCAGCACAGCGGTTTCCCAATAAAATCCCGTGAGCAGCTCCGATTCCTGCTGAAACAGGGTATAACTGCAAATCACCAAGTCAAAGGGCGCCAGCGAAGCAATAAATTCGGCACGGTCGCCCCCTCCGAAGATGCGCGGATTGAGGGTCGGCGCAAAACGGCGCGCCTCGCTCTCCCAGTTGAAACATACCGAGGTGGGGGCC
>JBAQLR010000125.1:0-1898 GCA_049302035.1 Syntrophales bacterium
GTTTCGTTCTGACTGGCGAGCCGCGCCTTTGTGAAAGGCCGGTGCAGCCGCTTTTGGATGCTCTGGCGGCCCTGGGTGTGCAGTCTCATGCGGAATTGGGGTGTCCTCCTGTCACCATCAAGGCGAAGGGCCTGGGAAGCGGCAGGGCAGCATTTGCCAATATTGCCAGCAGTCAGTATGTCTCCTCCCTCCTTATCTGTGCCCCTTATGCGCAGGGGGAGGTAGATATCTGTGTGTCCGGTCCCACCGTCTCTAAGCCCTACATTACGATGACCATCGAGGCGATGCACCAGTTCGGAGTAGAGGTGAGCCAGGAAGGGGAGGGTGATTATCGGGTGGGCGGCGGTCAGTGCTATCAAGGCAGGACCTATCTCGTGGAAGGCGACGTTTCCACCGCCTCCTATTTTTTTCTTGCGGCGGCGTTATGTGGCGGGAAGGTGCAGGTCCTGAACATCAATCCCCGGAGCCTCCAAGGGGATATTGAACTGCTGCGGATCATGGAAACACTGGGCTGTCGCGTCACGCGGGGCGAGAACTGCCTGGAACTTGCCGGGGGAAAACTTACGGCTGGCGATTATACCTTCGATATGGGCGATCTTCCCGACATGGTGCCGACGCTGGCTGTTTTAGCGGCCTTTAGAGAGGGGTGTACCAAAATCACCAATGTTGCCCATCTGCGGATCAAGGAAAGCAACCGGATCGCGGCGCTGGTAAGTGAAATCAGCCGGATCGGGGTGCGTGCGGAGGAGCTTCCTGATGGTCTAGTCATCTGGGGCGGTAAACCCCATGGAGCGGAGATAGAGACCTACAACGACCATCGCCTTGCCATGAGTTTTGCCATTGCCGGCCTGGCGGCGCCAGGGATGAGGATAAAAAATCATCAATGCGTGAAGAAGTCATTCCCGGCCTTTTGGGAAGAGTTGGACAAACTATATGGCTGAGGGGCCGGAACGTAAGATCATCCTGATCGGTTACCGCTGTACGGGTAAAACCACCATTGGTAAAGAACTTGCCGACAGGCTGGGCTTGAACTTCATTGATACGGATGTCCTGGCGGAGGCAAAAGCGGGCATGACCATCCAGGAAATGATTTCGAAAAAAGGCTGGGACTTTTTCCGGGAAAAGGAACGGGAGGCCATCCGGACCCTGAACGCCCTGGGAAAAAGTGTCGTCGCCACCGGTGGCGGTGCCATACTGGATGAGAGTAACGCCGTTTTTCTCAAGAAGGAGGGCGTTTTGATTTGGCTCGTGGCTGGGGAGGAAACCATCCTTAAGCGGATGCGTGGCGATGCTGTTACTTTTAGCCAGCGGCCGCCTCTTTCTTCTGATGAACTGAGCAATGAAATAGCCACTACAGTGGCGATGCGAACGCCGCTTTATCGCCGTCTGGCGGATTTTACGGTTAATACGGACGCAGCGGGAATAGCCGAATGTGTTCATAACATAGAGCAGATGCTGCTGGAACAGGGCTTAGTTTGTCCTTTGTGAGGTAATCATGTCGGGAAATTCCATAGGCAAGCTTTTCCAGGTGACAACCTGGGGTGAATCCCACGGTCCCGCGCTGGGCGCGGTCATAGACGGCTGTCCCCCGGGAATCGATCTTGAGGAAGCGGATATTCAGAAGGAGTTAAACAGGAGAAGGCCCGGGCAGATTGCCTCCGCTTCAGCCCGCCGGGAGCAAGACCTGGTGGAGATTCTCTCGGGCACTTTTGAAGGCAAGACTACCGGCGCCCCCATTTCCTTGATAATCCGCAACACCGACGCTAAAAGCCATGACTACGAGGCGATCAAAGATATCTTTCGCCCTGGGCACGGTGATTTTACCTTCTACAAGAAATACGGCATACGGGACTATCGCGGTGGCGGGCGAGCCTCCAGCCGCGAGACGGCTGCCCGGG